>CAWUJT010000072.1:0-13087 GCA_963922715.1 uncultured Thalassobacter sp.
AACGCAGAACAAAATGGCACAATACAAAGTGTCATATCCGACTGCTTTCGTTTCATTATTGGAGCCGGCGATCACCGGTCGAAAGATTACAACTGTCTATTGCGGCGGCACTCATGCCAGATTACACGAAAGATTTCCAATAACGAAAATTCCCTTCACTGGTAGTATTGCTGTTGTTCATGGAAAAAACGTCCTCAATGATTTGCCTGCAGAAGACTCTAGTAAGCTGAAAATTATCCTGCAAAAACTGCGAAACAGAAGGTCTAAGAAGACACGGTTTTTTCTTCTAGCATCAGAGATTAAGAAAGTGCTTACGGAGTTTCAAGTATCGTAGATTTTTTATGTAAAACCAACAGCCTTATTCTTATTAATAACATTTATTCATTGACGCACTTTGCGGCCCTCCCCCTGGATTCAGTAACCTGCTCTCGGAGGGCGATACCGTTTATGCCATAGGACGTGGCACGGAATTCGGTGTTTTCTACAACGTGTCTTCATTGCGTCCATAATACGCCATGACATGAGGGCATCTTGACAGATGTGCCTGTCAAAGGAATATAGGCGTATATTCAAATAGATAGATATACACTATGGGATTATTGGTTGCTCTTGCAGTTTGCCTATTTTTTGCAGGCCATGTTATGGCGCTTGTTGCCCTTGTCCAAATTGGAACGCTCCGGCGGGAGATCGCCGATCTCAAGGCGACCGCACAGCAGAAGGCTGTGCCGGCACCACCATCACACGCCTTAGAACAGCCCACAGAGACATCAGGATCTCCCCAGACACCCCCAGTTGCAGAGCAAACTCCAAAGCCCCAGATCACCACAAAACCCCCGAGTGTGCCTTTGCAGCAGCCCGAGGGGCAGATGTCGGCTCCGCTCACACCACAGGACCCAAAACCCCCAAAATCTTCTGCACCAAGCCCTATCATTGACTGGATGTTGCAACATTGGATTGCCGTTGCGGCCGCCGTGTCCTTGGCGCTTGCCGGGATCTATTTGGTGATTTACGGGATTGAAAACGGTTATCTTACACCGCTTGTGCGGATTATAAGCGCGGCGTTTTTAGGGTTTGCCTTGATTGCCGCAGGGGAATGGATGCGGCAACGCAGCAGCGATCATAATCCTTTATTGCCTTCTGTGTTTGCCGGTGGCGGTCTTGTCACGCTTTATGCCACGGCCCTTGGGGCAGAGGCACTTTATGGGCTGATCAATCCTGGCGTTGCCTTTGTGTGCTTGGTTGCGGTTTCCGTCGGTGGTCTTGCCTTAGGCGGACGGTATCACATTTTCCTGACGATATTTGGCCTGATTGGCGCGGCTTTGGCCCCCTGGCTGCTGCAGGCCGATCCCGGGGCGCCTTGGATTGCGCCTGCCTATTATATCGCTGTGCTTGCCACAGGTGTTTTACTGGCTTGGTATCGCAAGATTTATGGTCTGTTGCCCTTTGCAGGGGTTCTTACTTTGGGGCTCGGGCTTCCGATTGTTTTGATCACAGAAGAGAGCAGCACTCTGCCGCAAGTGATTTTTTTCTTCAGCGTGATTGGGATTTTATGGGGTGGGCTGCTGATGCTGCCAAAGCTTCCGACACGCGTTTTATCTCTGCTGAGCCCTGACTCCAGGTCGCTGGATAAACACACCAACGCCAAAGGGACGCTGGCGTTACTGATCGTCGCATATGTGAGCTATGTGTTTAAGGCGGTTGCGGATTATCCGACAGAAACAAACCTGACGCTCCTGACCGGTGTTGGATTGTTTGTCTTGTCTTTGGGTGGCGTTTGGGCGTTGGCCCGCACCCGCCCACTTCTGGAGCTGTCGGCTGTGCCGGTCTTGGGCCTGGTGACACTCTGTCTTCTGGTGGCCGGGGTGCATGCGACCGATTGGATGATCATAATCGGTCTGGCGGTGGCGGCGGGGCTGTGTCTTTGGCTTTACCGCTTTGCCTTTGAAGGGAAGCTCGCCTTTGCGTTCTTTGGGGCTTTGGTTGTGGGCCTTAGTCCTGCGGCGTTGGCGTATTTTGCCCAGCCTGCGGAACATTTAGGCCAATATCCTTGGGCACTGGCCCTTTTGGGATTTGCGGCGTTTGCAACATTTGCAGCCAGTTGGTTGGCCAAGATAGCCCCAGACCTGAAGCCAACCGGGCTATATACGATTGCCGCGGGGGGCTTGATCGCCCTTGCGCTGACCGTCAGCTTGGATGAGGTTGCCTTGACCCTTGCGCTCTGTGTGGTGCTGGTCCTGAGCGTGGTCCTCGAGCGGCGGTTAAACTTGCCCTATGTTGGCTTTGCGGCGCTCCTGGGTGTGGGCGGTATGCTAGCGCGGATGTTGGTTTTCCCCGGTCTGCCCTTTGCTTGGGAAGCGCCTTGGGTGCAGGTGGTGTTGGGTTTTCTGGGCGTCAGTTTGACCTTTGCAGCACTCACTCTGTTGACAAGCCGAGGCGACCGGCTTCACACAGCAGCCATCATTGCGTTGACGCTGCTTGTGCCGAGCGCGCTGGCGCTGATACTCTTTCGGGTCGAGGCGGGGGCGGGCATTTCATGGTTCGGGCCGTCCCATTGGTCTTTGAGTATCGTTGCGCTAACCTATCTTGTCTCGGGCGTTTCTCTGTTAGGATTATTGCGCGAGACAGATCATATCCCACAGGACATGCGACACTGGATAAAGATCAGTGGGGAAGGGGTCGTGGTAGGGGCCGCCATTGGGCTTTTGGTCTCTGCAGTTGTCTATGCCCCGGTTTTTCGGATGGATGAACGTGTAATCGGCACGATTGTCTTCAACAGTCTGCTTTTGACCTATCTTATGCCGGGGGCGCTTCTTCTTCTGCTGGGACAGCGATGGCCACTTGACGTTGTAAACCCACAAAGCAGTCCCGACGCGCGTTTGATTTCATATCTAGGGTTTGGACTGGTGTTCCTTTGGCCTTACATGGCGGTGCGCCAAGCCTTCCATGGCGCTGTGCTGACAGGGCCCATCTATGATGCTGAGCAAACGGCCTATACGCTTTTGACGGTACTTTTGGGGGGCGTGTGTTTACTGGCCTCTATGCGGCAAGCGGCGCAAGTTCAAACCTTTGTCCGTCGCGCGGGGCTTATCTTGATTGCGGTAGCCTGCGCCAAAGCGCTGGTGGTGGATGCCGCAGATCTTCAGGGCCTTGCGCGCGTTGGTTCTTTCCTGTTTCTCGGCCTCATCCTGGCAGGCCTTGCTTGGGTCGATGGCAAGATGAAAGCCGCTGCATCACCGCGTTAGGACAAGGGTGCTCCACTCCCCCCATTGAGTGTGGGTTTGTAGATCAAGCCCGACTGTGATGTAGGCGTCAATCACCTCTTGCGCTTGCGGGGTGAGCAAACCAGAGAGGATCACATGGCCCTTTGGCGCAAGATGGGCGGCCATGGCTGGGGCCAGGTCGATCAGAGGACCTTTGAGGATATTGGCGAAAATCAGATCAAAGGGCGCGGCTTGGGCCAAAGCGGGGTGTTCAAACCCCGCAGCCTCAAGGCACAGCACCGCTTCTGCAAGATCATTGGCTTTGGCATTGACATGCGCCACTTCGACGGCAAGCGGATCAATATCGCTGGCATAAACCGGCCACACATAGGGCCAGACCTTTGCCGCAGCCAGCGCCAGAACGGCTGTGCCGCAGCCGATATCGGCCACACGGCCCGGGACCAAACCGTTCGCCAGTAAGGCATCAAAGGCGCCCAGACAGCCCATTGTTGTGCCGTGATGGCCGGTGCCAAAGGCCATGGAGGCTTCAATCAACAGCCCCGTTTTCCCAGGCGGAACGGTTCCGGCATCATGACGGCCGTAGATATAAAACCGCCCGGCCTCTACAGGATGCAGGCCCCGTTGCACATGGGCCACCCAATCTTGCGCGGGCACCTCAGACACTGTGAACTCCGCCGCATCATAAGCAGCGGCCAGAAGGGCCAGGGCCACGGCATCGGGGGCTGTGGTAAAGTAAGCGCCCACTTCCCAAAGGCCAGATCCATCTTCCATCTCAAACACCCCCACACCATAGGGGGCAAGGGTCTCTATGGCGTGGCCCAGGGCTTCGGCCTGTGTTCGGCCGGGCAGGGTGGTCAGGGCCGTCCAGGTTTTTGACATCGCTCTCTCCTCTTTGTTCTGGCTAAACCTTGGCCAAGCGCAAGACAAGGGTCCGCAAAGGGGCTGGACCAAGACGCGGCATCATGGCCTAAAGAGACTGAGGTGAGTCTGGAGGGATATGTGCGCGCCATTGAAGAACTATCAGAAGCAGACGCTAAGGATGAGTTGCAGGCCTTGGCGGAAAAAATTGCGGCGGCCAATACAGCCTATCACACCCATGATGCGCCCGACATCACAGACGCAGATTATGATGCGCTCAAATCCCGTCATCAGGCAATTGAAGCGCGGTTTCCCCATCTTGCGCTTTCCGATAGCCCGTCTAACCAGGTCGGTGCGGCCCCTGCGGAGGGCTTTGTCAAACACACCCATGCCCGGCGGATGCTGTCTTTGGCCAATGGGTTTTCAGAGGACGACATCGTGGATTTTGTCGATGGTCTGCGGCGGTTCTTGGGGCTTGAAGGCGCGGCACCGCTGGCCCTGACGGTTGAGCCCAAGATCGATGGCCTGTCACTGTCGCTGCGCTATGAACAGGGGCAGCTGGTGACGGCCGCCACCCGCGGTGATGGGACGGTTGGCGAAAACGTGACCGCCAATGCTCGCACCATCAGCGACATCCCTCAGACGTTGCAAGAGGCCCCCGATGTGCTCGAGGTGCGTGGTGAGGTCTATATGACCCATGAAGATTTCGCGGCCCTCAATACCCGGCAAGAGCAGGCGGGCGACAAGACATTCGCCAACCCCCGCAACGCGGCGGCGGGGTCTTTGCGTCAACTTGATGCCACCATCACGGCGGCCCGTCCGCTGCGGTTTTTCGCCTATGCCTGGGGGGAGCTTTCTGCGCCGCTGGCCCCATCCCAAAGTGCTGCGATTGCGCGGCTTGCGGCGTTGGGATTTTCCACCAATCCGTTGACCCTGCATGCCGTGCGCCTAGAGGACGCGTTGGCCCATTACCGTGTGATCGAGCAAAAGCGCGCCACGCTGCCCTATGACATTGACGGTGTGGTCTATAAGGTTGACGATCTCACCTATCAGGCGCGCTTGGGCTTGCGCACCAGCACACCGCGCTGGGCGATTGCCCATAAGTTCCCAGCAGAGCGTGCCTGGACATGGTTAGAGGCGATTGACATTCAAGTGGGCCGCACCGGTGCGCTCAGCCCCGTGGCGCGTTTGACCCCTGTGACCGTTGGAGGTGTTGTGGTGTCAAACGCCACATTGCATAATGAGGATTACATCAAAGGACTTGACGGCAATGGCCATCTGATCCGGGATGGCAAAGACATCCGTGTGGGTGACTGGGTGGAGGTTTATCGCGCCGGCGATGTGATTCCAAAAATCGCGGATGTGGATCTGTCCAAACGTCCCGGCGATGCACGGCCTTATGTCTTTCCTACGTGTTGTCCTGAATGTGGCTCTGACGCGATCCGCGAAGCGGGCGATGCGGTGCGCCGCTGCACCGGTGGGCTGATTTGCCCGGCCCAACAGGTGGAAAAGCTGCGCCATTTCGTCTCTCGCGCGGCGTTCGATATCGAGGGGCTGGGTGCCAAACAGGTGGAGCAATTCTATACCGACGGCTGGATCAAGGAGCCTGCGGACATTTTCACCCTGCGCGCGCGATATGAAGACGGCTTGCAGGCGCTCAAGAACAAACCGGGCTGGGGCGAGAAATCTGCTGCCAACCTGTTTGACGCGATTGATGCGCGGCGGCAAATCCCCTTGGGGCGGTTGATTTTCGCCTTGGGCTTTCGGCACGTGGGCGAAAGCACATCGGTGCTTTTGGCCCAACACTATGAAACCTGGGCCGCTTTTGTCGTCGCAATGGATGCCGCACAGGATCAAAATAGCGCGGCTTGGGCGGATTTGCTCAGCATTGATGGCGTAGGCCCTGTTTTAGCCCAAGCACTCACCACCAGCTTGGCCCAACCGGCCGAGCGGGCGGCGATTGAAGGGCTTTTGGCATATCTGACCGTTCTACCAGCAGAGGCGCCGGTGGTGGAAGAAAGTCCCATCACCGGGCAAACCCTTGTGTTTACAGGCACCATGGAACGGATGACGCGGGCCGAAGCCAAAGCCCGGGCCGAAGGTTTGGGGGCAAAGGTGGCGGGCTCGGTCTCTGCCAAAACCGATTTGGTGATTGCGGGGCCGGGGGCGGGCTCTAAGGCCAAGAAAGCCGCCGATCTTGGGATCCGTGTGATTGATGAGGACGCGTGGCTGGCGCTGATCGGGGCCTGAGCGATGGCCGGGCGGCCCGAAATTCTGTTTCCGCTGTTTGCCAGCGTCGAGGTCTTGCCCGGAGTTGGGCCGAAAATCGCAAAAGCCCTGGAACGCGGCGGATTGGGCCGTGTGGTCGATCTGCTGTTTCATCTGCCCCATAGTGTGATTGATCGTCGGCCTGTGCCCACCGTTCAAGGCCACCCTTTGCCCAATGTGGTCACAGTTACAGTCACGGTTGAGCGCCACCTGCCTGCGCCCAGAAAGGGGCGTCCGCATCGGATCATTGTGCACGATGGAACGCTGAGCTTTCAGGTGGTGTATTTTCACGCCCGCTATGAAGGTTTAGAGCGGCTCTTTCCCGTGGGCGCGCAGAAATTGATCTCTGGCCGGGCAGAGATTTTCGACGGCACAATACAAATGCCTCATCCAGACCATGTGCTTGATCCATCTCAGTTTGCAGAGCTGCCGACGTTTGAGCCCGTCTATGGGTTGATGGCGGGTGTCACACAAAAGACGATGTCAAAGGCGGTTACGGCTGCGCGCGCGCGCGTGCCTGACCTGCCCGAGTGGCATGATACGCCATTGCTGACGCAAAAAGGTTGGCCGGATTTTACGACGGCTCTGCACCAGGTCCATACACCATCTGCCATGCGCGATCTTGATCTGATGACGCCTGCACGCCAGCGGTTGGCCTATGATGAACTTTTTGCACATCAAGTGACGCTTGGAATTTTACGCGCGCGCGTTCGTACACGTGCCGGGGTCGCAACACAGGGCACGGGGCTGCGGCAACAGAAAATCCTAGAGGCCTTGCCGTTTCAACCCACAGGCGCGCAGCGTCGGGCGGTTGCGGAAATCACCACCGATATGGCGGGGCCACAGCGGATGAACCGGCTTTTGCAAGGCGATGTGGGTGCGGGCAAAACGCTTGTTGCGCTTCTGGCCCTGACGGCGGCTGTGGAAGCCGGTGGACAAGGGGCGTTGATGGCACCCACAGATGTGCTGGCCCGGCAACATTTTGCGGCGCTCAGCGCGCTTGCAGCACCCGCGGGCCTGCGCATTGCCCTTCTGACAGGCCGGGACAAAGGCACGGCGCGGGCCGAGAAATTGACGCAGTTGCAAACCGGCACGATTGATATTCTTGTGGGCACACACGCGCTTTTCCAAGCAGATGTCCAGTTTTGCGATCTGCGCTTGGCCGTGATTGACGAACAACACCGCTTTGGTGTGCGGCAACGGTTGGCCTTGGGCCAAAAAGGGGCCCGCGTGGACGTGCTGGTGATGACCGCAACACCGATCCCCCGGTCCCTGGCCTTAACACAATATGGGGACATGGACCTCTCTGTACTGGATGAAAAGCCCCCAGGGCGCACGCCGGTCCGCACTGTTCTGATCCCCGAAGAGCGTCGGGATGAGGTCATCGCCCGTCTCCACCATGCCATTGACCAAGGTGCACAGGCCTATTGGGTGTGTCCTTTGGTGCAAGAAAGCGAGGTGATGATGGCGGCCTCCGCCGAAAAACGCTTTGCCCATCTCCGGGCACAGTTTGGGGAGCAAAAGGTCGGATTGGTCCATGGTCAACTGCCCGCAGAAGACAAAGATGCCGCGATGCAGGCGTTTGTGGCGGGTCAAACCCGGCTGTTGGTGGCCACAACGGTGATTGAGGTGGGGGTCGATGTGCCCAATGCCTCGATCATGGTGATTGAGGGCGCAGAGAGCTTTGGGCTAAGCCAAATTCACCAGCTGCGCGGGCGCGTCGGACGCGGCAGCGTGGCCTCCAGCTGCCTGCTGCTGTATGGCGCGGGGCTAACACAAACCGCCGAAAAGCGGTTGCACCTTCTGAGGGAAACAGAAGATGGCTTTGCTTTGGCCGAGGCTGATCTGGCGATCCGCGGGGCGGGGGATGTGTTGGGTACGGCGCAATCAGGGGTGGCGAGGTTTCGTGTTGCCGATCTGGAACGGCAGATGGATTTGCTGCAAACCGCGCAACGCGACGCGCGTCATTTGATCGGGGTTGATCCAAACCTTGAAACGACGCGCAGTCAGAATGTGCGGACGCTTTTATGGCTGCTCGATCACAATCAAGCCTTAGAACTATATAAGACGGGATAAATCACTTTGTTCCGATTTGTTCTTATAAAGTTCTTTACATGGATGAGAATATATGAGAACAAATAAAAAACAAGTGAGGTACACATGGGACGATTTTTATTCAAAATGACGAGAGCCGAGTTTGATTGTCTGTTTATAGACACTCTGGTTGGATGTTGGGTTGTCACGCTCATTCTGGCGATGCTGCACCTGCCTGCTGTGCTTTGATCACGCGTTTTCTGCCGCACCACTCAGGATCGTAGAGACATTTCGCCCTTGAGCGACGTGTTGCGTTGTATGGATTTGCCTGTCCTGTTTTGGGTTGCTGTCACGACCCCATTGATCTGATTTGGTGCCACCTGCCGCCGCCTCATCCCCTGAGTGCGGCGGTTTTTTATGTCGTTACGGCTTTGTTGGGTCTGACGCCGTGGCTTTTGCTAACAGATCTGACTGTCGCGTAAAAGACATCTCATTTCTGAGGGCAGAAAAATCGCCCTCCAGGGTTTTCAGAGCCACGGTTTCCAATGCGCCCAAGAGGTACCGTGCCAAAGCACTGCCCAAAGACACCCGCGCCACGCCGCAGGTTGCGAACTCCGCCAAAGAAACATCCGTCCAAGGCCCTGCTGCCAGGGCATTTACGGGGATCGAACTTTCCGCACAGACAGCCTTTAGGGCGTTTAGATCGCAGGCGGTCCCACCCGGCATCGGCACATAAATCCCATCCACGCCTGCATTCACGAAGGCGCGCACGCGCTCTAAAGCTTCAGAGAGCGCATAGCGCGCATGCATCACCCCATCCGCGCGGGCCACAAGAAATAGATTGTGATTTTGCGCCTCTTCTGCGGCGGCGCGCATGCGCTCAACCGCCAAATCAAACGGATAGGCACTTGTGTCCGGGGCGACATCTTCCAGGCATAACCCGGCCAGCCCTGCCTCCGCCGCCAGACGCACGGTTTCTGCACAGTCCTCCGGTGCGGGGCCATAGCCGTCTTCGAGATCGCCCGAGACAGGCACACCCACAGCAGCGGCCAGATCGGCGCAATGCGCCAGCATTTCATCGCGCGTGATATTGCCCATATCAAGTTCTCCGCGCGTTTGGGCATATCCGGCAGAGGTTGTGCCAATGGCCTGTGCCCCAAGGCCCGCCAGAATCCGGGCCGAGCCACGATCCCAGGCATTGGGCATGACAAAGGGCTGACCGGGGCGGTGCAGGGCACGAAACTGCTGTTTGAGGTCTGATGTCATGACGGTCTCCTATAGCTGTGTTCCAATGAGATAAGCCGATCTTTGCGCCAGAGCCCGCCACCATAGCCTGTTAAACTGCCGTCTGCCCCAATCACACGGTGGCAGGGGATCACAATAGCCAGACGGTTTGCGCCATTGGCCTGGGCCACGGCGCGCACGGCACTGGGCCGTCCGATGACGGTGGCAATATCGCTGTAACTGCGGGTCTCGCCCGCTGGAATCTTGCGCAGCGCCTCCCAGACGGAGCGCGCAAAAGGCGTACCCCCTGTGGCCAGTGGGGTTTGGAAATATGCCAAGTGGCCTTTGAAATACTGTGCAAGTTCCTGAGATATGCGTTGGATTGGGGTTGGAGTCCCAAAGCCAATATCGCCTTTGGCATCCTTGGCCAAGGTTTTGAGTTCGCGGCGTAAAGCCTTGCGGTCGATAAACTCCAAAAGATAGAGGTGTGTTTGATCTGCCACCGCCACCATCGGCCCCAAGGGTGTGTCCACTACATCCACTTGCAGACGGGCCGCTTTGCGCATCTCGCCAGGGGCCACCCCCAGCAGCGTGGCAAACGCGCCGCGAAAGGCAGAGGCGCTTTCAAAGCCTGCGTCAAGTTGTGCCTCAATCACTTTGCCGCCAGAGGCCAATGTCTTCATACCGGCTTGCAAGCGGCGCTGGCGGGCCATGTCAAGAAAGCTCACCCCAAAGGTGCGTTTGAAGGTGCGGCGCACGGTAGATGGATCGTGTCCTAGGGCAATAAGATCAGCTTCACGCCAGCGCTTTGTGGGTCTTGCCTCTAGGTTCGCCAGCAAGGCAGTCACCAAAGGGGGTGGTGTTCCGGCGGGATGACAGCGTTTACAGGGGCGAAACCCTTCTGCGACACAAGCCGCGATGCTGTCAAACCAGCGGCAATTTTCTGGCTTTGGTTTTGGGGCTGGGCAGGTGAGGCGGCAAAATATGCCGGTGGAGGTGACACCCACCCAAATCTGCCCCTCATACGCACTGTTACGCGCCAAAAGGGCGGCATAGAGTGTCTCATTTTTGGGTCTTTGAAACAACAACATATCCTATCATACCCCGTCGCAAACCACCGCACCGCCGAAAATCGGGCAGCTTTTCATAATTCACAGTGTTTGGGTGCATCTTTGTGCAAAGCTGAGCAGGCGGTCTATGGCCGCTTCAAGCGCTGTATCTTCAACAGTCAACGCCACGCGGATATGTCCCGCCGCCGCCTGTCCAAAGCTTTCGCCCGGCATCACGGCAATGCGTTCGTCCTCCAGCAGCTTTGTTGCAAACGCTTCGCCCGAAAGCCCGGTGGCACGCACATCCAACATCACATACATCGCGCCGCTGGGCCGGATCGCGCGCAGCAGATTTTGCTGAGCGATTTGCGCCAGGACGCGGGCACGCCGACGCTGGAAAGGGGCGGAAATCTGCGTCTCCAATCCGGCACCTTGGGCCAGCGCAAAAATCGCGGCGTCTTGGATATATCCCGGCACGCCATAGGTGGTATGTGTGACCAGGGTGATCAGCGGCGCAATTGCTGTGGCAGGCCCCACCACCCAGCCGATCCGACTTCCGGTCATCGCATGACTTTTCGACAAAGAGCCCACCACCAAGGTGCGCTCTGCCATATCTGGTAAACTGCGCATGGAGATATGGTCGCCCTCCCACACTTGCGTGTCATAGACCTCATCAGAGATCAGCCAGAGGTCGCGTTCTGTCGCAAAGCGCGCAATCGCGTCCTGTGTGTCACGCGCGTAGACAACCCCTGTGGGATTGTTGGGTGAATTCACCAACAGAGATTGTGCCGGGGGCGCTTGGTGCAAATCGGCAAGGCTGGGTTGAAAATCAGCCTCGGGGCGGGTGGAAAGGGCGACGGCTGTGGCGCCTGTGGCACGGATGGTGCCGGGATAGGTGGCGTAATGAGGATCGAGATAGAGCCCGGTGTCACCGGGATCGAGCACGGCGGAATGGGCGGCAAAGAGCCCCGCCTGTCCCCCGGGCGTAATCAGGACGTTCTCCCGCGTGGTGGGCACGCCGGTGCGCTCTTGAATGCGCGCGGCCACGGCATCGCGCAGGGCGGGCAGGCCAGGCACAAGCGCATAGCCTGTGTTGCCGTCTAGGGCACTGGCGTGCATCGCCTCTAGGATTGTGGTGTCGGTCCGAATATCGTGCTCGCCAATGGTCAACTCTGTGATCTGTTCGCCCGCAGCCACCATAGCGCGGGCGCGGTAGAACAAATCCCATCCATCGGAGCCGCCGCCGGTCAACCCGGTGACGCGGTCAGAGAGTTTCATTTGGTGTCCCTTTCCTATAGGTTGAGGGGCGTGATAGCCGCGATATCTCATATCAACCCGCTTGACCCTGTGTTCTTTCACGCGTAATGCAAAATACATGACCCGTTCAACCTGTATTCCACGTTGTATTTGCAACTGCTGAGCACCAGCAGGCAGGGTTTCTTTTTCGTATTGATCAATAGGCCAGGCCTGCGTCACACTTAGGCTATGAGGACGCCGCTTATGACTGAGATCCGCCTGCGCAACACACTGACCCGCAAGGTCGCGCCCTTTGTTCCGATCGATCCAAACAATGTGCGTCTCTACCTTTGCGGGCCGACGGTTTATGACCGCGCGCATTTGGGCAATGCGCGCAATGTAATCATGTTTGATGTGCTCTTTCGCCTGCTGCGCCATGTCTATGGCCCTGACCACGTCACTTATGTGCGTAATTTTACCGATGTGGACGATAAGATCAACGCGCGGGCGGCGGAAACAGGACGCCCGATTGCAGAAATCACGGCTAAGACAACCCAGTGGTTTCTGGACGATATGGCCGCCCTGGGCACGCTCGCGCCCACCCATATGCCGCGCGCCACCGCCTACATCCCACAGATGATCGCGATGATCGAAGACCTAATCGCCAAAGACCACGCCTATGCCGCCGCGGGCCATGTGCTGTTTCGGGTGCGCAGCTATGCCGCCTATGGCAAACTGTCAGGGCGTTCGGTGGAGGACATGATCGCAGGTGCCCGTGTAGATGTGGCCCCGTACAAAGAAGATCCGATGGATTTCGTGCTCTGGAAGCCGTCTGCGCCCGATCTGCCCGGATGGGAGAGCCCGTGGGGCCGGGGCCGCCCTGGCTGGCATATCGAATGCTCGGCCATGAGCGCGGCCCTTCTGGGGGAGACATTCGACATCCACGGGGGTGGCAACGATTTGCTGTTCCCGCACCATGAAAACGAGATCGCCCAGAGCGCTTGCGCCCATGGCACGGAACGCATGGCGAATTACTGGCTGCATAATGAGATGCTGCAGGTCGAGGGCAAGAAGATGTCCAAAAGCTTGGGCAATTTCTTCACCGTGCGGGATTTGCTCGACCAAGGCATCCCGGGTGAGGTGATCCGCTTTGTGTTTCTGATGACGCATTATTCCAAGCCGATGGACTGGACAGAG
>CAWUJT010000073.1:0-13020 GCA_963922715.1 uncultured Thalassobacter sp.
ACCAACTGGATGACACCCTGTGAACAACACCTTTCTCCTGCATCTGTTACATACACGTGGGCAAAAGCGGATGGCGGGTGCTCATAACCGCCCCTATACGCAATTCTTTTGCTAAAAATCTAGGTTCTCAACACTCAGGGCATTGTCTTGAATAAACATACGGCGCGGTTCGACCACATCCCCCATCAGTTTGGTAAAGATGTCATCGGCTTCGGCCAGATCATCAATCCGCACTTGCAGAAGCGTGCGGGCCTCGGGGTCAAGCGTAGTCTCCCAAAGCTGGTCGGGGTTCATTTCCCCCAAGCCTTTGTAGCGTTGTAACGTCAGACCCTTTTCACCCTCTTCGAGTACAGCGCTCAGCAGATCCAGAGGACCATGGACCGAAATGACACGTTCCTTGCGCAAAAACTGCCCCGGGTGTTCATAAGTATTGCCTGCGCGCCGTGTGACCTCGGCAAGTTTGCGGCCTTCACTCGACCGGAGCATGGCCCCATCCAGGGTACGGATCTCTTCCACACCCCGCAACACGCGCGCCACGCGGATCCCATGATCTTGGGTGATCCGCCCACTCCAGCCGCGTTCGTATTCAACGGCAACCCTATCCAATCGCTGGGCCACAGCGTCTGCAAGGGTGGCCAAGTCAGCTTGGGCCTCTGGATCAAAAGCCCCGGCCAGGGCAGCCTGTTCAAGGATATGGCGGGGATACTGGGTTGGAAACGCCTCCAGCACGCGCGCAAAGGCCCGTGCGCCCTCCACCACACGTGCCAAATCGGCACCCGCGATCTCTTCGCCATCGATTAGCCGCAAAACAGCCCCCTCAAGCCCCTGGGCAATAAGGTGATCGTCCAGGGCCGCTTGGTCTTTCAGATATACCTCAGAGCGTCCGCGCATCACTTTGAACAGCGGGGGCTGCGCGATATAAAGATACCCGCCTTCGATCAGTTGCGGCATCTGGCGGAAAAAGAACGTAAGCAAAAGCGTTCGAATATGCGCGCCATCCACATCGGCATCGGTCATGATGATGATCTTATGATATCGCAGTTTTTCGATATCAAATTCATCGCGCCCAATCCCTGTGCCCAGCGCCATCACCAGGTTGCCAATTTCCTGGCTGGACAGCATCCGATCAAACCGCGTGCGTTCCACGTTCAGGATTTTCCCCCTAAGCGGCAAAACCGCCTGTGTGCGCCTATCACGCCCGGTTTGGGCTGACCCGCCGGCGCTGTCGCCCTCAACCAAGAAAAGCTCGGTTTTGGACGGGTCTTTCTCAGAGCAATCTTTCAACTTGGCGGCGTTGTAATTCACGTCCATGGCCGATTTACGCCGAATCTCCCGCGCTTTGCGGGCGGCTTCGCGGGCCGCTGCCGCTTCAACGATCTTGGCGAGGATGATTTTAGCCTCGCCTGGGTTTTCCTCAAACCACTCGGACAGTTTTTCACCGACCAAACTTTCCACCACGGGACGCACTTCGGAACTGACCAGCTTATCCTTGGTTTGGCTAGAGAATTTCGGATCAGGCACCTTTACCGACAAAACACAGGTCAACCCTTCCCGCGCGTCATCGCCCGTAATGGTAACCTTTTCCTTTTTCGCCACACCGCTTTCGCCCGCATAGCGCGTAACCACACGGGTGAGCGCCCCGCGGAATCCCGCCAGATGGGTGCCACCATCGCGTTGCGGGATATTGTTGGTGAAAGGCAGAACCATCTCATTGTAGCTGTCATTCCACCACATGGCGACTTCGATGGTGATGTCCTCTCGTGTCCCTGTGACATAGATCGGTTCTGGCATCAGCGCAGTTTTTGAACGGTCAAGATATTTGATAAATTCTTGCACGCCGCCTTCATAAAAAAGCGCGACCTTCATCGGGTCCGCAGGCCGTTCATCTTCCAGAATGATGCGCACACCAGAGTTCAAGAATGCCAATTCTCGTAACCGCTTCTCTAGTGTTGCAAACACATACTCAAGGTTTGAAAATGTTTCTGTAGAGGCGAGAAACCGCACCTCTGTTCCCGTCTCTTGCGCCGGGCCGACCACTTCAAGATGCTGGGTCGTTTCGCCATTTTCAAAGCGTGCAAAATGCTCTTTACCGTCGCGCCAGACGCGCAATTCCAACCAGACGGACAATGCGTTCACAACAGACACACCAACGCCGTGGAGCCCGCCCGAAACTTTATAGGAGTTCTGGTCAAATTTACCGCCCGCATGAAGTTGCGTCATGATCACCTCAGCCGCCGACACCCCCTCCTCTGGGTGAATATCAACGGGGATGCCACGGCCATTGTCACGCACAGAAACCGCGCCATTTGCGTGGAGTCTCACATGAACAAAATCAGCATGACCCGCCAGAGCTTCGTCTATGCCGTTATCGACAACCTCATAGACCATGTGATGCAGGCCAGAGCCATCATCGGTGTCCCCGATATACATCCCTGGGCGTTTGCGAACAGCCTCTAGGCCTTTGAGAACTTTAATGGAATCCGCACCATAATCTTCGGGCGCGCGTTGGGCTTCTGCCATGCAAAAGGGCCTTTCTTATTTTGTTTATATATACGCGATCTGCAAAGGATTGTCACGTGTTTGCACAAGATTTAGCGTCTAGGTGAAGGGCAACACACAGCCCACTGCGATCAGTAAGACCCCGGCGACTTGATTAAGCTTGGTGCGCTTCGCTGTGTCTGTCAGCAGCGCCCGGACACGACCGACAAAAAGCGCCAAAAGGATGTTTCCTAGAAAGGGGATAGCGCCGGATATGGCGACAATAGCCAGCATATCCAGCGCTGTGATGCTGCGCAGATCAAAAAACCCCGGCAACACGCCCATATAAAATAAGACGGCTTTGGGATTGCCGAGGATAACCAAAAGTCCGGCCAGAAAACCTGCCCAGATGCCTGGACGTGTCAGGCGCCCGTCTGAAGCGATCTCTGCACTGGCATGACGTATGATTAGCATCCCCATACCGATGAACATGCAAGCCGCCACCCAGCGCAACACAATCAAAAAGTCGCCATACAGGCTTGTGATCCACGACACGCCTAAGATGGCCAGCGTCACCCAAAATACATCCCCCAAAACAACAGCCACAGCCACAGGCCAGGCTGCGGCAAACCCGCCCGAGAGGGCCCGCGCAACAAGCGCCACCCAGACAGGTCCTGGGGTGAGAAACAAAAGCAGAATTGCAAAGGCATAAAGGCTCAGCTCACTGAGTGTGAGTATCATTGTAAATGTCCGTCCTCATCCAAAGGCCAGAACGGATTGTGGGCATACTCCCAGATATGCCCATCAGGATCCGCCACATAACCTGAATAGCCGCCCCAAAAGGTTTCTGCAGGCGTTGTAAGATGTTGCGCGCCAGCCTCTATCGCACGGGCATGGGCCGCATCGACGCCCGCACGATCTGAGTAGTTCTGCGCAAGTGTCATGGCGCCCACGCCAAGCGTTGCAGGATCGCGGTGCATCTCCTTCGCCAATTCCGATAGTGGGAAAAGTCCAAAGTGATAAGTTCCGCATTTGAAAAAGACCGCCGTGGGCGGCCCGTCTTGCGCCACAAACCCGATCTCTTCGTAATAGGATTTGGCGCGCGCCAAATTTCGCACCCCCAGGGTGATCAAGGTCACACGATTTCCAGTCATAAGTCCACCTCTTTTAATTGAGACATCCCATCAGCCTCTTGCACATGATAGCCTACAGCCCGCGAAGCAAGCCCGGTGAAAAGGTCTGCATCCGTACCGGTGAGAAAGGCCTGTGCCCCCAGGGCGCAAATCTCATCGTAAAGGGCGTTGCGCCGTCCCTCATCAAGATGAGCGGCAACCTCATCAAGCAACAAAAGGGGTGGGCGTCCAATACGGCGCTGAAGCGCGCGGGCGTTTGCCAGAATGAGCGAAATCAGCAGAGCTTTTTGTTCTCCAGTTGAGCATTGATTGGCGGGAACACCTTTGGCCGCATAGAGGGCCTCTAGGTCAATCCGATGCGGCCCTTTGAGGGTACGCCCTGCTGCCATGTCGCGTGGGCGCATGTCCGCAAGCAGTGTTTCAATGTCCTTTGCCGTCTCGGGCTCTGGGTCGTTCTCTGGACTTTTCAGAGCTAAGTCTGCAGAGGGAAACATGGTTTGAACGCTGTCCTGCGCCTCTTGCAGCCATATCAGCACAGATCGACGATTTGCCGCGATCCGTGCCCCGGATTGTGCCATCTGCGCTTCTATCGCACCAAACCAATGTGGATCACGCCTACCTTCTTTCAAAAGGTGGTTCCTGTCCCGCATGGCTTTTTCATAGATAAGAGAGACCTGTGCATGATCGGGGAGGAAACTGAGTGTCATCCGATCGAGAAACCGCCGCCGCCCCTCTGCGCCTTCAACCCAAAGCCTATCCATGGTCGGCACGAGCCACAGAATGCGCATAATCTGTGCCAAAGCAGTCTGCGGGGCAGCCTTGCCATCGATTTTGGTTTGGCGCGGCACTGCGGGTTCTCCCACGAGTTCAATCTCACACATTGTGGTTGATTTTTGCAATTCCGCAAAAACCTTCCAGCCAAAATGTTCCGGACGGCGTGTCAGGTCGTCAGATCGGGCCCGCCTGATCCCCCTGCCTGGTGAAAGTAAGGAAATCGCTTCTAGAATATTTGTCTTCCCTGCCCCATTTGCCCCCCAAAACACCACCGGCCTGCCATCAAAACGCAGGGTCGAATGACGATGCGACCGAAAATATGACAGTTTAAGGGTTCTTAAAATCTCGGGAAACACACGCCTTCAAACACGCATTGGCATCACAACGTATATCGCTGACGTGTCATTGCCTTCGCGCATCAACGTCGGGTCACCGGAACTGTTGAAAAAGAACGTGGCGTTCTCACGATCTACCTGGCTGGTAATTTCCAAGAGGTATTTTGCATTAAATCCAATCTCAAGGGTATCATCGCCGTAGGCCACAACGAGTTCTTCCTCCGCGGCACCTGCGTCAGGCGCATTGACCGATAACACCAGGCGGTCTTCTGTGAGCTGCATTTTCACCGCACGGGAGCGTTCGGAACTGATTGTAGCCACACGATCCACAGCCTGTGCAAATTCGGCGGCATCGACCTCCAACTTGCGTGTATTGCTTGTTGGAATGACCCGAGAATAATCGGGAAATGTCCCATCGATGACTTTTGAGATCAGTGTGATATCGGGCGTAGAAAACCGCACTTTTGTCTCTGACACAGAAATTGCTATGGTCATGTCATCATCATCAAGCAGTTTACGTAACTCCCCAACCGTTTTACGGGGAACGATGACACCTGGCATACCATCCGCCCCGTCTGGCATCGCGGCATCAACGCGCGCCAGGCGATGTCCATCTGTTGCCACACATCGCAGCGTCGACCCATCGTCATTTTGTGCGATGTGCATGTATACGCCATTGAGATAGTATCGCGTTTCTTCTGTTGAGATAGCGAATTTTGATTTGTCGAACAACCGGCGTATCAAAGGCGCTTTACAGGAGAAATTCGCCGTATACTCCGAGGACGCCATAATTGGAAAGTCCTCTCTGGGTAACGTGGCCAGAGTAAACTGTGACCGTCCAGCTTTCAAAGAAATGCGCTGGGCTGCGGCATCTTCTGTGATATCGACCAAAGACCCATCGGGTAGCTTTTTAACAATTTCATGCAGGGTCACAGCGGCTACCGTGGTCGATCCTGTCTGTTCGATTTGTGCCCCAGTGCGATAGACAACTTCAATATCAAGATCTGTGGCACGGAAACTGACATTGCCTTCGGAGGCATCGATCAAAACATTCGACAAAATGGGAATTGTATTGCGTCTTTCAACAACGGATTGCGCCTGTGACACTGCCTTTAGTAAAACAGACCGTTCGATGCTGAACTTCATTGATCACTCCAATATGCCTTAGCCTTGGGATTTTGACATTACTCAAAGCAAGCACCGCTGCAAGAGAAATTCGCGCTAACCTTCCAGCTTACGTTGCAAAATTTGCGCATCCTCGGCAATTTGGGTGTCTATTGCGATCAATTGTTCGATTTTGCGCACACCATGTAAGATCGTTGTATGGTCACGTCCCCCAAATTTATGCCCAATCTCTGGATAGCTGCGCGGTGTCAGGGACTTCGCCAAGTACATGGCCATTTGTCGCGGTCGCGCCACGGAACGTGTACGACGGGCTGAAACAAGATCGCTCATGCGAATGCCATAATACTCACACACCTTTTTCATAATTTCTTCAATTGTCAATTTGCGCTCCGATGAACGCAAAACATCAGCAAGGCAATCCGTTGCCCGTTCCAATGTAATGGTCCCACCCACAAGACTGGAAAATGCAAAAAGTCGTGTAATCGCGCCTTCCAAAACACGAATATTAGATGAAATCCGTTCCGCGAGAAACTCCAGAACCCCTGGTGCAATCACCAAATCGGAATTTTTATCCTTAAGATGGGTGGCTTTTTGTTGGAGAATCCCAAGACGCAGTTCGTAGTTGGCAGGATGCAGATCAACAACCAGCCCGGATTGGAGCCGCGATTTGATGCGTTCTTCTACATCGGCCATATCCCCTGGTGAACGATCACTCGAGATCACAATTTGTTTTCCCTGATCGATCAAGGCATTGAATGTATGAAAAAATTCTTCTTGTGTAGATTGTTTGCCTGCGATGAACTGAACATCATCGACCAGAAGAATGTCAACTGTCCGAAAGAGTTGTTTGAATGTCATTGTATCGCGTTGGCGTAAGGCTTGAATGAAACGATACATGAATTGCTCTGCTGACAAATAAAGCACACGCTTGTGGGGTTTTTGTGCTTTCACCTGCCATGCTATGGCTTGCATTAGATGCGTTTTACCCAATCCAACGCCACCATAAAGAAACAGCGGATTAAACCCCAATGTTTCGCCCAACGCGACACGTTGCGCCGCAGTAAACGCCATCTCATTTGAAGTCCCAACCACAAATTCACTGAAGGTGAACCGGGGATCAAGTGTTGCACCTGTAATGTCAGCGTCTTCGCTTGGGTGGTTTTGCAGCTGACGAGGAAATGCCTTATTGGTTTTCTCAGAGTGATGAACTGTATTGGTCAATCGATTGGTCACAATACATTCGAGCCGTTCAACCGGAACACCTGCATTCGCGAGATGACGTAGAATTATATCACTGAAATTCTGCGCAACCCAATTACCTATGAAAGGTGTCGGAGCTTCAAGTTGTATGACGCGACCATCAAGGCTCTTATATGTGAGGGGTTCGATCCAAGCTGTGTAATTGTTGGCTCCAACAGAACTTCGAACTTCATTTTTTATCTGCGTCCATATATCTTGATTCATCCTCGCCCTCTTCATCTACTAACGTGCGCAGTTCAAAATTTCACACGCCTTTGGGGGCATAAAGATGGTAAAGCTATCTGGTAGTCGAGCCTTTTCATTCACCATGCCACACAACATGATGTCAAAAATTGCGCCATTTTTCATTCTAGGAGCGTGAGACGGTCACTTCCTTTTATGAATACCAGCAGCTTTTCGGATCAGTACATAAGCATTGGTAATATAATATTATTCCGTTGAAACGTGGGAATGGTTTTATATTTCATTACTGAAAATCTTACGTTACTTAATGTAATATTTTCAGTAAACTCAATCTGTCCGAATGTTCCCCCTAATAAGTGCAATGTGATTCATTTTTAAGAAATTAGTCGAGCTTAGGTGAACAGTTCAACTGCCAAATGAGCTTGACACAGTGGTCTTAAAAAACGAATCTTCTCATCCACACAGCAACTATGCTGATTCAAAGAAAAACGCGCCCTAGGGCGCGTTTAATTTTTTTCGTTCATTTTTGTGGATCATGTCTGAAGAGACTTTATCCGAGAAGATAACCGAGACATTTTTCGGGACGCTGTGTTTTTGTGCAACACACCTTTGCTTACACCGCGCATCAATTCAGGCTGCGCCAACTTCAAAGCCTTCAGGGCATTATCTTGATCACCAGAGGCAATCGCCTCTTCGACTTTGCGAAGATACGTCCGGATACGGGACCGGCGTGCTTTATTCACAGTGAAGCGACGTTCGTTTTGACGTGCGCGTTTTTTTGACTGAGGCGAATTGGCCATGATACATCCTTTATCGTTTGTAGAAAGACGTATGATGTCCGCACTCAGAGTCGGGTTTAATACCGACATTCCGGCCAAACGGGCCTCACACGCATTTAGTGCGCACATACCGCCCAAACACGGGAAGGTAAAGTCAAATTTTATTTATCGCGGAATTGGGGGTCGCGCTTCTCGACAAAAGCCGCCATGCCTTCCTTTTGATCGTCCGTGGCAAACAGCATCTGAAACAGGCGGCGTTCAAACAGAAGTCCCTGCTCAAGCGGAACTTCCTGGGCGCGGTTCACCGCTTCTTTCACAGCAAGAATGGCCAGCATGCCTTTCTCTGAAATTTTATGCGCTGCCTCTTGCGCCTCTTCCAACAGCCGCTTTGCCGGCACAACACGACTCACCAATCCCGCACGCTCAGCTTCTTCGGCTTCCATAGTGCGCCCGGTCAAATGCATGTCCATGGATTTCGATTTGCCACACAAATGGGTCAGACGTTGGGTGCCGCCCAGGCCCGCAATGATACCGAGGTTGATTTCAGGTTGGCCAAATTTGGCGGTGTCCGCCGCGATAATGAAATCGCACATCATCGCCAGTTCACAACCGCCGCCCAAAGCATATCCGGCGACCGCCGCAATAATCGGCTTACGGGTTTTTAGGATTGTGGACGCTGCCGCGGCAAATAAATCCTCCGTGAAGACATCCACAAGGCTTTTATCCGCCATCTCTTCTATGTCCGCACCGGCCGCAAACGCTTTTTCCGATCCTGTCAGAATAATACACCGCACCTTGTTATTGTCGTCTGCGGCTTTCAGAGCTTTGGCAAGTTCCTGCAAAAGCTTGCTGTTGATCGCATTCATAACATCCGGTCGATGGAGTTTTATGATGGCGACGTGGTCTTCCACCTCGACAACAATCGTCTCATAAGCCATCTCGCGCTCCTTTTATTTAGCAGTTAAGCTTTACCAAACCTGACGAAATACACGCCGATGTTCAAGCTATCTTTGACATTGAGGGCAATAGAAGGACGATCGTCCACTTTGGGAAACACGCGAAATAACCCCTTCGCACCCATCTCGCAGACATGCCTCGCCCGCGCGATCATAGACTTGAAATGTATGCTGAAAGTATCCCAGCTCTCCATCGGTCTGACGAAAATCACGCAAAGAAGAGCCACCAGAAGCAATCGCCGCACTCAAAACATCACGAATAACACGGACCAGAATATCAAGACGCGTCTTGGAGATATGCCCCGCCTTGCGTTTTGGACTTATCCCCGCACGAAACAGCGCTTCACAGACATAGATATTTCCCAGGCCTGAGACAATTTTCTGATCTAACAAGGCAGACTTCACGGTTAATTTCCGACCATGCAGCTTTGAGGCGAGGTAATTGCCATGAAAAGAATTGCCCAAAGGTTCCGGACCAAGATGGATAAGCAACCAATGTTTCTCAACCTCATCTGTGTTGATTAAATCCATGGCCCCAAAGCGGCGGGGATCATTGAAAATGACGGTCTCACCATTGTTGAAATGCAAGATGACGTGATCGTGTGCATTCTGTGGCACACAGGATCTGTGAAATACACCGGGTGTGGACTGATGTTGTAATAAAATACGCCCAGACATACCAAGATGGATAAGAAGTGTTTCTCCCGTACTCAGCGCGGCCATGATATATTTTGACCGCCGCCTTAGGGACAAAACACGCGCGCCTTGCAGACGCTTGGCCATAGAATGGGGAAAGGGCCAGCGAAGATCGGGTCGATTGACCTCTGCCCGAATGATTTGCGCCCCGACAATGACAGGCTCCAATCCGCGTAAAACGGTCTCCACTTCCGGTAATTCTGGCATCTCGGGCTTTCCCCTTCCCACAAGCAGCCTATAAGAAATAAAATACTTTAGTGAGTGCAAGACAATGACAACACAACCGAAAAACACAACACACTTCGGATTTGACGATATACCAGAGGATCAAAAGGCGGGTCGTGTCAAAGGCGTCTTCTCCAGTGTTGCATCAAAATATGATGTCATGAACGATGTGATGTCGGCAGGCGTTCATCGTTTGTGGAAAGACGCGATGCTCGACTGGCTCGCCCCGAGAGCCGGGCAAAGACTTCTGGATGTTGCCGGCGGCACAGGGGATATCGCCTTTCGGTTCCTAAAGCGGGCACAGGATACCAAAGCCGTGGTGTGTGATATGACGGAACAAATGCTGCAGAAAGGTCAGCACCGGGCTGAAACGGCGCAGCTGACTGACCGGCTTGAGTGGGTGGTGGGTGACGCCATGGCGTTGCCGTTTGCGAAGGACAGCTTTGATGTTTATACAATCAGCTTTGGCATTCGCAATGTCACCCGCATCGAAGACGCGCTGTCGGAAGCCTATCGTGTCCTGAAACCTGGTGGGCGGCTCATGGTTTTGGAGTTTAGCCATTTGCCCAACTCATTCTTACAAAACGCCTATGACCTTTATAGTTTCAACGTCATCCCACGTATGGGCCAAATTATTGTAGGGGATCGTGCAAGCTACCAATATCTTGTCGAATCGATCCGCAAATTTCCCGATCAAGAGACATTTGCCGATATGATCCGGACGGCGGGATTCGATCACGTCCGTTACCGCAACTTGACGTTTGGTGTGGCTGCTTTGCACTCCGGCTGGAAGCTCTGAATGCGCGGTCCGCATAATATTTGGCGGTTGATCCGAACCGGGGCCACGTTTGAGCGCAGCGGCGCTATGCGGGTTGTTTTGGAAGAAATGAATGCGCCACCGGCTTTGCGCATCGCAGCGCGCGTTCTGGGATGGCCCTTTAAGTGGCTGGGCCTAAAAGGCGATCAAAATCTTCCCCCAATCACGCGCGCAATTACCGCACTTGGGCCATCTTACATCAAATTCGGGCAAATTCTTTCGACCCGGCCAGATTTTGTTGGGGAAGAGATGGCGGCACAATTGCGTATCCTTCAGGACCGTCTGCCGCCTTTTTCAACGGATCAGGCCGCTGCGCTGATTGAGCAGGAATTCAATCAATCCCTGGATACACTCTTCTCGAGTTTCTCTGATCCTGTGGCGGCGGCCTCGATTGCGCAAGTACATCGTGCAACTCTGGCAACCTCTGGCAAAACCGTTGCCGTGAAAGTCATCCGTCCTGGCATTGCCAAGGCCTTTCGCAAAGATATCGATGCCTTCTATTTGGTGGCTTGGGTGATAGAGTTTCTATCTCCCGCATCGCGGCGGCTGAGGCCGCGAGATGTTATTGCACATTTTGAAACGACGGTTTTACGCGAACTGGATATGCGGATTGAGACCGCTGCAGCGGCAGAATTTCGGGCCAATACGCAAGACGATGCAGGGTTTCGTGTCCCAGACGTTGATTGGAGTGTGAGCACGCGCAATGTTATGGCACTTGATTGGGCCGAAGGCATCGGCATGAGCGATCTGGCCGCCATAGATGCCGCGGGCCATGACAAACGCGCACTCGGTGGCAGAGTTTTACAAATGTTCCTGCGCCATGCACTCCGCGATGGCTACTTCCATGGCGATATGCACCAGGGCAATTTGAAGGTTGCACCGAATGGCGACATTATCGCCCTAGATTTTGGAATTATGGGGCGGCTTGATGCCTACACACGGCGTGTTTATGCAGAAATTTTAATCGGCTTTATTCGCAAAGATTACCGCCGTGTTGCAGAGGTGCACTTTGAAGCAGGGTATGTACCTGCCACCCAGGATGTGGATGAATTTGCGCAGGCGCTTCGGTCGGTCGGAGAGCCGATATTCGGTATGGAGGCCAATCAGATATCCATGGGGCGGCTTTTGACACGGCTTTTTGAGGTCACCGAGGCGTTTGGGATGGAAACCCGCACTGAGCTGCTTTTGTTGCAACGCACTATGGTTGTTGTCGAAGGCGTTGCACGCAGTCTTGATCCAAACATAAATATCTGGGATGTGGCACGCCCCGTTGTCGAAGACTATATCCGCGAAAATGTTGGACCAAAGGCATTGGCACGGGATTTATTCGCCACCTTGCGGGTTCTGTCACGGTTTGGGCCGCATCTGCCCACGATTGCGGAAAGAATACTTGATGCACAAGTGAACGCTCATGAAGCAACAACGCCGCACTCTCGCGTCCCTTTGTATAAACGCATCATATGGATGACGCTGGGCATGAGTATTACGGTTGTCGTTCTCCTAATTTTTCACCTGACCTAAATTAGGATCGGCTTTCAATATAGGTTGCCAAGCGCTGTGCAATCTCCCGTGAGGCTTTGGGAGAGGGATGAACCCGATCAAACCCAAGAAAGCTTGCATCGCCAAAGGGCACCACATCGCGCATCGTCAGAAAGGTCACACCCTCCATCGCATCAGCCATGACCCCCAATCGTTCCTCGAGCATTTCCCCCTCATCCAAGCAGTGTTCGATCATCGAATTCAAACCCGGGCTGCGCAGATAGCCAACGTATAAAACATGTGCGCCTGTCTCCGTTAAACGGTTGACGAGCTTCGGAATCGCGCCCGTCGTCCCATCCTCTGAAATCATGCGATCCATTCTGCGGTCACATCGTAAACATCCACACCCAAGCCACAGATCGTTGCCGCCTCCGTTAAGGACAACCCAATCCCAGGCACCTTTGCGAAATTGGCGCGGTATGCTCATTCCAATCAGCCCAGAGATGGGCTCAAGATGAATGATCTTTGCCCCCGGTGTTGACACATCACGTACACCCGTCTCCAAAAGCTCTTCAAGAACAAAACCAACGGAACGTTGTGTGTTATGATGCGTGGAAAGAAGGCTGTCCCCCATCATCAATATTTTCGGTTGTTCGTCCGCCCAAACTGGGGTGAAGCTCAAAGCAAGAGATAAAAACAAAAATAGACGCATGTGATGTCACTCATCGTTTCACAATGGGATATGTTGCAGAACAATCTTAATTTTTCCCAAAATTATGG
>CAWUJT010000074.1:0-12494 GCA_963922715.1 uncultured Thalassobacter sp.
GGCCTGGATCTGAGTTCGGAAGAGAATAACACTTTATCTTTTTTATGCCCATTTGAATATCTTTTTAATTATGGTTATGATATTATCAATAACAGAGTAACTCGTTCTGATTTGATATATGACAATTTTGTATCAACTTATCATGGAGCAGAGTTAGAGCTATACGGCGCTGATTATGATCGGCTCGGCCACTCGGATGACCTTGCTGATCTGGCGCATGTGTATCGCAAGAGATTGAACCCCTGAATCTGTGGTGTTTGAACGGCGCCTGCCTCTGTGTTTACCACCCTCCTCTCTGTTTTCCCTCTGCATTGCTTGCCTGGGCTCAGGCGGTTCGATAGAATAATAGAAAGTGTGAATTGTGCATAAGGGGCCCTGATGTCAGACCGTTTAAATCTTGGAATTGCCGGGCTTGGCACGGTGGCTGTGCCGGACTAAAACCATTCGGGCCCAAGCGGCTCTGCCGCAGACTTAATGAGTGTCTGCCTCACCTAAACGGGCCAGATTTTCCGCGATTTCCTGTGCAATTGCACCCGCTTCAATATCGCCCCTTTCGGCGGAAACCCGAAGACCAAGAAGATCCGATTGATACCGGCGCGCCAAGCCATCGGCATCATAGCGTTCAGAGATGTCGCCTTCTGATTGCGCCTGTCGGAACAAATCCGCAAACACCTTTTCCATATCGGCAAGATGGGCCGTGGCGCGAGCAAACAACCGATCCTCCTGATCTTTCAGCTCCAGAACGGTTTTTGCCAGCATACACGCCTTTGCGGTTGTGTTTGTAGGCGCGATGACGAACGCGGGGTAACGCTGCAGCGTGCCAAGCGCACCATAGGCGACCACCAAATCCTCAAGTCGTTTGATACCGCTTTCCACATATCGATCAAGCGCCAGCTCAAATAAGGCGTTTTTCGAGCCAAAGGCTGCGTAAAAACTTCCCGGATTTAAACCCAACGTCCGCTCCAAATCCTTCAACGAGGTCCCCGCCCAACCTTGCTTCCAGAACAGATCACGTGCGCGATTGATCAATTCATCTCGGTCATATTCTGGTTTTCGTGGCATCGGATCACTCTTTTTTGAATATTTGCTCAAATATATACTTGAATGATCGCTCAATAAAGTGTTAAAGGCGCTTATCACTCAAAAAAGGACTCACGATGACTGATTTTCCATCACACAATCTCGAAACTTCTCCAGACGCCTCGAAACCTTTGCTCGAAAACAGCCAAAAAGCCTTTGGTCGTTTGCCGGGCCTCCACAAAGTGATGGCCGAAAGCCCTCAGGCATTGGAAGGCTATCAAGTGCTTCACAAGCTTTTCACCGAAACCGCTTTTGATGCAGATGAAATGACCGTGGTTTGGCAAACCATCAACGTAGAGCATGAATGCCACTATTGTGTGCCCGCGCACACAGGTATCGCCAAACGGATGAAAGTGTCCGATGAGATCACAGAGGCATTGCGCAATGAGACACCATTGCCCACAGCGAAGCTCGAGGCTTTGCGCAGTTTCACACTTCAAATGCTACGGAACCGCGGAAATGTAACAGATGCACAACTGCAAGCGTTCTTTGAAGCAGGATATGGACATCGCGCTGTCTTAGACGTTATCTTGGGACTTGCACAGAAGGTGATGTCAAATTACACCAACCATGTCGCACAAACCCCCTTGGACGAACCCGTTAAGGGCTTTGCATGGACACGCAGCGGAACACATCTGGCTGCTTAAAACCACAAGGCAAACTACGGGCGGCCTTGATACTTAGGCCGCCTGATGATGTATAAAATAATGCAGTAGGTTGGGTTTTAAGATAAACCCTTTGACAAATCACATAAAAACGTAAATTTTGCTGAGACTTAGAAGCAGCCGATGATCGCTTCTTTACGACGCTTAATTTTTTTTCGGCAATTTTACGTGCTGTCATTTAGCGGATCCTACTGCTTTCGCCGTTTCCAACAGACGTAACTCTGATCACTCTGTCTTTCCCAATACCCATCGGTTGCGAAGATCTTGGGGGTCCGATAAAATGCTATGAAATGTAGAGCGCATACGAGGCCAATAATGTCGGACCGTTTGAATCTTGGGATTGCTGGGCTTGGCACGGTGGGTGTGGGGGTTCTGAAAATCATCCGCGCCCAAGCGGCGTTGCTACAGGCCCGCACGGGTAAAGAGATTGCTGTGTCCGCCATTTCTGCGCGCAACCGCACGAAAAATCGTGACATCGATATATCCAGCTATGAGTGGGAGGATGATCCCGTCGCCCTGGCGCGGCGGAAGGATGTGGATATTTTCATCGAACTTATGGGCGGCTCGGACGGTCCGGCAAAAGCCGCCACAGAGACCGCATTGGCGCGTGGCATTCCTGTCGTCACCGCCAACAAAGCGATGATGGCGCTCCATGGGCAGGCGCTCGCTGAACTGGCCGAGCATAATAACACAACGATCCGCTTTGAAGCCGCTGTGGCGGGGGGGATCCCTTGTGTCAAGGCGCTCAGCGAAGGGCTCGCCGGTAATCGGATCACACGTGTTCTTGGGGTGATGAACGGCACATGCAATTATATCCTCACCCGCATGGAACAGGCCGGCCTCACCTATGATGAAGCCTTCGCGGAGGCCGATGGATTGGGCTATGTCGAGGCTGACCCAACGCTTGATGTCGGCGGTATTGATGCGGCGCATAAGCTTGCCCTACTCTCTGTCCTCGCTTTTGGTGCCCGCGTCGATTTTGATGGGGTCGCGGTGCAGGGGATTGAGGCGATCACCATCGAAGACATTCGCCGCGCCGCCGATATGGGCTATCGGATCAAGTTGCTTGGTTTGGCACAGATAGGTCCAGATGGATTACAGCAAAGCATGAAGCCATGTCTTGTGCCTGCCGCTTCTGCCCTGGGGCAGCTTGAGGGCGGCACGAACATGGTTGTGATCGAAGGCGACGCCGTTGATCGGATTGTTCTCAGCGGCCCAGGCGCCGGAGAAGGGCCAACGGCCAGCGCGGTTCTAGGGGATGTCTGTGATCTGGCACGCGGGGTCAACATGCCTGTTTTCGGTCAACCGGCCAAGACGCTTGATGCCCCGGCGCGCGCGCAGGCCGGCGGGCAAACGCCCTGGTATCTGCGCATGGCGCTTTATGATCGGCCAGGCGCTTTGGCGGCGGTGGCCTCTGTTATGGGAGAGGCGGGTGTTTCAATTAACCGGATGCGGCAATATGGCCATGAGGCCCAGACAGCGCCGCTCCTTTTTGTGACACACGCTTGTGCGCCTGTAGCTATCAATCATGCCTTGGACAAATTGGACGCAACGGATGTGATTGCGCAAACACCTGTGGCGTTGCAGATTCATAACATTTAGGACTGTTCAATATGAAACCGGATTTCAATGATCGTATGCTTTCCCTTGGCCTTGCGCGGGTTGCAGAGCAAGCCGCCCTAGCCTCGGCCAGATTGATTGGGCGGGGGGATGAGAAAGCGGCGGATCAAGCTGCCGTGAACGCTATGCGCGACCAACTCAACAAACTTGATATCGCGGGTGTTGTTGTCATCGGAGAGGGGGAGCGGGATGAGGCACCCATGCTTTACATTGGGGAGGAGGTGGGCACCGGCCAGGGCCCTGGCGTGGATATTGCCCTGGACCCGCTTGAAGGAACGACCCTCACAGCCAAGGACATGCCCAATGCGATCACTGTGATTGCGATGGGACCACGCGGGTCAATGCTGCACGCGCCGGATACCTATATGGAAAAGCTGGCGATTGGACCAGGTTATGCTCCCGATATTGTGTCGTTGGAAATGACACCGACCGACCGGATAAAGGCCCTTGCAACAGCCAAAGGGGGCACGCCCGAAGACATTACCGTTTGCATTTTAGAGCGCCCCCGCCATGAAGCGCTGGTGGAAGAGGTGCGCAGCACAGGGGCTGCGATCCGGCTGATTACCGATGGCGATGTCGCAGGTGTCATGCATTGTGCCGAGCCCGATATCACGGGGATTGACATGTATATGGGTGTGGGCGGCGCACCGGAGGGGGTGTTGGCCGCCGCCGCTTTGAAATGTATGGGCGGTCAAATGTGGGGCAAGCTGGTGTTTCGCAACGATGATGAGCGCGCCCGCGCCCGCAAGGCCGGGCTCGAGGATATGAACAAGACGTACGCGCGTGATGATATGGTCCGGGCCGATGTCATCTTTGCGGCAACCGGCGTCACCTCAGGCTCGATCCTCTCTGGCATAAAACGCGAAGTCGGTTACCTCACGGCTGAGACCATTCTCATGCGGTCCAAAACGGGGTCTATTCGCCGAATGATCTATCGTACGCCAGCCCCGTGACAGCGTATCTTGGCGTTGAACGCTCTGTCACCGGCAAACGTTGGGTGGGGCTTAGCGATGAAGCCGCGCGCCGTGCTGAACACATTGCGCAAGAGACAGATCTGCCGCCACCGCTGTGCCGGTATCTTGCGCGCCGTGGCATCCCGGCGTCCGAGGTTCAGAGTTTTCTTGCCCCAACCCTCAGAGAACTCTTGCCAGATCCACGATCCTTAAAAGACATGGAACCCGCAGCAGAGCGTCTTGTGCAGGCAGTGCGCCAACAAGAACGCATTGCGATTTTTGCCGATTACGATGTTGACGGGGGAAGCTCTGCCGCGCTTTTGATCTGGTGGCTGCGGAACTTTCAGTGTCAAGCCACACTTTATGTGCCGGATCGAATTGACGAAGGTTATGGTCCCAGCGCGCCCGCGATATCACGGCTTGCGCAAAACCATCACCTGATCATCTGTGTCGATTGTGGCACACTGTCCCATGAGGCGTTGGCTGCTGCGGAAGGCGCGGATGTGCTTGTGCTCGACCACCATCTGGGGGGGGAGACATTGCCCCCAGCATTGGCAGTGGTGAATCCCAACCGGCAGGATGAAGCTGGGGATCTGGGGCATCTTTGCGCCGCGGCTGTTGTATTTCTGTGTTTGGTCGAGGCTGGCCGACAGTTGCGGGAGATAGGGCAGAAATCACCCGACCTGCTTGGGCTTCTCGATCTTGTTGGCCTTGCGACCGTGGCCGATGTGGCCCCTCTTAAAGGTGTGAACCGGGCTTTCGTGCGCCAAGGATTGACGGTGATGGCGCGACGCACCCGGCCAGGGCTTGTGGCATTATCGGATGTGGCACGCATAGACACGCGCCTGAGCGCCTATCATTTGGGGTATGTCCTTGGACCGCGTATAAATGCCGGGGGGCGCATTGGTGCCGCAGACCTTGGTGCGCGGCTTCTGGCAACCGATGACGACCATGAGGCGGCTGCCCTTGCAGAGCGGCTGCACCACTTAAATTCTGAACGTCAAGACATTGAATCGAAAGTGTATGAAGAAGCGCTGGCCCAAGTCGAGGCACGAGGGACAGGCGCGGCCCTTGTTTGGGCTGCTGGTGAAGGCTGGCATCCCGGCGTTGTTGGCATTGTGGCCTCTCGTCTGAAAGAGGCGACACACCGGCCGTCGGTGGTGATTGCACTCTCAGGCGCAGAGGGCAAAGGGTCAGGGCGCTCAATCAGCGGCGTTGATCTTGGCGCGGCTGTCCAACACCTCACCCTTGACGGTTTTCTTGAAAAAGGGGGGGGGCATCGGATGGCCGCTGGATTGACCGTGTCGCGGGGTAAGTTGGACCTTGCGATGGCGCGGTTGACTGAGTTGCTGGAAAAACAAGGGGCCGCAGACGCAACCACCTCTGATCTTTTTGTAGATGGTGTTCTGATGCTGTCTGCAGTCAGCCCCGAATTGATCGCAAGCCTTGAGGCCGCCGGTCCTTTTGGACAAGGGGCCAGCGCCCCACGGTTTGCCTTTCCCGACGTGCGCATTGCCTATGTACGCCCTGTGGGGCAGGGTCATTTGAAACTCACCCTTGCAGACAGTGGGCCAGCGAAACTTGAGGCGATTGCCTTCAAAGCGATTGAAACCGGGATCGCCCAAGCCATAGAAGACGCGCAAAGCGCACACCTGCACATTGTCGGGAAATTGGAGATGAACACCTGGGGCGGTCGACAGACCCCGCAACTCCGGGTGGAAGATATTGCGTTTTGACGGGTTTGAAACCCTACGGCTGTGTGGTTTGTAAGAGCCTGGCGTCCAAGAACACATCTGTATCCGTTATCAGAAAATGCGTAATAACATTGATGTCCGGAGAAGTTGTTTGATGTTCGATCCCGCGCTCTGTCAGTATTGTCCAAAGAGCATCAAAGCGCGTTTCAAGACCCGACAAGGCGCTACCATCTAAAGAAGCGCCTTGACTTTGTATTTTTAGATCCTGAGCTTCGTTCCAATAGGTATCATACGCACTGATGAGCATTTCATCCGACCAGAATTGATAGCTGTTTATCAAGTCTTCTTGGATCGGCGCCGTTTCCTGTTTTTCATAAGGCAACCGATACGATGATTCCGACGTAAATGCGATTTCGCTAAAATCATCCAAGCGCAACTTGCCGTCGTAGCTGTACATTGTCATCCAGCTGCCCACAAAAAAGCTGATGGTACAAAGTCCGCAGACAGTCAGAACTTTAACAATAAATGGCCCAAATTTGTGCGTGTTGTTTTCCACCTTTTCCTCCAGTCTATTGGTTGCTTTGTTAGTCCATAATATACTATGGCAAAAATATGGCGACAAAATGGCTTTTTGTTTCCAATTTGAAGAAAGTGTTGTTTTGACAAAAATATTAAATCTACTCTACGGGCTTATTTATGTCTCTCAATTTCGCATCAGATAATGTAGGCCCGATTGCACCTGAAATTTTAAGCGCTCTGGAAAAAGCGAATTCCGGCAGTTCAATGCCATATGGTGCAGACCCATGGATGGCAGATGTGCGCACACATCTGCGCAGTTTGTTAAAAACCCCAGAGGCCGAGGTTGTTTTGGTTTCAACCGGAACGGCGGCCAATGCCCTGGCTGTGGCTTGTCTTGTCCAGCCTTGGCAGAGCGTTCTGTGCCATAAGCTCGCGCATATTGAGGAAGACGAATGTGGCGCGCCAGAGTTCTTTTCCGGTGGAGCGAAGCTTGTACTTCTTGATGGAGAGCATGGGCGGATCGCGCCCCAGACACTCAAGCGGGCTCTGCAAGGGCTGGCGGGCAAAAGCGTTCACAACGTCCAAAAGGGTGCGCTGTCGATTACGAACGTCACAGAGGCCGGAACTGTTTATGATCTGAAACAACAAGCCGCATTGATTGCAGAGGCAAAGGCCAGTGGCCTGCCCGTACATCTTGATGGCGCGCGATTTGCCAATGCGTGTGTTGCTTTAGATTGTAGCGCTGCTGAGCTTGCACAAGGGGTTGATCTCATCAGTTTTGGTGGCACGAAAAATGGCTGCATGGGCGTTGAAGCCCTTGTCATGCGCGATCCCACCCGGCTTTGGGAGCTTGAGTTGCGGCGTAAACGGGCTGGCCATCTTTGGTCCAAGCATCGATATCTCTCTGCACAGATGTTGGCCTATTTGGAAAACGATCTGTGGCTAAAGCTTGCCGAAAAGGCGAATACAGCGGCGCAATACCTTGTCACACAGCTTAAGGAATTGGAGGAAATAGACTTTGTTCACCCACCACAGGCAAACATGATCTTTGCGCGCTTGCCACGTGCAAAACATAAAGCGGCTTTTGAGGGGGGTGCCCAATATTATCTAATGGAAGGCCCGAAAGAGGGCCCCGCGGACACACCACTTTTGTGTCGGTTGGTATGCGATTGGTCAAAGACAAACGATGATATCGATACGCTCATCAATCTCTACAAAACGGCTTAGACTGAGAGAAATCGAAAGGCGACTGCATATTTGATAAACCCAGACAATGTAGGTGATTGATACCGCCCCTTTCGTACAGGCCAGTCGTCTTTCATGTCTGCACTGGTATCCAGCGGAGTTTGACTTTCGCTACAACTATCATGAAGCTAACGGTGTAAACGATGTCAAAAGGGCTTGTGTGGCTACACGTGTCATGGGTTTGTTCCGGTTCTTGAAGCGCTTGAGTTGCCTTAAAGGCGACCAACAATAGCAGACAAATATAGTGACGATTTCAAACGTGATGCAATTCGGATAGGCCATTACGATTGATGAAGATAATCCCACTCAACACACGCCGATCATTGACGCGGGGTTTGCCATGTGACTTGGGGAAGAGGGGCTCAAGACGCGCCATCTGCATAGCCGATAGCCAAAATAGATATGACATGTTCACCGCTCGTTTTTTATCGTGAGGCACGCAGCCAAGTAGAAATCAATGGGTCATGACCCTAAAAGCCACAAGCCTCGGCATACCTTCGAGGAGTCGTTCGAGCACGCTATGCGCTTCTTATCAAACCCTTGGGATATATGGAGAAAATCGAGTTTAACCTTGAAGAAAACAGTCCTCAGATTGGCGTTCTCGGAGCCTTTACCATACAGCCGGGGAACAGGGCTTCGAACACCTAATTTAGCCTTATCTTTCAAGTATTTAAATGATTTTTGCAGAAATAAATGTGATATGGCGCGCTGGGGAGGATTCGAACCCCCGACCCCTTGATTCGTAGTCAAGTACTCTATCCAGCTGAGCTACCAGCGCGTGGCAGCTTGTGTATCTTGCCAGTCCATAGTGTGCAAGCGATTTTCAGCATCAAGCAGGTGTGATCTCGTATTTCAAAGGGAGTTCAATAAGAAATACAGTTCCCGTATCATCAGATGATTTGAGGGTGAGGGTGCCGCCATGGCCGCGAACCAGTTCGGTGGAAATAATCAACCCAAGGCCGGTGCCGCCTTTGCGTGCAGACCCGCCAAACGGTTTGAACAAATTTTCGCGGGCTTTTTCAGGCAAGCCGGGGCCTGTGTCATGGACCTCGATATTCACTGTATGCGTCGTTTCATAGGCTGAAATGCATACATGCCCAGGGTGTTTTGTAGCCAGGATCGCTTGGCACGCATTGCGCACCAGATTGGTCAAAACGCGATACATTTGATCTTTATCGAGTGGAAACGCCAGATCGGGTGCAACATCACAGATGATCTCAATCGCGTCGTCTTTGACGGCCAGCCGCTCACTCTCGCAGACTTCTTCGCACACCTCTTGCAGGCGTGTTCTTTTTAATTGTGGTGGGGCTTCTTCGGCACGACCGAACGCTAATGTCCCCTCTGTCAAAGCCACAGCACGCCCCAAAGAGGCAATGAGCCGCGGCGCGACACGTTGAACCGTGGCATCCTCAACTCGGTGAAGACGGTCACCCAGAAGTGTGGCCGTGGTCAAAATGTTCCGCAGATCATGGGCAATTTTCGCAACCGCTTCCCCCAGCTGCGCCAGGCGTTGCTTTTGTTTCAGCGATTGGCTGACTTGGCGTTCCATGGCATACAAGGCCTCTTCCGCGGCGCGCAGTTCACGCACCTTTGAGGTGGGCTGTATGATCTGGCGTGCATCTTCCGGCGAAGCCGCAAATCGATCCATATCATCCACAAGCATCTGAATGGGGCGCACAAGCAGTCGGCGCACCGAAACGAACAGAAGTGCTGCGGTGATAATGGAAATAATCAGCGAAAGAATGAGAATGTTCAGGGCATATTCCAGCATGGAGGCTCGGAGCAAGCGGCTATCCATCGTGATCTCGATTTCTATGCCACCACTTTTCACAGGAACTCCAATCACACGGATGACCTCTGGCGTGGCCACCGAAAGACGTCGCAGAGCATCGCGGATCAAGACGTAAATACTGGGCGCACTGAGATCGACAGTGAAGCCGACAGCTCCAGGCAATGTACTCGACAGCATAAGCTCCCGTAATGCATCACGACGCAAGACAACATTGAGGACACCTGCATTCTCCAAAAGCTCTGCCTCAACGTCTGGGGTGATCATTTGTTCACTGCCCAAAAGGGTCAATGTGGCGATTTGGGCGCGCTCAAGCCGTTGGAGCAGATAATCTTGCCGATAGCGCGCAATCGACGGCACGAAGATCAGCACTTCCGCGAGCATCACGAAAAGGATCGTTAGAATCAAAAACCTGCCGGAGAGAGACCGCACCACTCACCTTTATATGCACTCATAAAATCATGTTACCCAAGTCAGGCTTGGACGTCTATCGTTTCGCTATCAAACCGAAGGCTAAGGCAGAACTTTTTGAACAAACCGCACCACACGTTTGACGCCTGCGTTTTCAAAAAGCCTCGGAACATAATACTGTCCTGCTGCACGTTTGTTCAGTTCTGACAGCGTTGGATAGGGCGCGATCATATTGGTGACGGCTGAGATTTTTAGCTTGTTTGCAATAACAAGTGCCCAGAGTGAGATCAATTCCCCGGCTTGAGCACCCACGATAGACGCCCCAATAGGTCGCCCTTTGACAATCATCACTTTCACCAGACCCGTTGTTTTCCCCTCGGCAATCGCGCGATCATTTTCGTGGTAGGGAAACCGCACGACCTCAAGCGCATCCCCATGCCTCTTTTTTGCGTCCGCTTCGGTCAGCCCAACTTGGGCCAGTTCGGGATCGGTATATGTCACCCAGGGAATGTGATCTTCACGCACTTTGGCAGGCAGACCAAACAGCATGGATCGGATGATCACACCGGCATGATACCCCGCGACATGGGTGAATTGGTGCCGCCCTGCCGCATCTCCAATCGCATAAACCTTCGGATTGGTTGTTTTCAGCGCGGCGCTTGTTTCTATACCACGGCGGTTGAACCGCACACCTGCCTTTTCCAGATCGAGATTATCAACATTTGGCGTGCGCCCAACGGCCATCAGAATGTGCGAGCCCGTGATTTTCCGTCCGTCTTTCGTGACGACTGTGATATCGCCCACCTGTCCTTCGATCCTCTCTGCCAGAGCATCTTCATAAAATTCAACACCCTCTGCCTTGAGCTTCTCTGTGACAATGGTCGCCATCTCGGGATCATCCCGACCCAAGACTTTCGCGCCCTCAACAACACTCACTTTAGAGCCAAGGCGGATATGGGCCTGGGCCATTTCGATGCCAATCGGCCCCCCACCAACGATGATCAGGTGGTCAGGCTGCTCTCGTAGGTCAAAAATGGTCTCATTGGTTTCGTAAGGCACTGAGTCGAGGCCAGGAATAGGCGGCACAAACGGGCGAGAGCCGGTGGCAATCACAATCCGCCGCGCTTTGATTGTGTAAGGGCCGGCCTGCACTTCATCACGGCCGATGAATTTACCAAACTCTCGGATCACACGAACCCCTAAACCTTCAAAGCGTTCTTGGCTGTCAACGGGTGCAATCGTCTCTATCACCTTATGTACATGATCTTTGGCACTGGCATAGTTTACATCAGGAACAACGGATGCAACGCCAAATTTCTCCCCATGGCGCATGGCATAGGCTTGTTTGCCTGCGGCAATCAGTGCCTTTGAAGGCACACACCCGAAGTTGAGGCAATCACCGCCCATTTTATGGCCTTCGAGCAACACCACCTCTGCCCCCATCTGCACCGCACCTGCCGCCACACTCAGGCCCGCTGACCCCGCGCCGAGGATGAGAATATCTGTTTTGATGTGTTCCATGGGGCGCTCTTGATTGATTGTGTTCATTTTTCAGTCCTTTGGAAGCGTTTTACAAGGATGGGAAGAAGTGACAACAACGCAAGCCCAAGAAGTGGCCAAAGGATATAGGGTTCAAAAATAATCCCAAGATCGGGTGTTTCACCTGCGGCAAAGACTTCCCCAAGCCCCGCTCCGACGGATGTGTAGACAAGACCGCCGGGCAAAATCCCCAAGAAAGTAGAAATCGCATACCGATGCAAAGGCACAGCGAGAAAGGCGGGCAGAAGATTAGCAACGAAGAAGGGAACCACTGGGATCAGCCGCATCGAAAACAACATCGACCATTGATTATTTTCCAGCCCCTGTTTGATGGTTTTGACCAATCCTTCCGAGCTGTCTAGCGCCCGGCTGAGCCGTTCGCCAAACCCCATACGCGCGGCTTGAAAAATCGCAATCGCCCCGAATGTTGCAGCCAGCACGTTATATATCGCCCCAGGAAATGTGCCAAACAGAAACCCGCCGGTCAGTGTTGCGATCGTCGCACCTGGAAGTGAAAAGGCCACGATAATCGTATAGGCCACGACAAAGCTCAAAACAGCCAACACGTAATTGGCATCGCGAAAGGCCAGCAAAGCCTCTCTGTTCTGTGCCAGAGTATCGAAGCTGAGATAATCCCGAAAGCTATAGGCACCGATCACGGCCACGCCTAAAATTGCAATAATCGGTAGGCGTTTGATGAACCCTGATTTTTGTGGTGCATCTGAAACAGTTCCTGGCATGGTGTCCTCGCTAACAAGTTGTATGACTGTGAAATCGCGCATTTTACACAGCTTTAAAAGCACCCCTCACAAGTCAGTGATTGTGAGTGAACACAAGCGCAGCCTACAAGTGTAAATATTTCAGATAAACACCCAGAAACGATCACTTGGATGTGTGTCAGAAGCTTTTTGTTACAATTTGATAAGTCAAAGGCCCTTTGTTTAGGGCCTTTGTTTTTTGTGGTGTTTGTGTTTTATTC
>CAWUJT010000075.1:0-12295 GCA_963922715.1 uncultured Thalassobacter sp.
AGGCGCCCGCGTTTAACCTAACCCGTGATCCGAGCGGCGAGAAGCGCATGATTGAACGGACCTTCGGGATCAGCCCTTGCGCCATGACCAAGGCTGTCGAACGGCTTGAACGACACCTCATGGCATAAGTCTGTCTAAAGGGAGGAAAACTCGGCAAAATCAAAAGTTTTCAACAGAGCCCAAATAAGACAACAAAAGCCATAGTATGTAACATATGTGTACGTTTACGGTAATTTTCTGCCATCAAAAGGCTACATTATTCATATAAATAAATTCATAGAAGCTTTGAGTGTAGCAATAGGTTGATACTCGATTTCTATCCGGCAAGAAGTATATATCTCTTTAGTCACACGAAACGATAAAACTTAATTTTAGACAGTAAATATTGAACATTAATCTATAGATAACTCAGAATATATAGAAATAAACCCACGTATGTTGGAGTTTAACCTATTGTATATAAATATAAATTTATCGAAATTTTGTCTAAAACCCCTAGGCATACTTATGCTTATTTCTGTTATTACCGGGTGTGGTGGCGGTGATAACTCTGAGGGGGACACTCAAGTTTCTTCAAGCTACGATGGTGTATTGATTACAAGCCATCAACCATCAAGTGATACGTCTATTTTCACAACATTTTTTGTCAACAGTTTTTCAAGTTATGCCGCCACCGCAGAGTCTTTGATAGAAAACGACCAAAGATACCGCAGACAAAACAATGCGTGGTTTTTTCCTGGAAGAGGCACGGTTTATTCAACTTATCCACTTCAAAGTTCTGGTATTCACTATGCTCATGCTGCGGGGTTAACAGGTGCTGGTCAGCTTATTGCAATTATTGACAATGGTTTTCAGACCTCACACGAGGTATTTGAAGGCAAAACTGTGTCGACATCGAACGGCTTCACCGCCGATGATCACGGGACAGAAGTGGCGTCCGTTGCGGCGGGAAATTCTTCTGAAATGATTGGTGTCGCACCAGAGGCCGATCTTCTTCTAGACACCTACAACGCATCATTTTCAAGTTTGGCTAATAGCACGGCTATGGCAGAAAGTATGGGCGCTGTGGTGCAAAATAATTCTTGGGGTTATGTAGATTTCAGAGGTAATACCCTATCGATTTCGCAAGAAAACTACAACGATTTATTCTCGAGTTCTGGTGGTCAAACTTACATAAACGCTTTGAAAAGTTATATCGATTCTGGCGGTGTGGTTGTTTTCGCCGCCAGCAATACGTCAAGCGACACACAAGCAGATCTGATGTCTGCTTTGCCGGTTATAGAGACAGACCTCGAAAAAGGTTGGATCGCGGCAGTTAATATTGACGCCGACATGAACGGTGATGATGTCGTTTCAGCACAGTTAATTTCATCGGGATGTATGGAGGCTGCAGCATGGTGCCTTTCCGCAGAGGGGACTTGGGATGCCGCAACGTATGATAGCGCTTCGGCAAACCCCGATGAAGAATATGCACTTGTCACAGGAACATCCTTTGCCGCGCCAACGATTTCCGGCGCTTTGGCCCTTTTGGCCGAGGCATTTCCAACGCTTTCGGGCCATGACCTTCGGCTTCGATTGTTTGCGTCCGCCGATGATGAATTCGCGGGCTTTGAGTCCATCGGTCAAATTGAGCTTGTAGAAGGATATGTCTCTGACGTCAGTGCGGAATATGGACATGGTGTTTTGGATGTCGCAGCAGCACTTTTACCAATTGGTGAAACAGAAGCCACAATGGGGGATGGTTCGGTTTACAATATTTCAGAACCTCTGGCGATTGAAGGCAGTGCCACCGGCGATGCCATAACCCGTGCTTTGACGGGGACTGACCTTGTGGTTAATGATGCCTTAGGCACTCAGTTCTCATTGGATGCAGGCATGTTTGTTGCAACAGAGGACAGTGGCTCTCTTACCGACAGCTTATATGCAAGTTGGGATGGCGAAGCTGACAGCAGTTGTTGTGGACTATCATCCTATTATCCGAATACACAAATCGTAGGTACAGGTTCGGATGATTTTTATCTTAAATTATATGTTCCCCCATCGCAAAGCGACGATGAAAGCTATGGTGTAACGATGGAGCGTGATTTTCAAAGCAGCATTGGCGATATAACCCTTAGCGTCAATTTTGGCCGTGATGGTGGGGATTTATTGCCATCATGGTATTCTGGAAGCGGAACCACATTTTTTGCAAGCGAGGTAGAGCTGACAAGACCCATCACATCGGGCACAAATCTTGAGCTTTCTGCAACTATTGGCACAACTTTTGGTGACATTGGGGGCCTAGACGGCAATGCAGATTTCACATCAACAAAAGCCGCTTTTGTTCATGACACTGTATGGCGAGATGGAGACAGACTTTCTGTCTATGTCGGGTTGCCCGTGGCTGTGCAAAGCGGCAACACAACCATGGCGTTTCCTATACAAACCAGAAGTGATGGAACAACAGAATATCAGGACATAAACGTTGATCTGGCCCCGCAGGATCGGGAAATCAGAATTGGGTTTGAATACACCTATCCAGTTTGGAACGATGCCGAACTGACGCTTTCTGCAGCCCATGCAGAAAATTATGGAAACATTTCCCAACAAGACAGAACTGCCGTTCTCTTTGGAATAAAGGCAAGGTTCTAAAAACGATCAATGCCACCCTCTATCACCAGCGCGAGAGGGCATCTTCATCCTCGGCCCGCGCCGCAACCCAATGGTCGCTGATTTCAGTGACTTCCTTTTTCCAAAACGGGGCACGGGATTTGAGATAATCCATCAGAAATTCTGCAGCCAAAAAGGCATCTGATCTATGGCGAGCAGCCGTTGCCACCATCATAATCTGAGCCCCCGGCACAAGCCGGCCATAGCGATGGATGATGCATATCTGTGCCAAGCTCCAGCGGACAAAGGCCTGTTCAGAGATTTTGTGCAAAGAGGCCTCTGTCATACCTGGATAATGTTCAATCTCCATATATTTCAATCGTTCATCAACATCCCGGACATATCCTGTGAACGTCACCACAGCGCCAACATTCCCGGCTTGCATGGGTTGGGTTTCAGCCCCAAGGTCGAAATCTTCTTGTTGGAGAGAAATACGGATCATCCGCCTGTCATCGGTGGGAAAAACGCAACTTCCCGCACGTTTTCCAAAGGCGCTTCAAGGTTTGTCAATTCTTGATCAACAGCCACACGTATCGCGGAAAGATCGTCAAAAACCATGGCGTAACGCTCTTCTCGAGCCTTAAGCTCCGCGATTAAATCCGCGACGGTCTCAGCCTTGGTTTCAATACTTTCACGCCCCAGACCAAGCCTTTCTCTCAACCAAGCGAAATAAAGCACTTCTATCGTCATACTTGCCTCAAATAAGGAAGAGATTTCCGAAAGTAGTCAAACCCTGTCACAGCCGTTAAAATGGCAGATATCCATAATAGTACAACCCCGGCCCACCAGGTGAATTTTGCCGCTCCATGGTACCAGGTTAGACCAATGTCATCGGGTACAATGCCTTGCAAAATATCGGTGACCAAAGCCCCGTCCATACCAACAGTGCGCGCAAAAAACCCGTGGGCGAAAAGATTTGTGCTTAGTAAAAAGGTAATTGCCAACATCTGCAGCGTGGTTTTCCACTTAGCCAATGGTGTCACTTTAAGCGTTGCGGCTGCATGCCCAAGATATTCGCGCAAGCCGCTGACAAAGACCTCCCGGAATAAAATCACTGTTGCTGGCAAAAGGATAAGCGGATCCATATCGGCAAACCCGCAAATCACAAGCAGCGTAAGGATCACCATGACCTTATCGGCAATCGGATCCAACATAGTGCCAAACCGGCTGACCTGCTGCCATCTGCGGGCAAGATAGCCATCAATCCAATCTGTCACGGCTGCCCCGACAAAAAGGCACAATGCAATCCAATCGGCCAAGGGACGGCTCAAGATTAAAAAGACAACCACCAGACACGGAGCGGCGATCAATCTGAAAAGTGTTAGAATATTTGGAAGCGTTGCCTGCATAGGGGGAGTTCTAGCGCCTTATGCCCGATCATGAAAGAAGTTGTGAATAGTTTCCGCAAGGGCATCGCTGATCCCGTCCACAGCTTTCAGGTCAGCAAGGCCCGCCCGTGCCACCGCTTTGGACGATCCAAAATGTGCCAACAGAGCACGTTTGCGCCCAGATCCAACGCCGGGAACATCATCCAAAGCTGTAGATCTGATGGCTTTTGCACGTTTTGATCGATGGGTGTTGATGGCAAAGCGGTGCGCTTCATCGCGAAGCCGTTGAATGAAATACAACACGGGGTCGCTATTGGGCAATGCAAAGGGCGCGCGGTTTGGTTTGTGGAACTCTTCTTTGCCGGCATTGCGCTGCTCACCCTTGGCCACACCAACAAAGGGGATGTCCGCAATCCCAAGATCCCTAAGGATATCAGCAACAGCACTTACCTGCCCCGCGCCGCCATCAATCAACAGAAGATCAGGCCAAGTTTCATTTTCCCGATTGGGATCTTCGGTCATCAGACGGGTGAAGCGGCGCTTAAGCACCTCTTTCATCATACCAAAATCGTCCCCCGGTGATAGCTCTTGATCCTTAATGGTAAATTTTCTGTATTGGCTTTTTATAAACCCCTCTGGCCCAGAAACAATCATGGCGCCCACAGCATGCGCCCCCTGAATATGCGAGTTATCGTAAACCTCAATCCGCTGTGGTGGCTCTGGCAGATCGAAAGTCTCTGCCAATCCACAAAGAAGTTTCGTTTGTGTCGCCGCGTCTGACAGTTTTCGGGTCAGACTTTCCCGCGCGTTGCGCGTTGCGCCGGCAACAAGCTCTGTTTTCTCGCCCCGCTGAGGAACAAGAATTTCCACTTTGCGACCGGCTTTTTCACCTAATGCCTCTGACAGAAGGTCGATTTCTTCGACATCATGGGAAAGGATGATCTGCCTCGGCGGTTCCTTGGTGTGATAAAACTGACCCAAGAATGCCTGCATTACTTCCGCATCGTTCATGTCAGACGACACGCGAGGGAAAAAATCCTGATTGCCCCAGTTTTGATTGGCTCGAATAAAAAAGACCTGCACGCAGGCCTGTCCGCCATCACGCCAAAGACCCACGATATCAGCCTCTTTTACACCACGCGGGTTTATGCCTTGAACCGCCTGAACGGAAGTCAATGCCTTTATTCTGTCCCGAAGCGCAGCGGCGCGTTCAAATTCCAAAGCCTCTGATGCAGCTGACATATCTCTGGCCAGCGCTTCTTGAATCTCCGTTGTATGGCCGGAAAGAAAACGCTCTGCATCATGGACAGAAGCCTGGTAATCGTCTTGGGAAATATACCCAACACAAGGCGCGGAACATCGTTTGATTTGATAAAGCAAACAGGGCCGCGTCCGGCTTTCAAAAGTTGCATCGGAACAATTCCTCAGCAAGAACACTTTTTGGAGTTGGTTCAATGTGCGATTGACCGCGCCGGCACTGGCAAAAGGGCCAAAATATGATCCCTTTTCCTTCTTTGCACCGCGATGCTTTTTGATCTGCGGGTAATTGTGGCCGCGGCTGACAAGAATGTTCGGAAAGCTCTTATCGTCACGAAGCAAAACATTATAGCGTGGCTTGAGCTGTTTGATAAGATTTTGCTCCAGCAGCAGCGCTTCGGTTTCTGTGCGGGTGGTCAAAACCATCATCTGTGCCGTCTCTGAAATCATCCGCACGATACGTGGGCTGTGGCCAGATACCTTGGCATAGCTGGAAACGCGGCGTTTCAGATTTCGCGCCTTTCCGACATATAAAACGCGTGCCTGAACATCGAGCATGCGATAGACACCCGGAGATCCATCGAGCGTTTTAACAAACTCAGAAATGAACAAATGGCCAACCAAACTTTGCGTCATAACCTTATGTTTCGTCCAGTTGATTCTCTAAACTGTTTCCGTATTTTGACACACTTCGCAAGATATAAAGTATCCACGAAATCTGTGGATAAAGTTCTGGATTAAAATTTTAGGTCTCTGAATTTTATGCAAAATTTTAAGTATTTGTTACATTGATGAAGAAATAGGCAATAGACTAAGCTTTTGATATATATACATTATTATTTTTTAATTGTTCATTTTTTGTTTTTTCATCAATATGTTACACTTTTTCTACACCTTAAAATTACGAGTGGAAAATTTTGATAGGATCACTCCGATACAAGCACATCTGGTGTTTTCCAGATAAGATGTTGACCCCCATCGACACAAAGAAGCTGACCCGTAAACGCGGGGTTTGACAGGATAAATTTCAAAGCAGAGATGATGTCTTCCGGATTTGATCCACGTTCTAAAATTGTTGATTGTCTTTGTTTTTTAAAATCCACAATGGCCTGTCGTTCCCCCTGGAGCGTTGGGCCAGGCCCTATTGCATTTACTCTTACATCTGGTGCCAAAGCTTGGGCTGCAGTCTTCGTAAAAGTCCACAGACTCGCCTTGGCCAACGTGTAGGTGAAGAACGTTGGTGTGAGTTTTCTCACACGCTGATCAATGATATTCACAATAACACCTGATGCCATCGGTTCTCCATATTCATCGCTTTGTCCTTTGGGACATTGCGCCGCGAAAGCCTGACTCAGGAAAACCGGGGCCCGGAGATTTGACACCATGTGGCGGTCCCAACTCTCTTGGGTCATCGTCATAAGTGTATCGTCTTCAAAGATCGAGGCGTTATTGACCAAAACAGTCAGCGGCCCCCCAAGGGCCTCTGCCGCGCGTGAGATAAGTTTCTCGGGCGCGTCTCGTTCTAAAAGATCGGCCTGGATCGCTACGGCGGAACCATCCCCCTTTTGGATGATGGACACTGTTGCATCCGCACCAGAAACAGACCCAGCATAATGAACAGCCACATCATAGCCATCCAGGCCAAGGCTGCGCGCGATTGCGGCCCCCAGTCGCTTCCCGGCCCCCGTGACAAGGACACGTTTTTTATCACCGCTGTGCAAATTTTGCCTCATGCCAGAACTGTAAAAAGATAAACACCATATAACACTGTCAATGCAAAACCCCACACACGTGTTATGTCTTGTTTGAAGAACACAAAAGGGAAGAGTAGCATCGAAGCACCAAGCATGATCCAGAGATCCAGATGCAAAAACCCACTCGCAACCGGTATCGGACCGATAAGCGTCGCAATGCCGATAATCCCCAGAATGTTGAAAATATTCGACCCGATCACATTTCCAAGCGCGACATCGGCATGACGGCGCAAGGCCGCGACAACGGTTGTGGCAAGTTCCGGCAAAGACGTCCCAATCGCCACAAGCGTCAAACCAATGACCACTTCCGATATGCCCAAATCTCGTGCAAGTGAAATGGAGCTATCCACCAGTAAATCCGCGCCGAGTGGCAATCCGATTAACCCCAAAACGAGGTAAAAACTAATCCTCCAATAAGGGAGGTTTGGATCAGCCCCCTCTAAGTCTGCTATCTTTTGGTCTTCACTAGGACATGCCGCAGAAATCGTGTGACGCCGCGCAGAAAGAAAGGTGGATCCAAGATAAAATGCCAATATAGTCAAAAGAATAAGCCCGTGCCACCAAATGAGTGGCCCTACAAAACATAAGCCAATAAACACAACAGAGGCAAACATCATAATCAGATATTCATGCTTGGTTTTGCAATGAGATGTATGCAACCCCGCCAAAAGTGCAGGAATTCCCAATACAAGTAAGATATTGGCGGTGTTTGACCCAACAACGTTGCCAAGCGCAAGCCCAGCGGCGTTATCGTCAATTGCTTCGATCGCAATTAAAAGTTCTGGGGCTGACGTGCCAAATGAAACGATGGTTAGTCCGACAATAAGGGGCGGTAGTCCGACACGTAAAGACAGGTTAACCGCACCACGCACAAGCATGTCGCCCGAAATCAACAATATTGTCAATCCAAGCCCAGCGATTGAAAAATCCATCAGCAACTTATCATCCACTCTCTAGCTGCTTTTATCACAAAGGCATGGTCTTGACCCAATTTGAACCAAGCCACACTTCGCGCATCGCTGTTCCCTTTTCGTTTTTCGGAGAAAAGGACGGTAAAGTATATGGAATTTCCCAAACATGGCCAAAAGCGCCATGCCCGCCAAAAACAAAGAGACGATTTTCAGCATCATCTCTCAAAGACCATATCGTGCCCAGAGAGCACGTGCTTCTGCTGCATTCAAGATCGCGTCAGTGAGATTCAGCCCAAGTCGGGAAAACGCACTGCGCCGGACCGCATGATGAATAAACTGAACATCTGCCCCATAAAGCGCACGCATCTTAGGTTCCAGATGATTGATTCCATCCGCAAGGCCGACGTTTATGGCCTGTTCGCCAACCCAAACCTCCCCCGTGAAAAGATCGTCATCCGTGTTCAGCCGCGATCCCCGCCTATTTTTGACATGGGTGATAAAAGCATCATGGATTTGTTTTTGAAGACTTTTCAGTCTTGCAACATCTTCGCTTCGTTCCGGTCGGAAAGGATCGAGCATAGATTTATCTTTACCAGACGTATGCACCCGACGTTCAATCCCTTGACGCTCAAGCAATTGGTGAAATCCAAAAGATGCCGAGATCACACCGATTGATCCGACAATCGAACTTTGATCAATCCAGATATCATCGGCCGCACATGCCAGCCAATACCCCCCCGATGCCGCGACATCTTCAACAAAAGCATGCACTGGGATATTATGCTCTTTGGCTAATCTTCTGATCTGGGACGCAATCAGAGCGCTTTGCACAGGAGAACCCCCAGGCGAATTGATCACCAAAGCAATCGCTGAAGGTTTTGCTTTTCGAAACGCCCGTGAAATCACAGGCTCGAGCAGCGCGTTGTTGAGCACACCCGCACCCGCACCTGATGCAATAACACCCTGCAGCCGCAGGACAGCAACACGTGGGGGAGCTTTTAGAAATGGAATGAAGCGCCGCATGATACCCATGTAGAGGTCCACCCAAGACGCGACAAGATGTATTTGAAACTCTTTGATACGATCATCGCACAAGAAAATCCGCGTGCAGAGCGCCTGCAGCTTTGATGCTTTTGAGAATATCGATCATATCGCGTGGGGAAACGCCCAAGGCATTCAAACCCGCGATCACCTCTGACAATGATGTGCCCTGGCCCACAATTGCAAGCCCAGTCCCTATCTCTTCATCCAATCCCGCGATTGTGCGGGGCACAACAACCGTTTCACCTTCGGCAAATGGGTTGGGCTGAACAACAAGGGGGCGTTCCTCAATACGAAGTGTTAAATTGCCTTGGCTCACGGCCACCTGCGATATGCGCACGTCTTCGCCCATCACGATGGTTCCAGAACGTTGATCGACAACAACGCGTGCGCGCGTATTTGGGGAAACGCCGATGTTTTCAATCATTGCCACGGCATGCGCGGGTGATCTTTGGCCTGTCACCGTCATATTGAGCACAACAGTGCCCGCATCAAGCATCGTTGCAACCGGCTCAGAGAATTGAGCGTTCACGGCCTCTTCAATCCGTGCCGCCGTCGTAAAGTCAGGGTTGCGCAACGCCAAGCGCATTTGAGTCAACGAAGAAAAATCAAAGTCGACCTCACGCTCCACCCGGGCGCCATTGGGAACAACACCAGCCGTCGGCACACCCTGGGTCACCTCTGCCGCCTCGCCCTGTATTGTTGCGCCACCCGCAATAATTGTACCTTGCGCCACAGCATAAATGTCGCCATCAGCTGCGGTTAAGGGGGTCATGACCAATGTTCCCCCTAAAAGGCTGTCGGCATCGCCAATTGCAGAAACCGTGATGTCAATACGGCTGCCCGATCTTGCAAAGGGCGGCAAACTTGCCGTGACAATCACAGCCGCGACATTGTTTGGGCGGAACTCTTCCCCGGTAACGTTGACCCCCAACCGCTCCAGCATATTCGACATAATTTCTTCGGTGAACGGAGAGTTTCTTAAGCCATCCCCTGTGCCATTTAAACCAACCACAAGACCATAACCCACCAGGTCATTGCCGCGCACACCGTCAAATTCAACCAGGTCTTTGAGCCTGACTGACCCGGCTGCAGCCGCAGGACTTGTTAAGATCAGACCAGCCACAAATACGCTCAGAAACAAACAAGAAAGAAAAGCGCGGACGCACATCATAAATAGTCTGTTAGTTTAAGGTTTGAGACACGGGCGGTGATTGTGTACAGACTTTCGAGTTGATACATCGTTTCTTCAAATTTTGTCGCTGTTTCGTAAGGATCGGCCACAAGAAGATCATTCCTAGCAATCTCCAAGGCAGTCTTTTCATTCAAAATCCGAACCGAAGCCGTTTCTATATCTGCTTGCGCCATTCCAACCTCCCCCCTTAAAACGGCAATTTGACTGTCGGCAGAGAGTGTTTGTTCATAAGCCGTTCTAAGCGCATCCGTCATCTCTGTCTCATCGGACGCAAATCCAGTCTGCTCCAGCAAAGCCACATGTACGAGGGACTTCAACGCATCTCTTATGGCTGGATCTTGTGCTGTCACATCAAATGCAACGCGCTCACCCTCATCAACTAAAAACCCATCCAGCGGAGTTGTATTCCCCAAATAGGCAATCGTGTCATAATCCCCACCAGGCGCAAACCACACATCGAGCGCCGTTTGCCAATCAGCAGCAGTTGTTGATCCCGCGGCTACTGGCACCAAGGCATTAAGAATAAGCTCAGCATCAGCGAGTGGAGGCTGATCCGTTGACTGTCCCGCAAACACACTGCGCCCCGAAATCGTCTGATTGAGGTGCGAGATTGTCTGACGAAAGGCATTGTCCGCCTCCGCTGTGACGGCCGGCACTGTGTTTGTCGCACTCGCAGACTGAGAGGCCGTAAGATGCGGCGTCAGAGCATCAAAGCGGGTCTGAATACTTTGAAGTGCCGTTTGTGCGGTCTGTGTAAAAAGTTCCGCCTCCGCCACCGAAAAAAGATAGTTTTCTGCTGTTTTGATCTGCCTTTCCATGTCCGAAAGACTGCTAAAGTCGTATTCAACAACAGCGGCTGTGTCTGATTTCAAACCTGTTGCAAGTTCTTGTGTTAATATATCTATGTTTTCTTTTATCGCAGTGGTTCGCGTGCGAAACATTGCACCAAGATAAAGGTCCCCAAGACTGTTTAAAGCCATTTTATATCCCCCTGATCATATCGAGCATTTCCCCTGCCACCTCAATCACACGTGCATTGGCGGCATAAGCCTGCTCAATCTCCAACAGAAGCTGCATTTCATAATCTGTATCAACGGACAGCTTTAATTCTTCTTCGGTGAGAGCGGTTAACTGTGCACCTGCATAGCTTTCCTGTGTTTCAAAACCTTCACGCTCTAGACTTGTTATGGAGAGATAATCCGAAGAAAATCCAATAGCAGATTGTGCAACGGTTGCGAAATCACCAGAATTTGGCACACGATTAGCGGTGAACGCGTCCAGAAAACTTTGCAGCTGTGCCGAATTACCTACTGGTCCAACCGTTGTGGCACCCAGACCATCGCGAAGCCGCCAAAGCTCCCCACCTTGTGCGGGATCAACCGCTGCATTCACCATGAGACGACGGGACAGACCGACCTCATTCACAGGATCAAAGAAACCTCCACCATCGGTAAACAGTCCTGGATCCGTTGCGCCAAGGGTTGGATCAACGCCTGGATCTTGAAACCGTTCCACGAGATCACGGGCTACCGCATCGATGCGCGCTTGTGCACTTGGGGCAGTCCGATCTCTGACCTCAAACAAAGCGTTTAAGCGACCGTCCCGAAGTGGGGATTGATCCGCGTGCACATCAATCGGTTGACCGTTCACTATCAACCCTGAAAGTGCGCCATTTTCGATCGTGTGCTGTGGCTCGATCACATTTCTGGGTGTGAAAGAAAATTCAGACGGCACTCCGTCAAGCAATGTGATCCCACCATATCCCAAAAGCATGACATCCCCATTGTCTCTGTAAAAGACCTGTGTTGGGATTTCTTTTGAAACCTCATCAATAAGCATTTGCCTTTGATCCATGTGTGATGAGACATCAATGTCCCGCGCTGTCCCCTTTATGATAAATTCATTAAGTTCAGAGATTTCTTCAAGGTTTTGATTTAACCTATTGATTGTGCGCGCAATCTCTTGATCAGCGGATTGGCGCTCCTCCACTATGTGATCTGCGATTTCACGAATTTTAGATATCGCACTGTCTGCGGTGGTCACAATATCTTGCAGGTGTATTTCATTTTCTGGTCGTGCGATGGCGTTAATCAAGCTCCCCTCAAATTCTGTAAAGCGATTGTTGAGGGAACCTTGCTCAGTTGGGAGGCCGATCACCGC
>CAWUJT010000076.1:0-12012 GCA_963922715.1 uncultured Thalassobacter sp.
GTAAGAGATTCTAAGTGTGTTGTTAGGCCACCCCTATAAGCCGGTGATCAAAATGTGGCCCCGCACAAGCGGAGAGACATGGCAGAGCATGTTCGCTTAACAGGCATCACACCTATTCCACAGGTTCCAGTACGGTAATCCCGACAGACCCCGCACGCGCAAGCAGCGGATCAAGGGTCATAGGGATATACTCGCCCCGTCGCCATAACTCAGCAAGATCATCGTAATGACGGGACAATGGATGGCCGGATTGACCCGTTGAAATGATAAAAACAGAACTTTCCGGGTCCGCCATATCGTAAATACCGCGGTATGTCGCCGCATGAACATTGGCAAAGGGATTGGGCTCTGCCCCACTCGTTTTTCCGCGCATCAAGGTGTTATCCCCCCCCGATGTGGATTGACGAATGTTTACGATCAATCCAAGACCGGGCATGTTGCCAAGCGCCGGATGATCATGTGTGGCGTAATGCGCATCCCCCCACCGCAAGCTCTGAACGGAGCTGCCGTAGCGTTCTGAAAGCCAAACCAGGGCCTCATCCAGTGCCAAACGCGCCATCTGAGCACAGGTTTCTCGAGGGCTAGACTGGACAACATCACACCAAATAGAGGCCCCATCCAAATCACGAAACACACGTTCAATAAAGAGCGGTTGGACGTGTGTATACGCATCAGCCAAAGGACCTAACTCATCACGGATCAAGCGGTCTTGGAGAAACCGCAGCCATGTTGCATAGATCAATGGCTCGGGCAGATGTTCTGACATTTCCCCGTTCCAAGCCGCCAGCAGTTCCAAAGCATCCTGACGACGGCGCTCTGGCGTGGCGCTTTCGGCAGGTTCGCCCGTAAACCACAACTCCCGTCCGATAAGCGGCAAGAGAGCGCGCGCCGTAAAGCTGACCGTATCGACCTGCGTTTCAATGAAACTATCGCGATCATGTAAGGGACGGGCTTGGAGCAACCGTTCCAGGCGATTGATACGCTGTGTATCGCCCCAGAAATATGTAAGATGCTGTGGAAAAGATCGGTCAACGATTTTATTATTTGTGTTCACCAAAACAGCACCATCTGGGTTGAGAAACCGCGGATTGGCCACATAGGGTAAAACCCCTTGCCAACGGTTTTCTGCGATCCAGCCCGGGTTTGGAATACGACCACGACTCTGGTTTTCTGGATGGCGGGCCACCTGACGTCCTGCAAACTGCATCCCAATATTTTCGTTGTCTGCCAAAACCAGATTTAGGCTGGGCGCAATTAAATGACGACCCGCCGCCATGCCTTCTTGAACGGTTTGGGCCTTCATCAGATCAAGACCAAATTGAACAGATGTGTTGCTGTCTGTTAAAGCGGTCCAGGCGAAAGATACGACATGGCCCGCGGGTGTTATCGAGCCAACATCGTAAAGTTCTGGGCTTAGTACAACACCATTTTGGGTACGCCGCAAGTTGAGTGTCACCGGTTCGGCATCGTTAATTTCTACGGTTATACTACGTGTATCAAACATCGCCCAACCATTTGGGGTTCGATAAAGATTTGGGTTTTGTGGATTTAATTCCTCAATAAAGAGGTCTTGATCATCAAGTGACCCATAGGTCAGCCCCCACCCAAGAACCTCTGACCGCCCTACCATCACCAATGGAACACCGGGCACGGTTGCGCCGACAACGCCGCCTGTTTGAAGCTGCAATCGCGCCAGGTACCACGGTGATGGCGCACTCAATCCTAAATGAGGATCGTTGGCGAGAAAACTGCCGCGTGTTGCGCTTCGCTCGGGTCCAACGGCCCAGGCATTGGATGCCCCGCCCAAACCATGCGCAGGCAGGGGCGATAAAAATTCAGGCGCGGCAAAGGCCCATTCATGGGTCGGCAAATCCGGCCAAAGGGCGGCCAAATCCGGCAAAGCGGCGACACCTTGATTGGGAACAAGAGGATGTAAATCTTGCAACCGTTCCGATGAAAGGCGCAATAAAGCGCGCGCAAGTAAAACTTCTTCTTTCACTTGGCTGCTCGACATCGACAGCGCCAAAACGTTCATAACGCCAAGCGTGTCGGCCGGCGTCCAGGTCGAAAGCACGGGAGAGAACAGAAAGAATTCCGGCGCGCCGCGTCCCCGGGCCTGTTGATTGACTTCTTCAATCCGCGCATTGACACCCCGCGCATAGGCCTCAAGCAATTGAACGGCCTCGGCATCCAATGCACCGACAGAACGCCTGGCATGCCCATAAATATCCAGCGTGCGCATGAGTTTATCGGTCTCAAACGTCCGCATGCCAAAAAGTTCCGACAACCGTCCTTGTGCGGTGCGGCGCGACAGCTCCATCTGCCACAACCGATCTTGGGCATGCACATACCCAAGGCCAAAAAATACATCTTCATCACTTTGTCCAAAAATGTGGGGAACATTGTAAGTGTTGCGAATAATCTCCACTGGTTCGGCAAGACCTGAAACAGTAAGGGATTTATCATAATCAGGCAAAGACCGGCTCGCAAACCAATATGTGCCATAAAGGGCAATGCCCAACAGCACCAAAAACGCAACCGTAATTCTAAATAACCAGCGAAAGACCTGGATCATGATATCTCCTGTTGACGCCTCATGTCTCCCTGTTAGCTAAAGTCAAGTCAAATGCAAAAAAGACGGGAGGAAGAAAATGGCAAATGTTGCGTTTTTAGGATTGGGTGTTATGGGCTACCCCATGGCGGGACACCTTGCAAAAGCAGGGCACTCGATCACGGTTTATAACCGCACAGGTTCAAAAGCAGAAGCCTGGGTGGCAGAGTTCGGTTGCACAATGGCACCCACACCCGCCGAAGCTGTTCGTGACGCTGATGTTGTGATGGCTTGTGTGGGCAATGATGATGATTTGCGTGCACTGTGTCTGGCCGAGACAGGGGCCTTTGCTGGCATGAAAGCGGGCAGCATCTTTGTCGATCACACAACCGTTTCCGCCATTGTTACCCGCGAATTGGCCAAGGTGGGGCGGGAACGTAAGATTGCCTTTATCGACGCTCCCGTTTCGGGCGGACAGGCGGGGGCCGAGAACGGCAAACTTGTTGTGATGTGTGGCGGCGATGCTGTGGCGTTTGAAACAGTGGAACCCGTCATCACCGCTTATGCCACGAAATGTAAATTGATGGGGGAGACCGGCGCGGGCCAACTCACCAAGATGGTCAATCAAATTTGTATTGCCGGGATTTTGCAAGGTCTTTCAGAAGCGCTTAACTTTGCTCAAAAAGCGGGCCTCGATGGGCGGGAGGTCATCGATGTCATTCAGGGCGGCGCTGCGGGCTCTTGGCAGATGGTCAATCGCCACAAAACCATGCTGGACGATGCCTTCGACTTTGGCTTTGCTGTGGATTGGATGCGCAAAGATCTTGGAATCTGTCTGGGAGAGGCTGATGTAAACGGTGCTTCGCTGCCTGTGACTGCGATGATCGACCAATACTATAAGGATATTCAATCCATGGGTGGGGGCCGTTGGGACACGTCCGCCCTTATTCGGAGGTTGCGCGCCCTACAACACACATGAAGCGGGCATCGTTCAAAGTTCCTTAGAACAGAGCTTTGGCAAGCTTTGGCAGTTTTGCGCGTTTCAGAATAGCACGCGGCTTCGTTTCTGGATCAGCCTGATCCTTTGAGTGCCTCAGCACAGGCCCCAAGGCCTTTTCCACGCCATCGCAATCGCGCAGCCATAGCTCATAGAGAAACGCATCGGGATTTTGCGCCCTGATGTCGTGGTGTGTCAGCTCAGACTTGGGAAAATCGCGCAGATTGAATGTGAGGATACCCTCAGCCCGGCCCGTGATGGCCGTGCTCAAAACATGAATATCCGCAGGATCAGGCAACCAAAGCCGCGCGGTGATCTGTGCGTCAGGCGGCACAGAGGCCTTTGGCCAGGCCGCCTGCATCAAAGCCGCTTGCGCTTGTGCCTCTAAAGCTGCCTCTGGCCCTATGCGGGCCGCGACTTTGGCCCATTCTTCAAGAATACGCGGGGACCAGAGGGGCCGAAAAAATCCCGCCTCTGCCACCGCCAACAGGACAGAGCGCAGAAACGTGGGATAAAGCACGCAAGTATCCAAGACAACGATCACGGGCATCGAAATGCCAAAACCTTTAAATACGCGCTCTCAGAAAGCTGGGGATGCACAGGATGATCCGGCCCGGCAAACCCTGTGTAAAACAGCGGCCCTGCCCGGCCCGCGCGGCCGATGCCCCGAATACAAGCGGCCCGAAATTTGTTCAGATCCGCCGCGTGCGAACACGAACACAGTACCAACACGCCACCAGGGGCCACCAAAGGGGCCGCCAAACGTGCAACCCGTTCATAAGCGCGCAAGCCTTGGGTGAGGGTTGATTTCGACGGAGCAAAGGCCGGCGGGTCTGCCACCACAATATCAAACCGCTCCCCTGCCGCGGCAAGCGTGCTCATGGCGTCAAACGCATCGCTTTTGTACGTGCGGTATTTTTCCGCCTGCCCTATGTGCGCCGCCCCTTCTGCGGCTAGCGCCAAAGCCGGGGCAGAACTGTCAACCGCCAAAACAGACTGTGCCCCCGCGGCGAGTGCCGCCAGACCAAAGCCCCCGACATGGCAAAAGAGATCAAGCAGCCGGGCGTTGTGGGACAGCTTCGCCACAAAAGCGTGATTTGGGCGTTGATCGTAAAATAACCCCGTTTTTTGTCCGCCAATCAGATCGGCAAAATACGTCGCGGCATTCATGGTCACCGGGATCGGGGCCTCCAGCGTTCCTTTAAGAAGTTGACTTTTGTCGTCTAACCCTTCTTGCACCCGCACCCGCCCGCCGCTGTTTTTATACAGCGTTTGGCATCCCGTCGTCTCTACCAGAACATCGGTGAGTGTATTGAGATGCACCTCAGCCCAGGCCGCATTGGCTTGCACGGCCAAAACATCGCCGAAACGATCGACAACCACGCCTGGCAACCCATCGGCTTCCGCATGAATCAAACGGTAAAACGGCGTCTTAAACACCGCCTCACGATGGGCAAGCGCACGAGCCACACGCTCTTGAAGCCACGCAAATCCAATCTCAACATCAGGATCTGCATCTAGCATACGAACTGAAATCCGACTTGTGGGATGAAAGGCTACAGTCGCCAGTGGGGCGCGGTCTGCATCCTGCAACTGCGCAAGCGTGCCCGGGGCCAACGCACGTGTGCGCCGGTCAAACACCACATCATCGGCATAAACCCAAGGAAAGCCGTGACGCAACGCTTGTGCATCGGCTTTGGGTTTGAGGCGAACAATCGGGCGCGATGGAGACATAGGCTTTGCTACCGGAAGCCAGCGCCCCCGAAAAGAGCAGATCCGTTATTTTGGCAAATCAGGCAAAGGCGGAAGGTCTGGAAGTGGGGGAAGATCGGGCAGCGCACCAGGGACACCTTCAAGCGGCGGAAGATCAGGTAAAGGTGGAAGATCAGGCGAGTTGGTTTCTTCAGATTGATTGAGACCATCCAAGCCGTTGTCGAGGTCCAGCGGTGGGGGCGACATCGGAAGGTCTGTTTTATTCACCATCGATGAGGCAGACTGGGATGACGTGGCGGGCTTTGCGTCCGATACAGAGCCCGAGTTCGGCTCTGTCTGAAATGTCACACGCACAGCCCGCATGCCGTTTTGCTGCCCCAAACGTCCACGCAGACCCCGGCCAGCTTTCGCCGGTGCCTCAAGCCGCACATCTTGCAGCGCTGTGCGCGGAAAGGGTAATATATCTTCAGGCTTTAAATGCTCAATTTGGGAAATGGACAGATGAAAGCGTGCAAGCGTCACATCTAAGCGAACTGGTGCCTCGGTCACCGTTTTTCTTAAAGCAGACGCCCAAACGGGATCGGGGGGCTTATGCCGTCTCTGAACGTCAACGCCCTGTGTGACTTGATTGAGTTTGGGTGCGCCACTCGTAAAAGATATTGCGGGAAATGCCACGACAGCGCTGGTGTCGCGCACCCCTTGCCCAACGCTCAAACGTGCACGCAGAATGCGAAAATCACCCTCTTCCAACATCAAAGTCAAAGGTTTGCGGTCTGCCAGGTAGGTTCCATAGGAAAATCCCCGTGCCCAGCGTGCATCGACAACCTCTGCCATGCGAGTGGTAAAGTTGCTCAGCAACGCGTCACAAAAGTCGCGTGTCAAGGCCGCATCAATACGTGTGGTCGGACGTGGATCACGTCGTGTTTTTTCTATATGACGCATGGTTTGAACCTCAATCAATGCATCAACAAATCCCGTTCCCAAACACAACAACCCACGGGCCTCTGTTGGGCCATCGGCCAGCACATAAAGGGCGATCTCAGGCAAGCTTGTGATCAAAGCAGTCTCGTCACTTTTGTCCGCTGTAATTTCATCAACATTTAAATCTAAGCCTGGATAACCTTCGGCAGCCTCCACAAGCGCTTGTGCAAAGGCCTTTTCTGGTGTCATGCCTTTCGGTTTTTTGGACTCTTCAAGGCGCACGCCCGCCTTACGCTGTAACACGGTCAATTTTTGGGACTGATCCATAGCGTTCCAATTTGTCACAGAAGGCACTGCGCCAACGTGACCTGACAAGGTAAATAAAGCGTTCAGGAAATAAATCAGATTTGTTAACAAAATGATCTAATTCTAAAAAATTTTATTGCACTTGGCTGAAATGCCATATTGAATAGAGATAAAGTCTATGTTGACTTTTACGGTTTTGCTTTGAGGAGAGCCAAACCTTAACATCGAATGGGAGGAACTTTATGTCCAAACAAAATCTAACACGCCGTGGCGTGCTCAAGACCGGTGCTGTTGCAGGTGCAGGCCTGGCTTTACCAACGTATCTGTCTGCAGGTGGTCATTCTGGCTTTACCAACGCACCAACCGGGTCCACTGTAACCCTTGGCTTTAACGTCCCGCAATCTGGGCCTTACGCCGATGAGGGTGCCGATGAACTGCGCGCCTATGAACTGGCCGTTGAGCACCTCAACGGTGAAGGCGACGGCGGCATGTTGTCCACCTTCAGCTCTAAAGCGTTGGATGGCACTGGCATTATGGGAAAGAAGGTCGAATATGTCACCGGCGACACACAGACAAAATCTGATGCAGCACGTGCTTCCGCTCGGTCGATGATCGAAAAAGATGGTGCCATTATGATCACCGGCGGCTCATCTTCTGGTGTGGCTGTTGCTGTGCAAGCGCTTTGTCAAGAAGCGGGCGTGATTTTCATGGCCGGGTTGACGCACTCCAACGACACAACCGGCAAAGACAAAAAAGCCAATGGCTTTCGGCATTTTTTCAACTCGTATATGTCTGGTGCGGCTCTGGCGCCGATTTTGGCCAACAACTATGGCACAGACCGCAAGGCGTATCACCTGACCGCAGACTATAACTGGGGCTATACCACCGAAGAAGCCGTGCGCACTTCGACAGAGGCAATGGGCTGGGAAACACTGGCTGCGGTGAAAACGCCACTCACTCAAACCGACTTCTCATCCTATATCGCGCCTGTTTTGCAATCTGGGGCTGACGTTTTGGTGTTGAACCACTATGGCGGCAACATGGTGAACTCTTTGACGAACGCGGTACAGTTTGGCCTGCGTGATCTGAGTGTAAACGGGAAGAATTTTGAGATTATCGTGCCGCTTTACTCTCGCCTCATGGCGAAAGGCGCTGGGGAAAACGTCAAAGGCATCTTTGGCTCCACCAACTGGCACTGGTCCCTGCCCGATGAAGGGTCGCAGACTTTCGTTCGCTCATTCGGCACGAAATATGGCTTCCCCCCCTCACAGGCGGCGCATACATGCTATGTCCAAGCGCTTCTTTATGCGGACGCGGTGCAGCGGGCCGGATCGTTCAACCCCTGTGCGGTGGTCGAGGCGCTGGAAGGCTTTGAATTTGATGGCATGGGCAACGGGCCAACGCTTTACCGCGCCGAAGACCACCAGTGCTTCAAAGACGTGCTCGTTGTGAAAGGGAAAGAGAATCCAACCTCAGAGTTCGACCTTCTCGAGATCGTAGAGGTGACACCTGTTGAACAGGTCACATATGATGCCTCAATCTTTGGTGGAGAGCTCGGCACCTGTAATCCAGGCGCTTAATCCGCCTCATAAATCTGTGCTCTATGCACGCTAACCCTCTTGTGGGGGCAGAATAGACCCAACATTTTGCCCCCATTGACCTGGGTGGTCCGCACCCGCAGGCTTACCCCAAACGACCGGTAGGATTATGGAAGCTATCATACTGCAAATTCTCAATGGTCTCGACAAAGGCTCGGCTTATGCTTTGATCGCCCTGGGTCTGACCTTGATTTTTGGAACACTCGGTGTTGTCAATTTCGCCCATGGCGCTTTGTTTATGATTGGTGCTTTTTGTGCCGTCTTTTTGTCGCGGCTACTGAGCCTGAGCCATGAGGTGGTTGACCCGGAACGGGTGGATTTTTTGGGCAACCCCCTGAAAGTCAACGTCCCTTATGTGCATGACATCTTTGGTCCGACCACCGGGGATGCCATCATCGACTGGGCGGTACCGCTGTCTGTGTTGTTTGCCATCCCCATTATGATTGGCTTCGGTGTTCTGATGGAGCGGGGGCTGATCAAACATTTCTACAAACGCCCCCATGCCGACCAAATTCTGGTAACCTTTGGCCTGGCCATCGTTTTGCAAGAAATCATCAAATTTTACTATGGGGCAAACCCGATCCCCACACCGGCGCCGGATGCGTTCACTGGATCTTTCGATTTTGGGGCCTTGCTTGGGTTTGATCCAAACCAGATCATTTATCCCTACTGGCGTCTTGTCTATTTCACCTTTGCCGTGGTGATCATCTGTGCTGTCTTTGCCTTCCTGCAATTCACGACATTTGGCATGGTAGTGCGCGCAGGTATGGCGGACCGCGAAACCGTCACGCTTCTGGGCATCAATATCGACCGACGCTTTACCTTGATGTTTGGACTGGCTGCCGCCGTGGCGGGGCTTGCTGGTGTGATGTATACACCGATCACATCACCTAACTATCACATGGGCATGGACTTTCTGGTGCTGAGTTTTGTCGTGGTGGTTGTGGGCGGCATGGGCTCTTTGCCTGGGGCTGTCCTTGCCGGGTTCCTTTTGGGCATCCTAGAGAGCTTTGCGTCGATGCGCGAAGTGCTCGAGATTGTGCCGGGTCTGAACCAAATCGTTATTTACCTGGTTGCCATTTTGGTCCTGCTGACACGTCCGCGGGGGCTGATGGGCCGCAAAGGTGTCATGGAGGACTAATCAATGCTCGGACTCGACACCAAAGACTTCCGCCTTTTCATCCTGGTCATCGTGCTGACGATGGCCGCGCCTTTCCTGCTAAATCCCTTCCCCGAAGGCTCTGGCCTGGCACAGTTCAACGCAGGCTACCCTGACCTGATGCAGCGGTTTGTGATCTTCGGGATCTTTGCCATCGGGTTCAATATCCTCTTTGGCCTGACTGGCTATCTCAGCTTTGGTCACGCGGCTTTTCTGGGGGTCGGCTCTTACGCCGCGATGTGGATGTTCAAGCTCTTTGGTATGAATGTGCTGCCAGCACTGGGGCTGGCAATGATCATTTCCGCCCTTTTCGCCGTGGTGATTGGCTACGTTAGCTTGCGCCGCTCGGGGATTTACTTCTCCATCTTAACCCTGGCTTTTGCTATGATGTCCTACGCTTTGGCCTATTCGGTTCTGGCCACCGATATGGACGGCCCAGATCAACAGGGGCTGTTGCAAAAGGGCCTGACCGGGGGTGAGACTGGGTTGCAGTTGACGTTGACCGACCCGCGGGTTTTGGGCGCGCAGACCACTTCAGAGGGAAACATCCCCGTGCCGAATTTCTTTGGTCTTGAGATGCGTAGCGCGGCCGAGCTGAACCTTGGGAGCTGGGTCTTTACCTTCTCTGCAGGCTATTATTTCAGCGCGGTGATCATGCTGATCGCCTTTTACTTTTCGATCCGAATCTTCCGCTCCCCCTTTGGGATGATGCTGCGTGCGGTGAAGTCAAACCAGCAACGGATGACCTATACTGGGCTTAATCCAAAGCCTTATATGCTGGCGGCCTTTGTGATCTCGGGCGTTTATGCCGGCCTGGCGGGTGGCTTGATGGTTGCAATGGATCCCTTAGCCGGGCCTGAACGGATGTTCTGGACAGCCTCGGGCGAGGTTGTGCTGATGACCATTCTGGGCGGTGTTGGCACCTTGATCGGCCCCGTGCTGGGGGCTGGCGCGATCAAATACATGGAAAACATCCTCTCCAAGATCAACAAGGATATCCTGCATCAATGGTTTGCCTTCATGCCCGATGGGTTGGAGGATTTTCTGGTCACATTGGTCTATCCATTTGTGGGCAAGGGTTGGCACCTGACATTGGGTCTGATTTTCATGGGCGTTGTTATTTTTCTGCCCGGCGGCCTGGTGCAGGGGGGGCAGAAGATTTACGCGATGATCAAGGGGAAAAAATCTGCCCCGAATGCCTCTGACGTCAAAACCGAGCCTGCCGAATAGGAGACATGACATGGGAATTTTAGAAGTCCAGGGCGTCGGCAAACGATTTGGCGGGCTGCAAGCGCTTGGCGATGTCAACCTCAACGTCACAGAAAACACCTGCCACGCGATTATCGGGCCGAATGGGGCGGGCAAATCAACACTCTTGAATTGTCTGGTGGGCAAACTGATCCCCGACACGGGCTCTGTCAGTTTCCAAGGTGTTTCCGTTCTTGGGCGCAGCCCATATGAGATCAATCAGATGGGCATTTCCCGTGTCTTCCAAACGCCTGAGATTTTTGGCGATTTAACGGTTTTGGAAAATATGATGATCCCCTGCTTTGCCAAACGCGACGGCACGTTTCAACTGAACGCCATCCCCGATGTGATGAAGCAAAAGGATATTCTTGAAACCGCTGAACACATGTTGGCAGAGATGAGCATGGCAGAGAAACGCGATATGCACGCGGCCTCTTTGTCCCGTGGCGACAAGCGGCGGCTTGAGATCGGGATGTGTCTTAGCCAGGAGCCAAAGCTTCTGCTGCTGGATGAACCCACCGCTGGCATGGCGCGCGCCGATACCAACAACACGATTGATCTTCTGAAAGAGATCAAAGCAGAGCGGGACATCACCATCGCAATTATCGAGCACGACATGCATGTTGTCTTTAGCCTTGCTGATCGGATCACGGTTCTGGCCCAAGGTACACCGCTGGTGGAAGACACACCGGAAAACATCAAAGGCAATCCGAAAGTGCGCGAAGCCTATCTTGGGGAAAACGCAGGCCATTAACGGAGGAACAGATGAACGTCAAACCCGATTTCCAAAAGAACGCCAATGTGGCGGCCACAGCGCCCGCGTTCTTTTCTGTCTATGATCTGCATGCCTATTACGGCGAAAGCTACATCGTGCAAGGCATCAGCTTTAACGTGCATGAGGGCGAAATTCTGGCACTGCTGGGCCGCAATGGGGCTGGCAAAACCTCCACCCTGCGGGCTTGCGCGCAAGTGGGCAGCCCCGAAGTGCGCCATGGGGAAATTTGGCTTGATCACCAGCCGCTGCATACCATGGGCGCCCATGAGGTCAGCCAAGCTGGCCTTGCCCTTGTGCCCGAGGATCGCCGTATCATCCCTGGGCTGACGGTCGAAGAAAACCTGCAACTGGCCCAGATCGCCCCGCCTTTGGGCTGGTCGCTCGACCGCGTCTATGATTTGTTCCCACGGCTTGGGGAACGCCGCACCCAAGAAGGCGTTACCCTATCCGGCGGAGAGCAACAGATGCTGTCCATTGGCCGCGCGCTTTGCCGGGATATCAAGGTGCTTTTGCTGGATGAACCTTATGAAGGGCTGGCCCCCGTGATCGTCGATGAGATCGAGAAAACGCTGATGCACATCAAGAGCCAAGGCATGACAACCATTCTTGTGGAGCAAAACGCCGTGCGCGCGCTTCAACTGGCCGACCGCGCCGTGATCCTGGACACGGGCAGTATTGTCTATGATGGGTTGGCCAGCGATGTCCTGGCTGATGCAGAGTTACGGGCGGAATATCTGGCGATCT
>CAWUJT010000077.1:0-11895 GCA_963922715.1 uncultured Thalassobacter sp.
CTATTTCTGTCATGCATCAAGAGTGGGGGAAAGTTCTCTTTCCCCCATTTCTCTCTCCACGCTCACTGCCCTTGCTTGCGCTGCATCATCTGTTGACCGCACAAGCATGGTAGGATCTATATACATCATACAAGATCCTATAAGTGTTGTTTCAGCCCCACACTTTGCGGTACTTTCGTTAATGACTTCTAGCAATGGGACTTCTAAGGTCCGGGCAAAAATTTGCGACAGAGCTTCTCTTACTCTGTGGTACCTACGCTATGAAATACTTTTCTCTGTAAGGCACCTGGCACTAACGGGGCTGTAGCCTCTGCCAAGATAACTTGAGATACTTTTTGCGTTCCTGTGGAGGGGATGTTTTGTGCATATAAATCATCTGTAGAGCGTCGTTCAGATAAGTTTTCTGAAGAGGGTTCATGAATTCTGAGGGTGAGTTCACGCTCTGCAACGAATGTGATAAATGTATTTTCAATATTAACCACATCAATTTCAACCGCAACACCATTTCGAGCGGCCAATGTCGATCTACCTGGTCTGATAAGATGTGTTTTACCGTCTACACGGCTTTTGAGAATTGCGATTTGTTGTGTGCCCTTTTGGACAACACCTGTTAAAATATAATCAGACAGTTGAATGCTTGAGTTAGACGCATGTTTGTTTTCATCAGCAACGGTTTGTGTTTGTTGTCCTATTGGTGTTGTTTTTTGTTCGATCACTGTGGGCATTACAGGCCGTCGGGTTGCCTTGAACAACGGGCGGGCGGTGGTTTGCGGTAAAAGGGATTGTACAAAACCAGGCGAAGCACTTGATTTGCGCGGAAGGTCATTACAAAGGCCTTTGCTCAGTGGCAAAAAACTAAGAGAGATGACTATGATATAATGGCGAAACATAATGCTAATAGCATATTCATACCATTCTTTCTTTTAAAATCCAATATCCACATTCTCCCCCGTGCCCCCGACAAGACCATCTGCCCCCAAAGAACTAATTTTGAATTGCCCTGTTTGCACATCCATCTCATACAAGAATGCATTTCCCCAGGGATCTAAAGGAAGCGCCCCACCTTTAAGGTAAGGCCCTGTCCAGCTCGTCACACCAGAAGGAGCGGCGATAAGCGCTTCTAACCCTTGTTCTGTGGTTGGTGGCCCCCCATTGCTGAGTGCGTAAAGCTCCACCGCTGTTGAAAGACGGTCCACTTGCACTTTTGCGGTGTCAGATTTTGCACCAGAGACGTAGTTAAGGACACGCGGGCCGACAAGGCCGACAAGCAGCCCCATGATGATCAAAACCACCAGCATCTCAACCAAAGTCAGCCCACGTGATCGCCTTACTCGTTTGATATAAATAGCCAAAGTCATATATCTCAATATCCGATGGAAAACTTATTTAGAATGATGGATCAAGATAAGCTATCAAGCAAGGTTATTCTACGCGGCGGCGTGTCAATGTGTTTTGTGGAAAGAACTCTGGCGGCAGGTTTTGGAGCCTTTGCCTGATCTCATCTGTGGTGTCTTGGACCTCACGTGGATTTCGTATCACACGTGGCGTAAGAAGAATTATGAGTTCTGTACGATCTCTGCCATTTTGCCGTGTGCCGAAAAGGGCACCGATACCGGGAATATCAGACAAAACGGGGGTTCCTGATTTAGATGCTGTATCAGAGCGCTGCATCAGTCCACCAAGGAAAATAGTCTGTCCGTCCTGAACGGCAATCGACGTCTCGATTGTTCGCTGAGAGATCGTTGGCGTGAGGGTCCCTGTACGGCTATCGTCATTAACGTTAGAGGTTTCCTGTTTGATCTCTAACGTTACTAATCCCGAAGATGATACTCTGGGCGAAATTTCGAGTACCACACCCGTTTGCCGAAACGTAACAGAATTTACGATTGTCTCATTGTCTGTCGTACTTTGTTGTTGTGTGATGACCGGGACCTCATCACCGACGTTTAATCGGGCAGATTGATTGTCGAGCACCATAAGGCGCGGTGTCGAAATGACATTCAAACGTGTAACTGTATCCAAAGCCGACAGTACGACCTCGGCACCACCGGTGACATATGACGCCACAAAGCCAGGAAATGATCCGTCTGTCGACCCAGAAGCATTATTTGAACTTGTCAGAACACCGTTGCCGTTTTCAAGAAAAAATTGCACACCGTAATTCAGTTGATCGGTTAAGGACACTTCGGCAATCGTGGCATCTATGAGAACTTGAAGCGGCGCGACGTCAAGCTGCTTTATAATTGCCTCTATATATCTATAGGTATCTGGTTTTGCACGAATAATCAGAGAGTTATTAACTTCATTGGCATATATTTGAACGGTATCTTCGTGTTGCACATCACTAGATTGAGACCGCACTCCAGTGCCTAAAGATGTCTCATCCCCATCGCCACCATCAATGGTTACAGTCTCCGTTTCTTCAGAAAAGCTGGCTTCATTGACATTGATTGCGCCAGAGTTGTTAACAAAAACCTCTGTCAAAGCGTCGGCCACATCCTGTGCTAGTACATTTTCGATGCGATAAACATAAAGACCGCCCTGGTTTCCAGCCCCACCTTCGTCCAGACGTTTGATCCAGTCTTGCAGATCCTCCAGTATTGCTTTGCGCTTGGTGACCATCAAGATGGCGTTCATTCTGCGGATGGGTTCAAGCACGACCTGATCCTTGATGGGTGAATTTGCGCCCCCCAGTATGACCTGAAGTTCTTGCACTATGTCATCCGCCTGCGCTTTTTGAAGGGGGAATAAACCGTACGATAATCCCTGGAGCCAATCTACGTCAAACAACGTGATGGCATCACGCAACGCTGCAAGTTCAGAGGCCTCCCCAGACAGGATAAGGACATTGCGGCTTGCATCAAATCTGACCGTTGTTTGCGGCCCGCTCAGTGGCTCCAGCACCCCGGCCAGCTCACCTGCAGATGCGTTTTGAAGCGGTGCGATCAGAACGGAATAGCCGGGCCGCAGAGAGATCGCGCCATCGGCGAGTATGGGTGAAAGGGAGCCCGTGCTGGCATCTGATAAAGGCACGATTGTGTATATGCCGTCCCTGTTGATAAGCGCGGCCCCGTTTTGCCGTAGAATAAGGCTGAATGTGGCAAGGGTATCATCTTCGGAAAGCGGTGTGACCGTTTGCAATGTTACCGTGCCCTGAACACGTGGATCAAGAAGGTAGTTTTGCTCCAGAAGGTCCCCCAGGATTGTCTGGGCCACATCTGGCAGGCTTGCGTCATCAAAGTTCAGGAATATGTCACCATCCGGGGCGCGATGGGCGCCTTGCGGGATATTTTCCTGCGACTGGTTTACGAATTGGTCATCGCCAAACCGCAAATAAGACAATGCCTGTTGGTCCTCTTGCCCCCCAATGATTGTTCTGCTGCCGCCAGCCAAACGTCTTGGGATACCCGTGTTTAAACCATTTCCACTTAGACCCTGCGTCCATCCTGGTGCATCATTATTCGCAGAACAGGCCATCATGGCAAACAACAGGACAGCAAGTTTAAGCCTGCGCCCAAACCATGTGACGTATGAAGAGATCTGGACCAATTTCAAAGCACCACCCCGTGAATCAATTTTGTGAATTCCCTGGTTGCAATGTATTTCACTTCACAAGACAGTTCTATCCCTTTACAATAATTACTTAATCGCGCAGCGTGTATTCTGCGGAAAGCGTGATGGATATGTCCAACATGTCTCCACGTCCTTGTCTTAATCGCATGTCGGTTACAGTCATTTTGGGAATGGACGTTTCCAGTTGATACAAGGCAAGTTGCAACGCAGCTATGTCACCGGAGGCCGAAAGCGACAGATCCAGTCGGCTGTCCTGCGGTGTGGGCGGGGCAGGGTCAATCCGGCTGATGCTCAGGCCAGATGCCTCTGCAATCTTGCGGGCGGTCTCTTGCAAATCCAAAGCGGCGGTCTCTGCGGTTTGCGCCAGCCATGTTGCGGCGTTGTCCTGCGCCGCATCCTCCAGCAAAGCGCGCTTTTCCTGCAAAACCGGAAGCCGTGATGCTTGCTGCTGTGCCAGCGCTACAGCCATCTGCCTTGTGTCGCGTTCAATCTCTGTTTGATCCCTAAGTTGCACAAGATACACAAATCCGCTGGTCATGGGTGTGACAGTCAGGAAAACCAGCAGGCTCCAGGACAAAAGCTGTCTTGTCTTCGTCATGGTGTTTGTTCTTGAACAGAAAGCTGGATGCTAAAGCGATTGCCTTCGGCCTGGTTGTTCAGCGTTCCCGTAAAGCGCGCATTTTGGAATTCAGGCGCGTCATTCAAAGCGCGCACCAGCATTTCCGGCTCTGCACTGAAGCCAGACAGGTTGATCTGCGTGCCCTCAACGGACAATTCCGTCAGATAACTGTGATCGGGGATTGTTCGGGTCAGGTTTTCCAGAATGGCATAGACAGGGGGGCGATTTGGAAACAGGAAGCCAGATGTGTTGTTGCTTTGTATCGCAAGCCTTTCCGCGATCTGCTGATCCAGAGCGCGGGCCGTGTCAACCTGGGGGCGCAAGGCCGCAACGTCGGCTTCGGCGTCTGTCAACAACCGGCGTTCCGACAGGTAGCTGGTGAAGGGTCCCGCCAAGGTCAACAGGCCCAGGACCGCAACACATCCAATAAACGTGAGCAGCCGCCTAAAACGGGGGCGATCCTGCGTCGAAAGATCAATGGTCTGCTCATAAGGTGTTTCGGTGGTGTCGCTGCGCATAAGCCAGCGCACGTCAATGCCGTCACGGTCGGCAGCCGCCAAGGCCTCAGACACTGCATTTTGTGGCACCACATGCGCCAGGTGCTTCTGATTGGGTGCAACAGAGACATCATAAAAACTGCCTTCCAGCCCGAAAGGCGTCCGTTCTGCCAAATCAAGACGCAGAATGCGAAGCTGTTCAGAGCGTCGCACGGGTGGAAGATCGACAGGTAGTGTGAGCCAGTCTGCCTTGGGAACCATAAGCACGGCACTGCGTTTGCCTGTATGAGACAACCGTATGTCTACCCCTTGTAAGCTGTTGTTTTTCCATATAAGTCTTGGAGAATTGCGCGGGGGCTGGCTGTCATCGGGCTTTGGTTGGCGCGCCAGCCCATCCAAAAACCAGCCCAATGGAGCAGAGAGGGTTGGCAGGTTTTGATCTAACCAGGGATAATTGCTCATGGCTTGGCCTCAAAATGCGCAAAAATCGGATCTGCCTGCCCGACAGGCCAACTGTCAAGACGGTAGAACGCCTCTGTCGGATTGGTTTCAGGCAAGGGCAGAACAAACGCTGCCCCTGTGCCGCGGTGATGTCCGCTCTTTGTCCGCACGGCGATTGTCACATGAAAAACAGGCAGACGCGGCACAAGGGCAGCATTCTCCACAGCAGGTGGGGGAGAAGGGGGCCTCTGCGGCGTCAAAGCCTGGGAGCGTTCACGGCGCCTCTCCAGCAGGGCATCAACCTGTGTTCTGGTTTCAGGCAAAAGCGCCAGAACCGCACGGGGCGCCACAGTGATATCTGGTGCAGGAAGGCCGGAATAGACCGTGGCCACCATACGCAGACGCGCCATCGCTAAAGTGGCCTCTGGACGGTCCAGGTCAACCAGGAGATCTGCAAAAACATCCACCGACACAAAGGGAGAGGGGCGCGCATTCCATGTCTGTAACACGTGTGACCGGATGTCTGCATCCGAAAACAGGCCAGACAGCAAAGCCCGGCGTGTGGCCTGTGTGGCGGCATTCAAGTCGATCAACCCCGCTGCCGGTGTCAAACGCACGGCAGTTTCCCCTGTCTCGGATTCACCGGTTGGCATGACCAACCCGTCTGCTCTGAATTCAGGCCAGGCTGCTGCATTCGTACGAAGCGCCCAAACAGTATGTATGAGGCTCTGCGCCAACTGTGCCTCTTCAAGCAAAGCAAGCTGTGCACCGCGGGTCACTTGTGCATCGCGGCGCGCAACCTGTCCCAACCCTGCGGCAAACAAGCCAAGAATCAAGGCAATCCAAAGGATTGTCAGTAATACAAATCCGCCTCTTCGTCTCATCGGCTCACCCCCGGACAGACCAAGGGCCCACCCCGCCCGGTTTGATCGCCAACCGGCATAAGGCAGTCAAGCGGGATTTGCGCACCCAGCATCAGAACCCTGGCCTGGGGGCCGGCCTCTGCATAAACAGCCAGCGGCAGACCGCGGGCGGCAGCATCTGCGCCGATGGGTTTGAATGTCATCGCGCCTGTGAACAATCGGTAATCCTCTGGCCTATCCTTTTCAGGCCAGCGGCTTAGGCGGATATGCGTGCTGCCCTGTTCCATAAAGATCTCAATCCAGTGAAGCCCAGGGCGCGGTGTCTCGGGGGCCAGTCGGGTGACAAAGGCAAGACTTTGCGGTGTGACATCAAATGCAGCGTCAGAGGGGCGACCGGGGGTGCCGACAAGAACGATATCCCGCAACCGCGCTTCGACAAACGCAAGCGCTGCAGCTTGTTCGGCGGCGGCATCGCTGCGCAGATCTTGTGTGGCAGACAATCGTGCGGCCTGGGAAAACACCCCGCTTGTCGCCACCAGGATCATACCGACAACCAGTAAAGTTACCAGCATCTCAACCAGTGTATAGGCGCGCCGGGCCTTCATTTGACAATTCTTTCCGACCAATAGCGTATCGGGCGGTCAAGACCGGGCCCTTCGACAGCAACCGAAATGCGCACCAGCCGAAAGCCTTCCAATGTCCGTGTCCTTGGGTCATGGGGACTGGGCCCAACTTTCCGCTGCCATGTCAACGCCCCTTGTATTCCCGTTTCTGTCTGGGCGTCTTGTTCCTCAACAAGGCGGCGCGCAAGCACCTCGGCCTCGTGATGGATGGAGGCTGAGCGCGTTAGATGTGCCGCATCGCCCATGGCCTGCACAAGCGCCGCAACCAGCACAGATGCAAGCACCAGAGCCACCAGAGCCTCTAACAAGAGCGCGCCACGTTTAGCCCGAACCCTGCGTATGACTGACCCTCCCTGTTAACCAATTCACCTGGATGATCTGTTCCGTGTTCACAGATGAAACTGCCAATTCAAGGCCACTCGTGCTGCCATCCGGCCAAAACACAAGCGCAATTTGCCCCTCCTGACGCGTGACAGAAGCCGCACCGGTAGCCCGCAGTGTCAGCTTTGCGGGAAGGACAAGATTAAACCCCATCTCCTGGATTTCGATCTGCCGCATCCTGGGCATCACAACCGCACGGATAGGGGCACCTTGCAGAATGGCCAGCCTGTGCGCGGCCCGAAACTGCGCCGCAATCACACGCACATTCTGGTTCAGTTGCAGGCTTGGATATGCGCGCATCGAAAACCCGACCGTTCCCACCAGCATCGCGGTTAACGCCAGCACCAAAAGCGTCTCTGTCAAAGTGAAACCGCGGCGACGTCGGATCATCAGAGCACCACATCATTTATGCTAAGAATGGCCTGGAAGATGGAGAAAATCATCCCCCCGACAATGGCCCCAATCGCAAGGATCATGACCGGTTCCAGGATCGATAGAAGTTGTTTGATCGCCGCTTCGGCCTCTGCGCGTTCCGTGGTGGAGATCAGCTCCAGCATTTCTGGCAAGCGTCCGCTTTCTTCCCCAGCGCGCAGCATTGAGATTATGTCCGACGGCATGTCTGTTGCCTCGGCAAGCGCGGCGCTGAAAAGCTGGCCCTGTCGGACGTTTTCCAAAACCTCATCCACGTTTTGCCCCAGACCGGAGTGCGGGACGATGGCAGCGGTCAGTTCCAGGGCCTGGAGCAGAGCAACATCGGCGCGCAGAAAGATGCACAAATTGGCGGTCAAGGCACTTAAATCCAGCTTTTGCAATATTGGCCCCACAAAGGGCAGCCGCAATGCGAGATGTGCCATTGTGGATCGGACTTGCGCAGAACGCATCCCCAGGATACCAATGCCCACAGGCAGGCCAAACCCCGCGATGACAATCGGCCAGTAGTCACGCAAACCGCGGGACGCGGCCATGACCCATTCGGTGCTTTGAGGAAGCTGGTCTTCGGCGCCGATGAAGATGACCTCAAATCTTGGGATCACAAACCCAAGCATCGCAACAAGAGAAATAACCGCGAAAATAAAAAGAATGCTTGGATAAATTAACGCAGTCTGGACAGTGCGTCGGAGTGTCAATTTATATGTGTAAAGATCGGCCACAGTGCAAAAGGCTGTTGCTAAATCTCCGATCTGCTCCCCAGCACGTAAAATCGCAATGGCTTGTCTGTTGAGATGTCCACTCGCCTCTGCCGCGTCACTTATCGCCGCGCCGCTGCGAAGCCTTTGCAACATGTCACGCGCGGCTTGTTCCGTGCGCCCCGGTTTGGGCGTATTGGCCGAAATTTCAAGGGCGCGGGCAAGTTCAACTCCGCCTTCGGTCAACGCCGCCATACGGGCCGCCCAGGTCGCAACGGCCCGCAAGCGGGGTGGGGCAGGGGCCCCTTTGGGCGTGATTTGAGGAAGGGTTTTTGGGTGGCCAGCCGATTTTGCTTCGGCCTGGGCAAACTCTACGGGGAAAAGCCCCCTTTTCTGCAATTCCTTTTGCGCTTGTGATTGTGTTGCCGCCTGGATCCAGCCTGAAACACGGGCACCGTCGGGTTTATAGGCAATATATGAAAATTCAGCCATGGAACCATACCGCGCCCAACGTGCGCTCTAGTTCTTCGGGTGTTGTGATCCCGTTGAAGAGTTTGTTGATGCCGTCTTTGGCAAGACTGGCCTGACCAGCCTGACGTGCCAGTGCGGCAAGATGTGTTTCATCTGCACCAGTGCTGATTTCGGCAATCATGTCCGGCGTTGGGCGGAAGAACTCATAGACACCGATGCGGCCATTGTAACCGGTATGGGCACAGCTTTCGCAACCGACAGGAACAGGCACATGGGATGGTAGATCAGAGCTTCCGGACAGGGTGGCCAGATTCTCGGCCTCCTGCGGGGTCAGGGGGCGCTGATCTGCACATATCAGACAGATTCGGCGCAGCAAACGCTGTGCAAATGAGGCACGAAAGACAGAGGCAATCAAAAACCGTGGGATCCCAAGATCGGCCAAGCGTGTAACCGCGCCAGAGGCAGAGTTCGTATGCAGTGTCGATAAGACCAAATGCCCTGTCAAAGCTGCGCGCACAGCGATTTCCGCGGTTTCTGCATCCCGCAACTCCCCCACCATGACAATGTCTGGATCATGTCTGAGAACGCTCCGCAAAAGCGTTGCAAAATCCAGCCCAATCGATGGCTGCACAGCCATCTGGTTAATGCCGTTGATTTGATATTCTACGGGATCTTCGATCGATATGATCTTGCGTTCCGATTTGTTGAGCTTTTGCAGGGCGGCGTAAAGCGTGGTTGTTTTGCCACTTCCTGTGGGACCTGTTATTAACAACATGCCTGTTAAATTGGTGAGCAACTTATCCAAATCTTCGTGTATATTCTCAGGCATCCCGAGCTTGGAAAAATCGAAAACGGCTGCTTGCTTATCAAGCAGGCGAAGTACCACACTTTCGCCTTCTACTGTCGGGACAGAGGACATGCGAATGTCGATCTCACGTCCGTCGCAAGGGTAACTGAAGCGTCCATCTTGAGGCTTGCGACGCTCTGCAATATTCAGGCGAGCAAGGATTTTTAATCGAGAAATCAATGCTGCAGTCATCGCGGCCTCTGGAGGCGATTGATCGGTGAGCAAACCATCAATCCGGTATCGCACGCGCAGTTGGCCTGCGTAAGGCTCTATATGAATATCGGAGGCCCGCATTCGAACGGCTTTATCGAGTAATGATTTAACAGTGCGCACAACAGGGACTTGTTGTGCAGCGTCTTCCAGACCCATTTCCGGATCGACATTGTAAGAGAGCAGGCGTTTGGGGATAGTCAGATCTGTTTCATGGATACCGTAAACGCGATCAATTGCGCGCTCAAACTCCTCGATATCAATGGCAACCGGTTGAATGTCCTGGCGTAAAACCACACGCAGAATGTCTTGTGCCTCATTATTGAAGGGATCGACCATGGCCACCCGCATTGCGCCGTCCTGATCCCCTGGCCCAAGCGGGACTGCTTCGATCTTTTGCAAAAAGCCACGGTCCAAAGCATCGCCCTGAACGGGGTGCGCCGGTAAATCCCCCGGCAGAAACCGCGGTATGTCTAATGCTTCAGCTGCGATGGCCGCCCGCATTTCAGAGGAAATTGCGCCGATATCGAAAAGAACCCGCAATATATGGTCCTTGCGCAGGTGTGCCAGGCTTTGCGCGTGTTCCAGAGTTTCAAGGTCGATAAAGTCACTGGAAGACAGAACACTGTCAAGGCGATCCATGTATATTATACCCGTCTGTCATAACTGATTATCAACAGTTTACCTCAAACCGTAAAAACGGACAATTGCATTTGCCGGGCAAGGATCATCGCCCAGGCTGCGAAGATCATGCAAGGGGCAAACGGCACGCGGTCTTGCCGTCGCAAACCCGCCAGGACCAGGCCGGCGACTGAGGCCGTGATCCAAAACACAGGCAAGGCGGAATATCCAAGCCAAAGGCCCAAAGCGCCCATCAGCAGAATATCGCCCTCCCCAAGACCCATTCTGCCACGCCAATGACGAAACAAGACAGCAATGAACGCGAAAGCCCCACTTCCCAGAAGTGCCCCTAGAACCGCATCCCAAAGGCCATGTTGCAACGTTTGGGTCCACAATCCAACCACAGCCCCCACTATCATCAGCAAAACCCCAGCATCGGGCACAAGCATGCGGCGCGCATCCAGACCAGCTATTGCCGCCGCAGGGATGGCAAACAGCGCTATAATTTTAGCATCTATGAACAATAAGGGCAGCACCATAATCAAGCCAAACCAAAGGGTAGTTTTGTGCGGTGGGGGCCAGGGTCTATCATGACGCGGAACACACCGAGGCCACAAGTTCACCCAAACACCCGCCAAAATTACAAAGGGAACCGCGCCTAGAAATGTAAGATAATGACTCATGGGTTCATGTTTCGCGCGCAAAATACGACTTTGGAAGTGTTGCCTTGAATACAAGGCATATTGCCAGTTCTTAACATACCATATACGCTTGATTCAGATGTTACATTTCAAATAAGAGGTCACCTTATTTATGAACGCTCAACACAGACTAAAAACCACTCTTGCCGCATGTGTCCTTTCAAGTTGTGCAACAGTCTCTTTTGCCCAGGATATCAGCGTTTCAGATATTTTTATCAAAGGCACACTTGATACGGAACTGGCTGTTTCGCTGTCTCCGCTGCATGCTGAAGGGCCAACATCAATAGAACTTATTGCCGTGGAACTTGCTGGTGAGACTTCATTCTGGAATTTTTCTGACTTCAATGATGAAGGCACAGGCGGAGACAGCGTTGCAGGCGATGGCATATGGTCTCAGGCAATCCGCCTGAGCGGTGCCGAAGCCGGGGAGTATAAAGTAAAAGCCTACATCTTGGATGTTCATGGTGCGGAATTGGAAACCGATTACCAGGCTTTTATTCTAAATTGATTTTAGCTTCAGTGTATTGAGCATGTCCATGACATTTAAAAAGTCTTTTGTGTGGGCTGTCTTCTTTTCGTTCATGTCACCGGCACAGCACTTGAGTGCCGAGAGCGTTATATTTTCCGGATATGATGGCATGTCTTGGGGCTTGTGGCGTGTAACGCCGGGTGATCAGCCTGAAAAGGTGCTGGATGGGGAAATGCGCGGCCCTGTCACGGCCAATGGAAAACTGGCCTATGCAGATGCAGCAGGTCAAATATTGATAAGATCTGTTGATGATACTCAATCAGCTCCAAAGGTAGTGGACAATTTACCCCTCCCATGTGGTCAACCAACGCTTTCACCAGATGCGTTAACACTGGTGACTGCTTGCTTTCGGTTTTCGAACAGAAGAGACGATGGGGCCTTATATCATGTCG
>CAWUJT010000078.1:0-11624 GCA_963922715.1 uncultured Thalassobacter sp.
GGCCTCAACCGCCACAGGGGCGGCCTCTGCCCTCGCGGCCTCTGCGGACGCAGAGGCGGGCACGGCGTCCGCGTCCTCGCCCTCTTCCAAAATGATGGCAATCGGTGTGTTCACCTTGACGCTTTCCGTGCCTTCGGCAATCAGAAGCTTGCCCATCACACCTTCATCAACGGCTTCAAATTCCATCGTGGCTTTGTCGGTTTCGATCTCGGCGATGATATCACCTGACGACACCCTATCGCCCTCCTTCACGAGCCATTTGGCCAGTGTGCCTTCCTCCATCGTGGGCGAAAGGGCGGGCATGAGAAGTTCGGTAGCCATGTCTTGTCCTCTCTGGTCTCAATCAGGCGTAAATATCGGTGTAGAGTTCATCCACGCTGGGCTCGGGGCTCTCTTTGGCGAAATCGGCCGCCGCGTTCACAATGGTTTTGACCTCTTTATCGATGGTCTTAAGGTCATCTTCGCTGGCATGATTGCCGGCCAACAGCAGATCGCGCACATGTTCGATGGCGTCGCGTTCTTCGCGCATCTTTTGCACCTCGTCCCGTGTGCGGTATTTGGCCGGGTCTGACATCGAATGGCCGCGGTAGCGGTAGGTTTTGATCTCAAGGATATATGGCCCCTCACCGGCGCGGCAATGGGCCACAGCCTTTTCTCCGGCGGCCTTGACGGCCAGCACATCCATACCATCCACAATCTCCCCCGGAATGCCAAAGGCCGTGCCCCGAGTGTAAAGATCCGGTGTGGAGGTCGAGCGGGCCTGTGCCGTGCCCATGGCGTATTGGTTGTTTTCAATCACGAAAATCGCGGGCAAATCCCACAGGGCCGCCATGTTGAAGGTTTCATAAATTTGGCCCTGATTGGCTGCGCCATCACCAAAGTAGACAAAGCTCACATTGTCAGTGCCGTTATACTTATCCGCAAACGCCAGGCCCGCCCCCAAGGGGACTTGTGCGCCGACAATCCCGTGGCCGCCATAAAAGTGTTTTTCTTTTGAGAACATGTGCATCGAGCCGCCTTTGCCCTTGGAATACCCGCCTTCACGGCCCGTCAGCTCGGCCATGACCCCTTTGGGATCCATCCCGCAGGCCAGCATGTGGCCATGATCGCGATAAGAGGTGATGCGCTTATCTCCGTCTTTGGCTGTGGCTTCAAGGCCAACCACAACTGCCTCTTGCCCGATGTAGAGGTGGCAAAAACCGCCGATCAGACCCATACCGTAAAGTTGCCCCGCTTTCTCTTCAAAACGGCGAATAAGCAGCATGTCCTTGTAATAACTGAGAAGCTCATCAGAGGAAACATTGGGTCGCGTGCTTGGTTTCCGTGATGCCATGATATTCTCCTCACCATCAAAGCAAACATAGTTTAATACTAAACAATCCATATCGACAGTTTTATAGCATGTCCACAGATGTCGTGGGTTTTACGCCAAAGGTGCTATGAAAATACCGACATGACCCGCGACAGGGGCTTTTTGCGCTTTGCAGCAGAGGGCACGGTCGCGTTTTCTGCTGGCCAGCCCACGGGAAGAATCATAACCGGTTTTTCTGCGGCTGGACGGTTGCAAAGGGTATTGAGGAACTTCATCGGATTCGGCGTATGCTCCAGGCAGACAAGGCCCGCCTGATGCAACGCCGCAATCAAGAAGCCTGTGGCAATGCCCACACTTTCCGGAACATAGTAATTTTTGTAGCGCGTGCCGTCTTCCGTGTGGCCATAGCGTTCTGCAAAAACGACAATCAGCCAAGGTGCGATTGTCAAATGGGGTTTGGATACATCCGTGCCAATCGGTTCAAGTGCCGCGAGCCATTCTTCGCCTGCGCCGCCGCCGTAAAATCCGCGTTCCTCTTCTTCGGCAGCCGCGCGTATCCGAGCTTTCATCTGCGGGTCTGAAACCGCCGCAAAATGCCAAGGTTGATGGTTGGCCCCAGACGGTGCGCTGACAGCCGTTTCGATACAGGCCTGAATGATGGGTTCAGGAACTGGACGATCTGAATAGTCCCGGACAGAATGCCGTTTGCGCATGTACTCGCGAAAGTCCTGCGCGATCTTCAACGCCTCTGCATCTGGCTTTTGTACGCGGTCGGGCAGGGGAATGGGATCATATGTAACAGATCCAGATTTAAACATCATGCCCTCGTTGTTTGCTGTTCACGCCTTAAGAAGCGTATGAATGTTATTGGATCACGATTTCTTCTGGGCGAACCATGCCTAGCATATCGCGTGCACGTTCATCCAGAAGATCAAGGTCTAAATAGGTGTCAGACAGCCTGAGGGTTTTGTTGCGCATGTGCTTAACCTCAGCCATGACGTCGTCAAGCTCGGCCTGCAATCGTTCTTGTTCTGCGGTGTAGTGAATTTCATGAAACACGCCATATTCACCTTGTGTGGCCGCAAATCCAAAATAAACGGCCAGCACACCCGCACAGAAAAAAAACGAAACCGCAAAGACAGAATGTGAATGTTTTGATTTTTCCATAACACGAACAAAAAGTTATCCTTTATATCTATCGCACATATCTGATCATGTTGCAAACCTTTCAAAGCTTTGAGAAGGGTCAGGCCGGGTTTGTCTCTAGTTCGTGCTTGACATGCGGGCTCTGCACGGGCATGCCCGCTCAACATTCGATAGTTTAGGGATGATCTGTTTTGACAGCATGCCCCCCGATCAGGAGGTTTCAATGGCTAAGCCAACCACGATTAAAATCCGTCTGAACTCTACGGCGGGAACTGGACATTTTTACGTGACCAAGAAAAATGCGCGGACCATGACGGAAAAAATGAGTATCCGCAAATATGATCCTGTCGCGCGGAAACATGTGGAATACAAGGAAGGCAAGATCAAATAGTCTTTGCCGAAGTTATGAAAAAAAGGGCCGATAATTCGGCCCTTTTTTGTTTGTTGTGGTTGTTTCAAGAATTATTCACGATTGCCCAAAAGTTGCAGCAAGAACATGAACATGTTGATGAAGTCCAAATACAGGTTCAACGCACCCATAATCGCGGCTTTACCCAAGAATTCCTGATCACCATGGGCGGCGTGCATGATATATGTATTCTTGATGTTTTGCGTGTCATAAGCTGTGAGACCGGCAAAAATTAGCACACCGAGAATGGACACAGCGAACATAATTGCAGGTGACTGAAGGAAAATATTGATCACCATTGCCACGATCAATCCGATCATACCCATGATCAGAAATGATCCCCAGCCAGAGATATCTTTTTTCGTGGTGTATCCCCAAAGGCTAAGCCCAGCGAAGGAAATAGATGTCACAAGAAACACTTGCGCGATTGACATGCCGGTAAAGGCCACAAAAATCCACGCCATGGATAACCCCATAATAGAGGCAAAGCCGTAGAAGAATAATTGTGCCATTGCCGCGGACAACCGATTGATTGCTGCGCCGAACGCAAAGACTGCGATGAGGGGTGCGAACATAATTGCCCACCCCAGCAAATTGGGTTGTAGCGTGATCGGATCGCGGAACAGACCAAGAAGTTCAGGTGTTGTCCCAACCGCCCAGGCCACCGCGAAGGTGAGCAGCATGCCAATAGACATGGTGCCATAGACTTTGTTCATGTGGGCACGTAGCCCTTGGTCGATTTGTGAAATTGCGGACCCTGAAAGACCAGAGGTCCGTAACTGGTCTTGATAGTTTGCCATGGATGTCCTCCAAAAAATTTAAAGCTCAAAGCGAGAAGCCCCGCCTCTTGTCCTTTATATCAGAACTTTGGGCGGGGTTTTCAAGAAAATCCTGCGCGGATTTCACATATAGTTAAGCGAATATTTGTTTACGATTTGCGCCAATGTTGCGGAACATCCCAAAAGGGGCGGCGCGCTTCTTCCAAGGCCTCGCTGTGGGTGAGGCCAAGATCTTTCAATTGTGCCGCATCAAGCTCTGCCAAAGCACGTCTTTCATGTGCCACAGCAAACATACGCGACAAGGAAATTTTGTTATAGAGTGAGCGAATACCAATATCGGTGGAGACAGAAGACATGGGGGCATCCTTTCTTTATCAAATGTGTCAAGGCTCGATATTATGATTGTTATATGAGGGCACTTGATATATTTTCAAAACGAATAAATGTGATACGTTTAATAAGGTTTTGTGATATGTTACGTAATCTCGATATGGCCTCTTTAAGAGCTTTTGCAGCGGTCGCAGAAACCGGCGGCGTGACCCGTGCAGCGGGCACACTCCACCTCACGCAATCGGCGGTTTCTATGCAAATCAAACGCTTGGAAGCGCTACTTGATGTTGAGCTGCTCACAAGATCGGGGCGCGGCATTGTTCTGACGGCCTCGGGGGAGCAACTTTTGAGTTATGCGCGGCGCATTTTATCGCTGAATGATGAGGCTTGGGTGAAATTAACCGCGCAAGAGTTTGAGGGGGAAATCCGTCTGGGTGTACCACAAGATATTGTGCCGCATGCAACGCCACAGGTATTGCGGGCTTTTCATGCCGCGTTTCCCCGGATGAAAGTGCAACTCATTTCGTCTTTTACAACCCGGCTGAAGGCTCAGCTTGAGGCTGGGGCCCTAGACGTTATTCTCACCACGGAAGAGGGCTGTGGCCCGATGGGGGAGACGCTGATCTCTGTTCCCTTGATTTGGGTTGGCGCCCCGGATGGGGTGGCCTGGCGTCAGCGCCCGCTTCCGGTTGCTTTTGAAAATGCTTGTATTTTCCGGTTTCATGCGCTGGCGGCTCTGGATGCTTCAGGTATTGCTTGGGAGGCGACGGTAAAGACCGATAACTCGCGCACGGTTGAAGCCACGGTTGGGGCTGATTTGGCCGTGCATGCCATGATTGACGGTGTTGTGCCGCCTGGAATGGCGCCTGTGCTTCATGGGGGCGCTTTGCCGTCGTTGAAAGAATTTAATGTCAACCTTTACCGCTGCCCTGGTTTTACGGGGCAAGCGGCCGACCACTTGCTGCTGCTTTTGCGCCAGATTTATCCCGACCTTATGTCATCGTCACGACGACCTTCCCCGTTGAGCGTCGCGTCCTGAGCAGATCGAGGCCCGCCTCCACATCGTTGAGGGGAAGAATGTGTGAGATATGGGGGCAAAGCTTCCCCTGTCGGTAAAGGTCGAAAAGTGCAGACAGGCTGTCTGTGACGATCTTTGGGGTGGTTTTGAGGTATCCGCCCCAATAGAGCCCATGCACAGAGATATTTTTGACAAGAAGATGATTGGCTTTGATCTCTGGGATCTTGCCGCTGGCAAAGCCGATCAGAAGGATGCGCCCATCTGGGTTGGTGGCCCGCAGGGCTTGTGTAAACAGATCGCCCCCCACCGCGTCATAGACCACATCCGCACCGCCCAAGGCTTTGACCTGGTCCCGCAAAATCGCGCTGTCGCTATCGATCAGATGTTGTGCGCCGGCGGCTTTGGCAACGGCAAGTCTTTCAGATCCACGCGCACAGGCGATGACCTCGGCCCCTAACGCCGCACCAATTTCTACGGCGGTCAGACCAACACCCCCTGCGGCCCCAAGAACCAACAGCCGTTCTGCCGGTTGAAGGCGCACTTTATGGGTTAGGGCAACATGGCTGGTGCCATAAGCGATCACAAAGCCTGCGGCCTCTGCATCACTCATGCTTTGGGGCACCATAACACAGCGGCTTGCATCAAACACACCGTGCTCAGCCAGGCCGCCGTGTCCAACGAACGCCGCGACACGGGTGCCGATGGCAATGTCTGATACCCCCAGGCCTGTGTTTGTGACACGCCCACAGACCTCCATCCCCGGCACAAAGGGCAGGGGTGGTGTGTCCTGGTATCGCCCGTTCAGCATCAAAAGATCAGCATGATTTAAACCACAGGCGCTGATTTGCAACTCAACTTGCCCAGGGCCCGGAGAAGGGCGATCCATAACTTGAAGGCGTGCTGGTGTGTCAGCATCAGATTTTACGTAGGCGCGCATGTGGTTTCCTTTCATCTCCCCTATCCTATATGTTCGTTGGCGCTTTCAAGCCATTGACGACGGCTTTGTCCCATGTCACTTGGTTTTATGGCGTCTTATGATCCTCAAGAGTTGCGCAAAACGGCCCATGCGCTGGCCGATGCGGCTGATCGCATCACGCTCAGCGCCTTTCGTCAGCCCAGCTTGACCGTAGAAAACAAGGACGATCTGGGGTTCGATCCCGTGACCCGTGCCGACCGCGCGGCAGAGGCGGCAATGCGGGATCTCTTAGCGCAAATACGTCCCGATGATGGGATCATTGGGGAGGAATACGGGGTTCAGCCTGGCACAAGCGGTTTGACCTGGGTGTTGGATCCGATTGATGGCACGCGGGCCTACATCGCGGGCGCGCCCACCTGGGGCACGTTGATTGCCGTCCAAGATCAAACGGGGCCTCTGTTTGGGCTCATCGCGCAACCCTATATCGGAGAGCGCTTTGAGGGCGGCTTTGGTATCGCGGACCTGCGCCGTGGTGAGACCCGCACACCGCTTCGTAGTCGGCCCGTTGCATGCTTGGCCGAGGCCACGATCCTCACGACCTTTCCCGAGGTCGGCACCCAAGCCGATGGGGCGGCATTTCACCGGCTGGCACAACATTGCCGCCTGACACGCTATGGCCTTGACTGTTACGGCTATGGCCTTTTGGCCCTAGGTCAGGTGGATTTGGTGGTCGAGGCGGGGTTAAACGCCTATGACATTGCCGCCCCAATCGCTGTGATTGAGGCCGCTGGCGGGATTGTGACGTCCTGGGAAGGGGAAACAGCCCATCACGGGGGCCGCGTGCTGGCCGCTGGCAGCGCCGATCTTCATGCCCAAGCGCTACAGATATTGACCGAACCAGGCTCTTAGCCATGGGTGGATTTTGAAAACACCTGCATCACAATGATGCCCGCAATAATCAAAGCGATCCCCGTAAGTGCAGCAGCATCCAAGCGTTCACGGTAAAGAACATATCCAAGGGCGGTGATCAACACGATCCCCAGGCCTGACCAGATGGCATAAGCGATCCCCACCGGGATGGTTTTTAGCGCCAGACCGAGAAAGTAAAACGAGGCACCATAGCCCAAAACCACAAGGACCACGGGGCCGAGGCGGCTAAAGCCAGCTGTGCCCTTGAGGGCCATGGTCCCAATCGTCTCTGTCAAAATGGCGAGGAGTAACAGAAGATGTGCTTTTGACATGATTTACCGTCCCGTATAGCGATCTTTGCGATGATTGAGACCCACAACCAGGTTGATGACAAACGCCCCCAATGCAGAATAGGCCACAAGCCACGGATCCGCCAACAGCCAGAACGCCAAGGCAAAGAGCCCAAAGTCAAAGCCCAGCTGCACCCAGCCTGCGCGAAAGCCTGTTTGCTCTTGGATATAAAGCCCCAAAATCCCAATCCCGCCAAGCGAGCCCCCATGCCGGAAAATTGCCAATAGCCCCAGGCCTGCCGCAGCCCCGGCAAAAAACGCCCCAACCGCCGGGGTGAGGGCTGCAAAGCTAAGATGGGTGGGTAAGACCTCTGTCAGAACAGAAACCAATGCCACAGCGATAAAGGTTTTCACGGTGAACCGCAGGCCCATCCGCCACCAGGCCAGCACATAAAATGGCAAGTTGATGACAAAAAACCACAGTCCAAAGCTTTGCTCGCCAACGTAACTTAACAACACCGCCAGCCCTGCCGTCTGACCCGTGATCAATCCAAGATGCTGCAAAAGTTGAACCGACAGCGCAACCATGCTGGTGCCGATCACAAAGGCGAGAATGTCCTCTCCCAAACTGTGAGGAGAGGTTTTGTGCGGCTCTTGCATGATATCGGTCCTGCTTTAGTGGAGGCGGAACTCCCCAACCACATTGTGCCAATCCCCGCAAGACAGCATTTTCCGATGTGTAAATTCAACCGAATGCAACGGACCGTCAATCTCGGACTGCCAGAATTCGATAAACTTAAACAGCCGGGGATAATCCGGCGCAAGATCATAATCTTGCCAGACAAATGTATTGAGAACATGGGTATAATCCGGCATTCGGTAGAACATCTGTGCCGTTGTTAATCCATAGCCTTTCAGCATCAGTTCTGTTTCCATTCTGCACCTCTTCATATGTTGATAACATCAGGCTGGCATAAAACCGTTATCTGTCAATAAATACAGACTATTAGCACTCTTATTGATCGGCTGCGTTTTGCGGTGTTGGACAATGCTTGCCCCCTGTGCGCTTGGGCTGTTATACTCTGCCCAAGAACAATTCGCGGTCCAAGCAACCGCAGGAGGCAGTATGAGCGACACCCCAGAAGACTCTGATATCGAAAAGAAATCCCCACAGCCGCAAATTGCGATCGAAAGCGAGATGAAAACCAGTTTCATCGATTACGCCATGAGTGTGATCATCTCACGCGCGATTCCGGATTTGCGCGATGGCCTAAAACCTGTGCACCGGCGCATCCTTTATGCTATGTATGAAGGCGGTTATACACCCGATAAGTCGTACCGAAAGGCGGCAAAATCCGTGGGAGAGGTGATGGGCAACTATCACCCCCATGGTGATTCTGCGATTTATGATGCGCTGGTGCGCATGGCACAGAGTTTCTCGATGTCGTTGCCATTGATTGATGGGCAAGGCAATTTTGGCTCTATGGATGGGGACAGTCCGGCGGCCATGCGCTACACCGAGGCGCGGCTGGACAAAGCGGCCATGCCGCTGTTGTCCGACATCGACAAAGACACCGTCGATTTTCAAGACAACTATGATGGGAAAGAGCGGGAGCCGACTGTTCTTCCGGCGCATTATCCCAACATGCTGGTCAATGGGGCCGGTGGCATTGCTGTGGGAATGGCCACCAACATTCCGCCGCATAATCTGGGGGAGGTGATTGCGGCTTGCCTGGCGTTGATTGAAAATCCCGATATGGACAGCCTAGAGCTGATGGAGCATATCCCCGCCCCCGATTTTCCCACAGGCGGGATCATTCTGGGCCGCTCTGGGGCGCGCAAAGCCTATCTGGAGGGGCGCGGATCGGTGCTGATCCGGGCGAAAACCCGTGTCGAGGAACTGCGCAAAGACCGCTTTGCCATTGTGATTGATGAAATCCCCTATCAGGTCAACAAAGCCACCATGATTGAGAAAATCGCTGATGCCGCTAAGGACAAAAGGGTAGAAGGCATCGCCCATGTGCAAGACGAAAGCGACCGGCACGGGGTACGCGTTGTGATTGAGCTGCGCCGCGACGCCACACCCGAGGTGGTGCTGAACCAGCTTTATCGCTTTACGCCGATGCAGACCTCTTTTGGCTGCAATATGCTCGCGCTTAATAATGGACGGCCTGAACAACTCACCTTGCGCGGTTTCCTGACGGCGTTCTTAGAATTCCGGGAAGAGGTGATCGCCCGGCGCACCGCCTTTGAGTTGCGCCGCGCCCGGACGCGCAGTCATCTTTTGTGCGGTTTGGCGGTGGCGGTGTCAAACGTTGATGAAGTGGTGGCCACCATCCGTGCCTCTGTCGATGCGGCGCAGGCGCGCGAAGCCTTGATGACCCGCCGCTGGCCTGCCACAGAGATCGCGGAATATATCAAGTTGATCGATGACCCGACCCATACACTCAATGATGACGGCACCTATAATCTGTCCGAGGCACAGGCGCGCGCGATCCTTGACTTACGCTTGCAAAGGTTGACGCAGATTGGCGTCAAAGAAGTGACCGACGAATTGGCCGAATTGGCGGACAAGATTACCGAATATCTTGCGATTTTGGCGTCTCGGGCGCGCACTTTAGAGATTGTTGCGGCAGAGCTGACAGACATCCGTGACAAATTCGCCGTTGCTCGGCGCACAGAGATTGTCGAATGGGCCGGTGATTTGGTCGATGAAGACCTCATTGAGCGGGAGGAGATGGTGGTGACCATCACCGCCGCGGGTTATGTCAAACGCACACCGCTGGCAGAGTTTCGCGCCCAAAAGCGGGGTGGTAAAGGCCTGTCTGGGATGGCCACAAAGGACGAAGATGTCGTCACCACCCTGTTTGTCGCCAACACCCACACGAGCCTTCTGTTTTTCACCACCGATGGGATGGTCTATAAGCTGAAAACATGGCGCTTGCCACAGGGGGCGCGGACCGCCAAAGGCAAGGCTTTGGTAAATATCCTGCCCATTGCCTCAGGTGTTGGTATCGCCGCCGTGATGCCCGTGAACCGGGATGAGAGCGATTGGAGCGATTTACAGATCGTGTTCGCAACCTCAGCGGGCGATGTGCGGCGCAACCGCCTAAGCGATTTTACCAATGTCATGCGCAACGGCAAAATTGCTATGAAACTGCCCCAGGGCGTTGATCTTCTCTCGGCCCGGATTGCCAGTGAGGAAGATGACGTCCTGTTGGTCACCCAAGCTGGGCGTGCCATTCGCTTTCAAACCACAGAAGTACGGGTGTTTCAAAGCCGCGAAAGCACCGGCGTGCGGGGGATTAAGTTAGCAGAAGGCGATCATGTCGTCTCGATGGCGGTGATCCGTCACTTTGACGCGCGTCCCGAAGAACGTGTGGCCTATCTCAAACAACGCCGTTTGATGGCGGGTCTGCCGGAAGAGGATAGCCTTGACGAGGACGAAGACCAAACCGAAGGACAGCTGAGCCCAGATCGCTATGCGGAGATGAGCGCGTCAGAAGACTTGATCCTCACGATCACACAGGGCGGTGCGGGCAAGCTGTCCTCCAGCCACGATTACCCTGTGCGGGGCCGCGGCGGGCAAGGTGTTCAAGCGATTGACAAAGGCCTACGGGCCGGGGGTATTGTCGCGGCCTTTCCAGTGGACATGGAAGATCAGATCATGCTGGCCACTTCGACGGGTCAATCTATCAGATGTCCGGTTGATGGGATTTCTTTCCGCTCTCGCTCCGCTGGTGGGGTGAAGGTCTTTGATACAGGCGATGGGGAAAGCGTCGTATCTGTGGCTTGGATCGCAGAGCAGACGATGGACGATGAACCGCAATGAAATTGCGTAATTTCGGGTTTAACTCACTGCAATATTTAAAATATAACCACCTTTAAGCAAGGAGAATAGCTTGATATGGACATACATATAAATCTTCCCACGCAAACAGATGAAGATAAAGCGCTTGGGTTTTCGCCTGAAATTATAACCCGTAAGAATGTTATTGTTATTCCAAAACAGTATGAGACACGTCAACCTCATCGCGTGTATGATCCAAACAGCAATGAATTGCTTTATGAAGGCAATGCTTTGTGCAAGAATCATATTGATCGAGATAAGATTGACTATAACGAACAAGACGTAGTTCATTTACCGGGCAGATACGTCTTCGGTGGATTTTTCAGACCACATTTTGGACATTTTCTTGTCGAGTGTTTGTCGCACTTATGGGCGATTGATTCTGTCAAAGGGTCTTTCAATGGTGTTCTTTATGTACCTTTCCGTGGCACCCCTTTTCCGAAGCCGCAAGATCAAGAGGTGTTTCAAAATATTTGCAAATCTAGGTTCGAAGCTTTGGGAATAGACGTTCCTGTGCACATCACCAATGGTCCTGTGCAAGTTGATGAGATCATTATGGGAACGTCTGGTTTTTGCATTACGCCCAAGATTTCGAGTGCCTCTTATTTCAGAAAGTTTATTCGAACGCGAAACGCTGTACCCCTTGAAGAGGATAAACCCGAAAA
>CAWUJT010000079.1:0-11340 GCA_963922715.1 uncultured Thalassobacter sp.
GCGGGCATAGGGCTTGAGGCGATGGCTACACCCGCCGCCTGTCGCACCTATAACGTATTGCTCAGTGAAGGCCGCCGCGTTGCATTGGCGGCCTACCCAGTGTGAGCCCTATATCTCCAAAATCAGCGGGCAATGATCCGAGACTTCTGGCTCATAAATCACATTGAACGCGCGCACCGCTTTTTCATCATTGATCAGCATGTAATCTGCAAACCGCCCCGGTTTCGGGTAGTGAGAACTTCGCGTGCTTGTGATCCCTTTGCTCGTGACCAATTCAGTCAGCCCGGCATGTTTGAGAAGGACGAGCGTTTGACTGTCAGGCATGACATTGAAGTCACCGCAGATCACGCAGATGTCTTCTGGTGCGGTAAGACGTTGGGAAATCTCCAGCAACTTATGGGCTTGGGCCATCCGTTCTGGCGTGTCCATTTTACCCTTTAGATCACGCAGTCCGTGCATATGGGTGAGGCTTACGGTGCGGTTGCTGGTGTAGTCATAAAGGCGCACACCATGAGCATTGCGTGGGCGCGGGTGCGCCCCATAACCGCCGGGCACATAACACTTGTGAACGAAATCCTGGATTTGACCAATGATCGGGATAGATTTGTGCACAAATGTCGCCAGCCCCCATTGCGATGGCACAGAGGTTTCATCCTCCCACAACACCCCTTGTGCCGCCGGGCAAAAGAGGGCTGTGTGATCGGGCAGAGCAGTGCAGACATCGCGAAAGAAATTGGCGCGTTGAGGCAGGCTAAAGTCACCGTCCCTGTAGGTCAGCCAGTCTTGATCCGTGCCGGGGGTGTGGACCACCTCTTGCAGGCACAGCACATCGGGTGCGGTGGCGGTCAGATAAGGCAGCAGGTCCGTATAAAGCCTGCCGCCCCAGGCGTTGAGACACATAAGTTTCATGATTAATGTAGTAAGACTAAGCTTACCAATGGCCTGTGTTGGGCATGGACACCCAAGGCTCGGCTAAAGGTTGGGGCGCGCCTGCTTGCAGAAGCTCAATCGAGATATTGTCAGGCGAGCGCACGAACGCCATGCGGCCATCGCGGGGCGGGCGATTGATCGTCACACCGTTGTCCATCAAGTGCTGGCACATAGCGTAGATATCATCGACCCGGAAGGCGATGTGACCAAAATGGCGACTGTCAGAGGGCAGGGTGTCATCGCCATCCCAGTTGTAGGTCAGCTCTACGTGGGCGTCCTCTTGACCTGGCGGTGTCATGAACACCAGGGTAAATCGCCCTTCTGCATTGTCATACCGGCGGGTCTCTTCCAGCCCGAGAAGCCTGTAGAAATCAATTGCGCGGTCCAGGTCTTTGACGCGCACCATTGTGTGCAGATAGTGAATGCCCATAAAGAACTCCCTTATTCTCTAGACTTCATCTTAGATCATGTCTGCCCTGTGACAAGTGATCTGATTTGTGTTGTGGGGGCACTGTGTGATGCTTAAAGGGCGTGTAGATGCCAATAAGACTTTGGGGTTTATTGGCGCAAGACGCCGTGTGAATTGCCTTGCGTAATTTTGTTCAACACGTCAATATCATGGGGGGAGGGGGCAACATGCAACAATATCTCGATGCTTTGCGCCAGGTTTTGGAAACAGGCGTTCGATCGACAGATCGGACGGGGACAGGCACGCTCAGTACCTTTGGCATGCAGTGCCGTTATGATCTGACACAGGGCTTTCCGCTTGTCACAACGAAAAAGCTGCATCTGCGTTCCATCGTGCATGAGCTGTTGTGGTTTCTCTCGGGTGATACGAACGTGCGCTATTTGCAGGACAACGGTGTCAGCATATGGAACGCATGGGCTGATGAGAACGGCGATCTTGGCCCTGTGTACGGTTACCAATGGCGGCATTATCCGAGAATTGATAGCACTGGTGTGGTGGGCGAGATGGATCAAATTGCCACGCTCGTGCACGGAATTCAAACCACGCCTGACAGTCGTCGTTTGATCGTCTCCGCCTGGAACCCCGGTGAGGTCGAGCACATGGCCCTGCCGCCGTGTCATACATTGTGGCAGGTGCGCATTTTGGACGGCAAATTGTCACTTCAGCTCTATCAACGCTCTGCCGATATGTTTTTGGGCGTGCCGTTCAACATCGCCTCCTACGCGCTTTTGGCCCATATGTTGGCAGAGGTCACGGGCTACGAGGTCGGTGAGTTTATCCACAGCATGGGGGATGCCCATATTTATCTCAATCATCTGGATCAGGTGAAAGAGCAACTGACGCGCGCCCCGCGCCCGCTTCCCAGGCTGAAGATCGCGCGCAAAGTGGAGGATATTTTTGGCTTCCGATATGATGATTTTCAGTTTGAGGGATACGACCCGCATCCCGCCATCAAAGCGCCCGTGGCGGTCTGATGATCACTTTGATTGTGGCCCGCGCGCGGGATGGGGCGATCGGCCAAGCGGGGGACATTCCCTGGCATGTCCCCGAGGATTTGCACTTTTTCCAACGCGAAACCAAAGGCGGCGCTGTCATCATGGGGCGGCGCACCTGGGAGAGTTTGCCGGTCAAACCGCTGAAGGATCGGCTCAATATCGTTGTCAGCCGCAGTCGTAATGTGACGGAACATTGTGCAGCCACGGTGGAAGAGGCCATTCAGATCGCACAAGGGCAGGGATACTGGCGGCTCTATGGCATTGGTGGGGCAGGGATATACGCGGGGCTGTTGCCTTATGCGCATCGGCTGTTGATCACAGAGGTTGATCTGTCGGTGCCCGAGGCCGATACGTTTTTCCCCGCACTGACAGAGTCAGACTGGCGCGAGATCCGTCAAAATGTGATCCACGAGCCCGCGCCGCGCTGTACGGTCAGGGAATTGATACGCGCCTAGCGACACACTTACCCAAAACGGGCGCTTGTCCCAAGCTCTTCCTCAATACGGATCAATTGGTTATATTTGGCTAACCGATCAGAGCGCGCCAAAGAGCCGGTTTTGATCTGTCCGCAATTCGCAGCCACAGCAAGATCGGCAATCGTGGTATCTTCGGTTTCGCCTGACCGGTGCGACATCACACAGGCCATGCCCGCGCGATGGGCGTCCTCTATGGCTTGCAGGGCTTCGGACAATGTGCCGATTTGATTGACTTTCACCAGAAGGGCGTTGCCGCATCGCCGTGTGATCCCTTCGGCAAGGCGTGTTGGATTGGTGACAAAAAGATCGTCGCCTATAAGTTGCACCTTATCGCCCAAAGCCTCTGTCAGTTGTGCCCAACCCGCCCAGTCGTCTTCGGCCATGCCATCCTCAATAGACTTGATCGGGTAATCCTGCACCAACGCGGCCAGATACGCGACGTGTTCATCAGCGGTAAGGTCGAGGGTCTCCCCCGATAAGACATAGCGGCCCTCTTTGTGGTATTCGGTTGCCGCGCAATCAAGGGCCAAGTCAATGTCCGCCCCGGTTTTGAACCCTGCGGTTTCAATCGATTTGACAATCAAATCCAGGGCAGCCCGTGTTGAAGACAAGTTGGGTGCAAAGCCGCCCTCGTCTCCGATCCCTGTCGAATGGCCCTGTTGGATCAATTCCATCTTGAGGGTATGAAAGACCTCTGCCCCCATCCGGACCGCCTCTGAAAGGGAGGGCGCACCAATCGGACGGATCATAAATTCTTGGATATCTATCGGATTATCGGCATGGGCCCCACCGTTGAGAATGTTCATCATCGGCAGGGGCAGTCTGCGGGCGGCGGTTCCGCCCACATAGCGGTAAACTGGCTGGCCACAACACTCTGCCGCGGCCTTTGCAACCGCCAGACTGACACCTAAGATGGCATTGGCCCCCAGGCGGGATTTGTTCGGTGTGCCGTCCAGGTCGATCATGGTCGCATCGATGCCCGCTTGCTGGGTGGCGTCCGTGCCCACCAAAGCCTGCGCAATCTCTCCATTCACGGCAGCAACGGCCTGCAACACCCCTTTGCCAAGATAACGCCCGGGATCGCCATCGCGCTTTTCCACGGCCTCATAGGCGCCGGTCGACGCGCCCGAGGGAACAGCGGCACGCCCCAAACTGCCGTCCTCCAGGGTCACATCCACTTCGACAGTGGGATTGCCGCGGCTGTCGAGGATTTCGCGGGCGTGAATATCTATAATCGTGCTCATTCTGCTCTCCCAAGGGTCTATATTGCCGCCGTTTTTATCGGCTGTCGCAAGGCAAGAAAAGAGGCAAGATGGCCTGCGAATTGATGGGCTTTAACCGGACCGCCGTGTTTCCCGTAAAATCGTATAAAGACCCGTTGCCAATACGATGGCAGCGCCCACCAGCATATAAACATCTGGAGTCTCTTGGAAGACAACTACAGCAAAAACCAAACCGAAAAGTAGCCTCGAGTAACGAAAGGGTGTCACCACAGCCACCTCACCAATTCGCATCGCGCTGATAATGCAGTAGTAGCCACTTAACCCTGCAATCACAACACCAGCCAGGCGAAGGTAATCTTGTTTTTCGAAGTGGGGTATATCTTGGCCCCAGCCTATCATCACCAGACCTGTCGGAATCAAAACTACCATGGCCCACATGGCCAATGCCATAGAACATACATGGGCTGGGATGGCGCGCGTGGCCAGATCACGTCCTGCCAGAAAAATCATCGCCGCAATAGCCCACAGGGCATTGGGATCAAACCCCGTAGACCCAGGTCTAAGGATCAGGAGAACGCCCCCAAGACCGCAGCAAATAGCCGCCCACTGGCGCCAACCCACCTGTACGCCAAGAAACAGCATCGCGCCCAGTGTTACCACCAGAGGCGTGGCTTGCAAAATCGCTGTGGATAGCGACAAGGGAGCCCGTGCGAGGGCCGTGACAAAACAAACTGTTGCCAACACCTCGAACAGATTTCTGAGAAAAACAGGACGGGACACCACATAAGCTCCGTAAAGCGACTGTCCTCGAAGTCGCGCCAATGCTCCAAAACAGAGTGTGCCAAAAACACCAACTGTCAAAATTACGACACCTGGCCCATGAGATGCGGCTGTCATTTTGATGAACATATCTTCAAGCGCAAAACCCGCCATCGCTGCGGTCATCAGAAGGGCGCCTTTGAGATTGTCGGTCATGTCCCGTTTATACCAGAATAGATCAAAGGTTTAGGTCCCACAAAAGGTGCGCACCACAGCCTCGTGCGGTGCGGCGGGTGCGCGGTAGGGGCGGTTTTCGTCATTCTCGTTAAAGGGCTGTTTGAGCAGACGATGGAGTGTGTGGAACGGGCCATAGTTGCCCTGTTCTGCGGCTTTGATCGCTTCCTCGATACGGTGGTTGCGTGGGATGATAACGGGATTGCTTTGGCGCATCAGGTCATCGTCCGGGTTTTGCGCGTGCCAGTCCACAGCCCAAGCTTCAAACGCTTCTTGATCCTGAAACGCTTCTTTGGGATCAGGGCTTAACAAGGCGCGAAAGCCCATAGTAAAATCGTGATTTTCTTTGGCCAGAAGGGTGAGAAACCGTTCTCCCAGATCAGCGGTATCCGCCCTCAATCCAATTTTGGCCGCCACAACCTTTGCCCAAGCGGTACGATAAAGGCTGCGGAAGGTTTCCAAAACCTCTGTCATATCTTTGATACCCGCGTCGGTATCGTCCCAAAGCAAGAGCAACGCATTGGCCAATTGTGCCAGGTTCCACAACGCAATATCAGGTTGGTTGCTGTAGGCATAGCGGCCATGGGCGTCGATGGAGGAAAACACCTGATCGGGATCATACCCTTCCATAAATGCACACGGCCCGTAGTCAATGGTCTCCCCCGATAAGGTCATATTGTCGGTGTTCATCACACCATGGATGAAGCCAAGCCCCATCCATTGCGCAATCAACCGGGCCTGCACCGCAACTGCGTGTTCCAAAAGCCCAAGCGTGCCTGCATGCCCCGGCGCGTGACGCGCCAAGGTGTAATCCAACAGTCGCTTGAGGCCGTCACGGTCTTGCCGACTGGCAAAAACCTCGAATGTGCCGACGCGAATATGGCTGGCGGCCACACGCGTCAGAATCCCGCCTGGCACATAGCCCTCTTGCCGCAACACGCTCTCTCCGGTTTTCACGGCCGCCAAAGCGCGGGTTGTGGGCACCCCCAGCGCGTGCATTGCTTCGCTGACCAGATATTCCCGGATCACAGGGCCGATGGCGGACCGTCCATCGCCCTGGCGGCTGTAGGGTGTGGGGCCCGAGCCTTTGAGTTGAATGTCACGCCTTTGTCCGTTGCGATCCAGAACCTCCCCCAACAGCAGCGCGCGACCATCGCCAAGCTGTGGAGAAAAGCCGCCAAATTGATGGCCGGCGTAAAGCTGGGCTAGGGGGGCGGCTCCCATGGGCACAGCGTTGCCAGCAAAGACATCAAGATGTTGCATCAACAAATCAGGATCAGCCCCCAGTTCCCCCGCTAACTCTGTGTTCAGGGCAATCCACTCTGGGGCTTGTACCGCAGTTGGTCCCATGGCGGTGAAAAACCGCACGGGCAATTCCGCATAGGTGTTATCGAATTGAAAAAGGGCTGTCATGGAACCATCGCTGTAAAATCTGGAGAAGAGCGTTTCAACATCTTAGATATGAGGATGACTTGCACGGGCGCAAGCCCGTGCGCCGTTTGATTAAAGCTGCCCAAGACGGTCCACCAGCAAAGCGAAAAACGCATCCGCATCAAGGTCACCGATAAAGGTCGCATTTGCAGACCTGTCTGTCACACCCCACCAATCCGCCACTGTCATGCCGCGTGTCAGCACACTGTCCGTTTCTATTTCCACGTTGATGAAGCGGCCTGAAAAAATCTCTGGCCGCAGCAGATAGCCGATCACACAAGGGTCGTGTAACGGCGCGCCCTCGGATCCGTATTTCTCTTTGTCAAAGCGCTCAAAGAAATCCGTCCAGGCGGCCACTGTGGCGCCGACCTTTGTCCCCAACGCTCTGAAGGCGGCCAGACGTGCGGGGGTCACCAGCGCTTTGTGGGTCACATCCAGCGGCAGGACTGTCAAAGGGATCCCAGAGGAAAACACAATTTTTGCAGCCTCTGGATCGACATAGATGTTAAACTCTGCGGTGGGTGTAATATTGCCCACCTCAAAATAAGCGCCCCCCATCAACACGATCTCTTGGAGTTTTGGGGCAATTTCAGGCGCGCGGGTCAACGCGGTGGCAAGATTGGTCAAAGGACCCAGCGCACAGATCGTGACAGTCTTTTCCGGCGCAGTGTCCACAGTCTCGATGATGAAATCAACAGCGTGTTGCGGGTGTAAAGGCATCGCAGGTTCATACACCTCGATCCCATCAAGGCCCGTTTTTCCATGCACATGCTCCGCTGTCACCAGCGCTTGACGCAACGGTTTGGCGCATCCGGCAAACACCGGGGTTTCAGGCCGCCCCGCCAGCTCACAGACAATCCGCGCATTGCGCGCGGTGAGTGGCAATGGCACATTTCCGGCCACCGCTGTAATCCCCAAAACCTCAAGCTCTGGCGATGCGAGTGCAAGGAGAATAGCCACGGCATCGTCTTGTCCGGGGTCGGTGTCGATGATGATGCGGCGCGTCATGATTTATGCGCCCGTTCCGCGTGCTTTGCCGCGTCCCAGAGTGTGTCCATTTCCGCAAGGTCGGTCTCTTGGATGCTGCGGTTTTGCTGGGCGAGTTGATGCTCCATCGCTTGGAACCGGCGGATAAATTTTGCATTCGCCTGGCGCAAGGCCTCTTCAGGATCCACACCAAGGTGGCGGGCGATATTGACCGCCACAAAAAGCACATCACCCATTTCATCGGCCACCTCAGCTGGCCCTAACGTCTCCCGCGCTTCAGTCAGCTCCCCGATTTCTTCTTCGAGTTTCTTCAGCACATAATCCATATCCGGCCAATCGAAGCCCACACGGGCGGCGCGGTTTTGCAGCTTGATGGCCCGCGTTAATGCGGGCAGGCCAAGGGTGACATCGTCCAGCACCCCTTTTGCGCCTTTCTGTGCGCGCTCTTTGGCTTTCTGCGTTTCCCAATCCTCGACCTGTTGGGCGGCGGTTTTGTCACGTGTCTCGGGGCCGAAGACATGGGGGTGACGGGTCACCATCTTTTCGGCAATGCTTTCCACAACATCATGGAAGTCGAAAAACCCCTGCTCCTGCGCCATTTGGGCGTGATAGACGATCTGGAACAAAAGATCGCCTAGCTCATGTTGCAGCTCCCCCCAGGCTTGACGGGCGATCGCATCGGCCACTTCATAGGCTTCCTCGATGGTATGGGGGGCGATGGTGTCAAAGGTTTGTGCGTGATCCCATGGGCAGCCGCCTTCGGGGGCGCGCAACCGGCGCATAATCTCCAAAAGCCGTGGCACACCACCGCCTGCGGTTCGACACAGTTGATCGCTGTCTGTTGTCATGCCTTTTGCGCTCCCTTTGGATCATGTTCTTCATACGCAAGCCTAACACGCTTGTCCGTCTAAAGTTAAGGTAATACGATCGCCGGCAAACCAGGTGCGTCCATATTCGACCGGACGGCCCGTATCATCGACATTCACACTGATGGTCCGCAACAGCGGCGCGCCTTCGGTCAGGTGAAGATGGAGGGCCTGGGTCGCAGAGGCGCTGACAGCGGTCAGACGTGTTGATTGACGGGTGTAGTCGTTCACACCGATCTCTTTTAAGGCCCGCGTCACACTGGTGTGTTTGGTCAGCGCTTGCTCTATGCTCTGTAGGCGGTCCATCGGAAAGAGACTTTCAAACATGGCAATGGGCTGGGTGTCGACCAAGGACAGGCCGTGATAGACGCAGACCATCGCAGTATCAGGTATCTCAAGCGCTGCGGCCTCACCAGCTGTCGCTGTGCGCTGTTCAATGTTCAGACGGCGTTTTGCTGGGTGTCGCCCGGCCGCCAGCAGATTTTCGTGAAACCTCACCCGCTGTCCAAGGGGGTAATCCGTAGGTAGGGCCACAACAAAGGCCCCCGCGCCCCGGCGTGTACGGATCAAACCATCCTCGCTCAGGGCCAACAGCGCATGGCGCACCGTATGCCGATTGACCCCAAAACGCTCGGCCAGGCGGACCTCGGGGGGCAATTTATCACCGGGCCTATAGCGTCCTTCCACAAGGTCTGAGCGTAGGGTGTCTGCAATCGCGCGCCAAATCGGGGTCTGCCGGGATCCTTTGATCATGGTGTCACACAATCTTCATAAATTTCCTGTGGGGGAATCGAAACGACCTTGGTATAATGTGTCTAGTTGTATAGTATGTAGGACAAGTTGTCTAGATGCCTGACAGTTCCAGTACCGTTTCCGACAGACAAGATTGGATGAGCACGCTGGCCAAAGCGCCGGAAGGCCGCATTTCCGATTTGCTCGATCAACTCGGCCAAAGGCCCGCTTTCACATGGCTGCGCACGCCTGAAGTGGGCAGTGTCATGGTGCAGGGTCGGGCCGGGGGCCGGGGGGCGGCCTTTAACATAGGTGAAATGACGGTGACGCGCTGTGCGCTGAAGCTGTCCTGTGGCACTGTGGGCCATGCTTATATCCAGGGCCGCTCAAAACCCTGTGCCGAGGCTGCGGCCATCGTGGATGCCCTGATGCAAACAGAGAAGGCAGAGGATTTGCGCAAAGATGTCTTGCAGCCTCTTAAGGCAGAGCACACAAACCGCCGCGCGTCCCGTGCCGCCAAAGCAGCCGCCACCAAGGTTGATTTCTTTACGTTGGTTCGGGGGGAAGACTGATGCAGGCACAAACCTTAGAAGGGGGATTTGCCGATACAGCGCGGGAGGCCTCTTATGCATTCCGCGGGATCATGGAGGCGATGGCGCGTCCAGGCACCATTCACGCTTTGACAGGTGCCCAAGCGCCAAAGCCTATCTCTGTGGCGGCGGCAACGGTTCTGTTGACGCTTTGTGACGCTGATACGCCGGTTTGTCTTGCACATGATGTTAATCATGCGCAGGTCCGCGACTGGCTGGCGTTTCATACGAGTGCCCCGCTGGTGGAACCGGATAAATGTATGTTTGCCCTTGGCAGTTGGGAGGCTTTGCTGCCGCTGTCCCAGTATCCGCTGGGCACGTCGCAATACCCGGACCGTTCTGCCACATTGATTGTCGAATGCACGCAGCTGACCACAGACGGGGCAACCATACGGGGGCCGGGCATTCCAGAGACGGCAAGTTTGTCCTTGCCGGATATTGAATGCCTGGTCGAGAACCACAGACACTTTCCCCGCGGGCTCGATTTCCTGTTCACCTGCGGGGACCGCATTGCCGCATTGCCGCGCTCAACGCGTATTCAAGAAAAGGAGACAGGCTGATGTATGTGGCCGTCAAAGGCGGGGAGCGGGCGATAAAGAATGCCCATGCTTGGCTGGCAGAAGAACGCCGGGGCGATCTATCGGTGGCTGAACTCAGTCTGGCACAAATTCGCGAACAACTTAGCCTTGCGGTCATGCGGGTGATGGCCGAGGGGTCTTTGTATGATCCCGACCTTGCGGCTTTGGCGATCAAACAAGCGCGGGGCGATTTGATCGAGGCGATCTTTCTTATCCGCGCCTATCGCACAACCTTGCCAAGGTTTGGGGCCTCCACCCCTGTGGAGACGGCTCAGATGGCGTGTGACCGGCGTATCTCGGCCACGTTTAAGGATTTGCCGGGCGGGCAAGTGCTGGGGCCCACTTTCGATTACACGCATCGGTTGCTTGATTTCAAACTGGCCGCGGAAGGGGAAACACCACAGGCCCCACAGCGTGATCCAGAGGCCGCCCAGGTCCCGCATGTCACAGAGTTCCTCAACCGTGAAGGCTTAATTGAAGCGCCGTCGCAAGAGGACGCGCCGCCCCGCGATCTCACCCGCGAACCTTTGGCGGTACCCGCAGACCGCTCTTTGCGGCTGCAGGCGCTGACACGCGCCGATGAGGGCTTTACCTTGGGATTGGCCTATTCCACGCAACGGGGATACGGCCGCAATCACCCCTTTGTGGGGGAATTGCGGATTGGGGCTGTGGCCGTTGAAATGGAGATCCCAGAACTTGGGTTTGCGATCGAGATCGGAGAGATCACCCTAACAGAATGCGAAACGGTCAATCAATTCAAAGGCTCAAAGTCCGAGCCGCCGCAATTTACCCGCGGCTATGGCCTGGTGTTTGGTCAAAGTGAGCGCAAGGCGATTTCCATGGCGCTGGTGGATCGGGCGTTGCGTTGGGAAGAACTGGGCGAAGACAATGTCGGCGCCCCGGCACAAGACACGGAATTTGTGCTGTATCATGCCGACAATATCCAAGCGACCGGATTTTTGGAACACATCAAACTGCCCCATTACGTCGATTTTCAATCAGAGTTGGAATTGGTGCGCAAACTCCGCGCTGAGGCGATGGCGCAACAGATGCCGGAGGCGGCGGAGTGA
>CAWUJT010000080.1:0-11287 GCA_963922715.1 uncultured Thalassobacter sp.
TGCTGCTGAGAATAATAAGTGTGCCCATCCGGGGCGCGATACATCAGATGTTCGCATCCATCAATTTTTTGCAGCGTCAATGGATTGCGCATATCGCTTGCATCCGCGCGCCAAAGTATGTCTTTGGCATCGTTGAGAAATTGCGCACCCGCTGGAGTTAATGCATAACGCCCGCGATCCAGTGTCAGGAGTTTCTCCTTACGGATAATCTCAAGCTCGTCCAGGTGACGCCGGACCGTTTGACGTGTCAGACCAAGATCGCTGGACGCATAAGATAGGTTCAATCTATCGGCAAGCGTCACAAAAGCGCGGAGCATATTTATGGACAACTGAATTTTTGGGTTCATGTTGTTCACGAGTGTTCCTTTAATATTTTTACAATAAACTTGACTATATGTTGCAGCTTTGATCGTTAGATTATCAACAGTTTAAATTTATGGAAAGCACAGTGGTTAGGGTAAAGTCTCATGCGTCAAGTTGAAGATTACACAAACGCTTTTCTGGTTAGTTTTTATGTGCTTGTCCTCATGGCATTGATCACTGTTTGGGCAATTTTCACCTTTCCTGCGGCGCTTTTTGCGGCCGTTTGTGCCTATATTCCCCTATCGAGACGAAAGCCCCCTTCCAAGAAGTGACCTAGAGTTGCAAAAAGACATCCATGGCCGCTGACAGCGCGTCTTTCCCGATGGGAATGTGGAGCGCTTTCAGCCCGGTCTCAATCGCCCCCAATGTGCCAAGCATTTGATGGGCGCTAATATGGCCCATATGCCCAACACGGAAATAATCTTGGGCACTGTTGCTATCTTGCAACGTCAGTCCAAGGCCTATGCCCAATGTGACACCCAGGTGATTCTCTAAATGGTGCCGAAGGTCAGCCCCTTTTCTATCCGGCAACCTAAGGGTTGTCACGGCATGGCTGCGGTGGGTTCGATCCGGGACATTCGGTATAAGAGCACCGCGCTCGGCCCAAACATCACACGCGGCCCACAGGCCCTTGGCCAGGATTTGATGGCGCTGCCAGACGGCCTCTATGCCTTCCTCTTCGAGCAACATCGTCAAAGCCTCGCGCAAGCCATAAATGTGGTGGGTGGGGGCTGTGCCATTCCAAAAGGCGTAATAAAAAGGTGGATCAACCCGCGGCATCCAATCCCAGTAAGCGGTGACGCAATCGGCTGTGCTACGGGCGGCCTTGGCGCGGTCATTGAAATAAACGAAGGCCATCCCCGGCGGGGTCATAAGGCCTTTTTGACATCCTGCGGTCATCACATCCACGCCCCAGGCATCCATCTCAAACGGGTCACACCCTAAAGAGGCCATGCAATCGACCATCAAAAGTGCGGGGTGTCCTGCAGCATCGATTGCGCTGCGTAACGCGGCAATATCAGACCGCACAGATGTGGAAGTATCGGTGTGCACCGCCAAAACAGAGCGAATCAGATGTGTTTTATCCTGACGCAACCGTGCCTCTACGCGATCGGGATCAATGGGGTGCGTCGTACCGAAATCCAGAAGCTCTGTCTGAAGCCCAAGACCTTTTGCGGTTGTAGCCCAGCCATGGGCAAACCGTCCTGACGCGGGTACGAGGGCCAGATCCCCACGGCTGTGGGTGTTGGCCAAAGAGGCCTCCCAGGCGGCATGGCCATTGCCGATATACATGGCCACTTCACCAGAAGTCCGCGCGACCCGCTTGAGGTCGGGCACAAGGCTATAGGTAAGGTCGACCATCTCTCCGGTATAGATATTCGGGGCCGCCCGATGCATGGCTCGCAGCACCCGATCCGGCATGATCGATGGGCCGGGAATAGCCAGCATATGACGACCGTTGGCAAGCGACATGAATGATCTCCTTTACAGGGGAGTGGTAGGTGACCGCTAAAGGAGGGTCAATCGGTCTTGTATGATATGTCACAGCCTTTATGTCACACTCATGAGTGATCGAAAAATATTTCGCGTGACAGGTGACGATCGGATTAAGTTCCTCAACGCTTTGCTGACGCGCGATGTGCCAGATACGGGGTTGGCCTACGCGGCGCTGCAATCCCCCCAGGGTAAATTTCTAGCGGATTTCTTTCTGTGGCAACAGGGTGAAGCGGTGATGATGGATATTGCCACCGCTCTTGTGGACGATGTCTTGCAAAAGCTCACCCTTTATCGGCTGCGGTCCGATGTTCAGTTTGAAGAAAGCACATTGAAGCTATCCCGTGGGGTTGGCGACCCTCCGGCTGGAGCCTGGCCCGATCCGCGCCATGAAAACCTCGGCTGGCGGCTTTATTCTGATCACGTCGGTACAAACCAAACGGATTGGGACAAAATCCGCATCACAGAAGGTATTCCAGACATTGGCACTGAAATGATTGTCGGTGACAGCTATATCCTTGAGTTCGGTTTTGAACGGCTCAACGGCGTTGATTTCACCAAGGGCTGTTTTGTGGGTCAAGAGATCGTGGCTCGCATGAAGCACAAAACGACATTACGCAAAGGCCTGGCCACCATCCGGCTCAGCGGTCCTGTGACACCCGGCCAACCCGTGGTTGCTGGACTAAGACAGATTGGCCGGCTTGGCACAGTCTCAGAAGACTTGGCGCTTGCTTATCTGCGCTTTAATCATGGGGACACACCGCTGACGGTCGATAATACGGAAATCGAAGTTTTGCGCCGCTGGGTGTGAGCGCGGGTTATAGAGGCTATAGATCTAAAGCACCGTGATCTGATAGCTTTCAATCACAGGATTGGCCAAAAGCTTATCACACATATCACGAATTTCTGTTTCCTCAGTTCCCGCTGTAAGTTCCAAGTCTATGAGTTTGCTTTGACGCACGCCCTGAACACTGTCAAAGCCCATCCCGTTTAGTGCGTGGCGGATGGCCTCCCCCTGGGGATCGAGAACACCACCCTTTAACTTGACCTCGACGCGTACTTTCATCAAAAGCTCCTTAATTGATCAACGTGGGCCGTGTGTGGTTGGGGGTATTGCTTGGCAAAACTCCCAAACGGCGCGCAACTTCGGTGTAGGCGTCTGCAAGATCGCCAAGATCACGGCGAAAGACATCCTTATCGAGCTTTTGGTCCGTCTCGATATCCCATAGACGGCAACTGTCGGGGCTGATTTCGTCGGCAACCAGCAGACGTTGATATTCTCCGTCCCAGGCGCGTCCGATCTCGATCTTAAAGTCGACGAGCCGAATACCAACCGCCAACATGCATCCCGATAGAAAATCATTCACGCGCAGGGACAAGGCCACCATGTCATCCAGATCCTGCTGACTGGCCCATCCAAAGGCGATGATATGCTCCTCCGCCACCATGGGATCTCCCAAGGCATCGTCCTTAAAGCAAAACTCTATGATCGGACGGGGCAACGGCGTGCCCTCTTCAATCCCAAGACGTTTTGAAAGACTGCCTGCAGCGATATTGCGGACAATCACCTCAAGCGGAATGATTTCCACGGCCCGTACAAGCTGTTCACGCATGTTCAACCGGCGAATGAAATGATTGGGCACACCGATCTGGGATAAACCCTTCATGAAAAATTCGCTCAGGCGGTTGTTTAAAACCCCTTTACCATCAATCACGGCGCGCTTTTCAGCGTTGTTTGCGGTGGCATCGTCCTTGAAGTACTGCACGATAGTTCCAGGTTCGGGACCTTCGTAGAGAATTTTGGCCTTACCTTCGTAAATCTTTTTGCGTCGGGACATCGATAACCTTTCTTGCGCGCATATAGGGTGTCTGGGGGCGCAAGTTCAACTGTGTCTTCTTACGTCACACAAAGGGTCACCGCAAGCCAAGCAAATGAACACAGACTGTCTTACATTTTTTGCTACACAGTTGATCAAGCTTATACTATTTTACGGATAAGATTTGGGAGAACAACCATGACAACCTTTGACGACCGAGAAAACGCTTTTGAAAACAAATTCGCACATGATCAGGAAATGCTCTTTAAGGCCGAAGCGCGCCGGAACAAACTGTTGGGCCTTTGGGCCGCGGGCTTGATGGGCCTTTCTGAGGACGCTGCCGCAGAATATGCCAAAGAAGTTGTCAAAGCAGATTTTGAAGAGGCCGGGCACGAAGACGTGGTGCGCAAGGTCGCGGGTGATCTGGGCGATAAAGCCACTGACACTGACATTCGCACCAAAATGGAAGAACTTTTGGCGGTTGCCAAAGAACAACTCATGGCAGAATTATAACGGCGCTTAATCCATTCTCAAGTTTCAGTCTGTATAGCAACATCATCGTCACGGGTGTCTCTTTGATATAAAGAGACGTTTCCGAAAAAGCGCGTCAACCATCTCACCCATTTGCGCTTTTGGACGGCGGCGGAGAACCCGCCACATAAAATGTGGCGTATATCCTCAAAATCACACAGCCATTGGTCATCCCTCTAAAAACGTGTATGGCAGCAAAGAATTTTACAACACCAGCAGACGGCGGCGGGAGAGTGTTCATAATGACCAACCAGCTTCATGATTTTCTTTCAGAGCGCTCTTGGATATTGGCCGATGGCGCAACCGGCACAAATCTCTTCAACATGGGGTTGTCTTCGGGCGATGCGCCAGAGCTTTGGAATGAAACACAACCCGATAAGATCCGCGCACTTTACCGTGGCGCTGTGGAGGCTGGATCCGATCTGTTTCTCACCAACAGCTTTGGGGCCAATCGCGCGCGGTTGAAACTCCATGAGGCCGGTCACCGCGCGTATGAGTTGTCTCGGATCGCGGCAGAACTGGGCCGAGAGGTGGCGGATGCCTCTGGGCGCAAGGCTGTGGTGGCAGGCTCTGTAGGACCAACGGGAGAGATCATGGCACCGATGGGGCCTTTGACTCATGAGCTTGCCGTTGAGATCTTCCATGAACAAGCGGAAGGGTTGAAAGCCGGAGGTGCGGATGTGCTGTGGGTTGAGACGATCTCTGCCGCTGAAGAATTTAGTGCTGCCGCTGAGGCCGCAAAATTGGCTGACATGCCGTGGTGTGGCACAATGTCATTCGACACCGCCGGACGTACGATGATGGGGCTGACATCAGCGGCAATGGTTGCTTTGGTCGATGGCTTGGATCATCCGCCGCTGGCCTTTGGGGCCAACTGTGGGGTGGGGGCTTCTGATCTTCTGCGCACAGTTTTGGGATTTGGAGCAGCGGGGGCCATGCGCCCTGTGATCGCAAAGGGCAACGCTGGTATTCCGAAATACCATGATGGTCACATCCACTATGACGGCACGCCCGCGCTTATGGCGGATTATGCGGTTTTGGCGCGTGACTGTGGCGCACAAATCATTGGCGGGTGCTGTGGCACGACACCGGCGCATTTGCGCGAAATGCGCACGGCTTTAGAGACACGTCCGGCTGGCACCCAACCAGAACTCAGCACAATTGAGGCCGCGCTTGGCGGCTTTTCCTCTGCCACGGATGGTACGGATGAGACTGCGCAGCCCGCGCGCAGCACACGTCGTAGCCGTCGAAGACGAGATTGATCTTCCCTTTTAGTCTGGAAAGAATGACAACTGATCTCCCTTGGCAGACGGCACACGAAACAGGTCTTTGCGCAAAGGCGGTAAGGCTTCCGTAAGCCCCGCCTTTTTGCGGGCCAAATCGAACCGCGCATAGAGCATCCGCGCATATTCACCGTCACCGCGCATACGGTGATGCCAGCGCGCATCATAATCTTGACCGCCGTGCATCTCTTGAACCCGTGCCATAATACGCTTTGCGCGATCTGGAAAATGGGCTGCAAGCCATTCCCTGAAAAGCGGCGCAACCTCCCGTGGCAAACGCACGGGGATCATACTGGCCGCTTGGGCACCTGCGTCAGATGCCGCGCCCACCAGCGCCTCAATCTCAGCATCTGTCAGGCCTGGAATAATTGGCGAAAGCATGGCGCGCACGCTCACCCCCGCATCTGCCAGCCGTTTGAGGGCCAAAAGCCTGCGGGCGGGGGCCGGAACACGCGGCTCCAGCGTTCTGGCGATGCTTGGGTCAAGTGTTGTTAAAGAAACCCCGACACGCACAAGCCCCTTTGCGGCCATTTGGCTGAGGATATCAATGTCGCGCTCAATCAGGGCTGCCCCCTTCGTGACGATACCGACAGGATGACGGTAGGCCAATAGAACTTCTAACACACCGCGCATCACGCGAAACTTCTTTTCAATCGGTTGATAGGGATCAGTGTTTGTGCCCAATGCAATCATCTCTGGCCGGTAGCTTTTCCGGGCCAATTCACGCGCCAAGAGTTCCGGTGCATTGGGCCGTGCGATCAGCTTTGTTTCGAAATCAAGACCTGGCGACAGCCCAAGGTAAGCGTGGCTGGGACGGGCAAAGCAATAGATGCAGCCGTGTTCACACCCGCGATACGGGTTGATTGACTGGTCAAACGAAATATCGGGAGAGGTGTTTTTTGTGATAATTCGGCGCGGGTTTTCTATCGCAACGTCTGTGCGTTGTTGCCGTATCTCTTCAGGAATGTCCCATCCATCATCAAACGTCTCAGAGACATAGGGTTCAAACCGCCCTGTCGCGTTTGAAAGCGCCCCGCGTCCCCGCCGGGCTTGCGGCTTTATCTGATTCGGGTTTTGCATGAAATTTTTATAGAACAAAAAGTGAACATTAAAAATGGAGTCGAAACAAGATTGACGTATGTCGCAAAAAAGCGCGTTTTGAAGGATAAGATTCCGCATGTCTTGTGACAGCCTAAAGAACAAGGAAATCAACTTATGTCTGATGACGACGATGACATCATTCTGTCCGAGCTCAATGACGAAGAGCTTGTCCAGCAAATGTTTGATGATCTCTATGATGGATTAAAAGAAGAGATCGAAGAGGCCGTGCAGATCCTGTTGGACCGCAGCTGGGTCCCGTATCGTATTCTGACAGAGGCGTTGGTTGGTGGCATGACGATTGTTGGCAACGATTTCCGCGATGGCATTTTGTTTGTGCCAGAGGTTTTGTTGGCCGCCAAAGCGATGAAGGGGGGGATGGCCATCCTGAAACCATTGTTGGCGGAAACCGGGGCGCCACGTGTGGGCAAAATGGTGATCGGCACAGTCAAAGGTGACATCCACGACATTGGCAAAAACCTTGTCGCCATGATGATGGAGGGGGCCGGGTTCGAAGTGGTAGATCTCGGCATCAACAATGCGGTCGATGCCTATCTTGAGGCGCTCAAAACCGAAGAGCCTGATATTTTGGGGATGTCTGCGCTTTTAACAACCACCATGCCTTACATGAAAGTCGTGATTGATACGATGGTCGAACAAGGGATTCGCGACGATTACATCGTCTTGGTGGGCGGGGCACCGTTAAATGAGGAATTCGGCAAAGCCATCGGCGCAGATGCCTACTGCCGCGATGCGGCGGTGGCGGTTGAGACCGCAAAGGACTTTGTGGCCCGCAAGCATAACCAAATTCCCGCGCACTAATGTATTCTTCTGACACCTGCGTGTTTGCCATTAACGATGTCCATAAGCATTTGGAAAAACGGCTTTATATGCTTGAACGGAAAGATTGTGATGCATGTCTTTCACTCCCTAAAGCTTGTCCTGCCATACATGTCCACACATGATGCCGCTGCGTGATTTGCTTTTGATTTTGATTGTTGTTCTGGTCTGGGGCACGAATTTCACAGCGATTAAAGTTGTCCTGTCAGAGCTGTCACCGCTTTTGTTTACCGGACTGCGGTACGCGATTTTGATACCGCTTATTCCACTCTTTCAGCGCCCCGCGCCTTGGAAAATCCTTCTGCTGACGGGCCTTTTTCTGCACATGGGACAATTTGGATTTTTGTTCTCTGCAATGGCAGCGGATGTATCGGCAGGGCTCGCCTCTTTGCTGTTGCAAACACAAGCCCCGCTGACAATTCTTTTGGCTGCGGTTTGTTTCCATGAACGCATCACACCTTTGCAAATCGCGGGTATCTTGCTTGCCTGTTTTGGATTGGGCTGTATTGCGTTTGTCAGCGGAGGTAACATCACACTGCTTGGGCTTTTACTGGTGCTGTGCGGTGCATTGTCTTGGGCGTTTGGCAATCTTGTCCTCAAGACGCTACCAGGCATCAATATGCCCGCGCTGTTCATCTGGTCATGTCTTGTGCCGCCTCTGCCCATGTTGGCTGTATCTTATGCGTTCGAAAGCCCTGCACCATTTTTGGCGATACAGGACTTAAGCCTACAGGCCTGGGGGGCTTTGGCCTATATCGCCCTGGCAGCAACTGTTTTGGGATTTTCGATTTGGGGGGCACTTTTGGCGCGACACCCGGCTGTGCTGGTTACGCCTTTTGCGCTTCTTATTCCCTTTGTCGGGGTTGGCGTTGCCGCCATGGTTTTGGGGGAGCGCATCAGTATGGGTGAAATCATTGCCGGGATCATCATCCTTTTTGGAATTGCGTTGACCGTTCTTGGTCCTCAACTCCAGCATAAACTCAAGGCGCATCCATGATCCAGAACCTTGATGCCCGACTGTGTGCGACTGGTTTGACGCAAAAACGGGGAAACAAGACTCTGGTGCTGGCTTGCGGCGCTTTGGCGCGTGAGATTCTCGCGATTTGTGGTCAACAAGGGTTGATGCATCTTGATCTGAAATGTTTGCCCGCGATCTTGCATAATACGCCTCAGAAAATTCCCGATGCTGTTCGCGCAGCTATAGAGGTTGAACAGGACACCTATGATCATATTTTTGTCGCCTATGCGGATTGTGGTACAGGCGGGAGACTGAAAGCAACCTGTGAAGACCTGGGCGTGCAAATGCTTGAAGGCCCACATTGTTACAGTTTCTTTGAGGGCAATGACATTTTTACAGCCCGCGATGAAATGACGGCTTTTTACTTGACCGATTTCCTTGTGCGCCAGTTCGATGCTTTTGTCACTATACCGCTTGGTTTGAATAATCATCCAGACTTACGGGATGTATATTTTGCACATTATGACACGGTTGTTTATCTCGCCCAAACACAAGACGATCGACTGACGGCCAAAGCCAAACAGTGCGCCAAGCGGCTTGGGTTAAATTTTGAAAGGCGTTTTACAGGGTATGGTGATTTGCAAAATAGCCTTCAAAATATCATGCGGATTTAACGACGTATGCCAAGACGTTGGATCAGCGTTTTGTAGCGTGCTTCATCTTTTGAACGTGTGTAATCAAGAAGTCGCCGGCGCAATGCGACTAGTTTAAGCAAGCCACGGCGGGAATGATTATCTTTACGATGCGTCTTAAAGTGTTCGGTGAGTGTATTTATACGAGATGTGAGAATAGCAACTTGAACTTCTGGTGATCCTGTATCCCCGTCTTTCGTCGCATATTCTTTGATCAAACGGCTTTTTTCTTCTTGCGTAATCGACATCGGGTACCCCTTTCAAAAGTTATGGCCAAGCCGGGATGTCGTCCAGCATGGTCGGCTTAGATCAGTTCGAATTTGATACAACTTAGGTAGCTCATTGAAAAGCCCTTATTGCCCACAGAACAGCAAATTAACTTTTAAGCTTCAAAATACTAGAGAAAAACAGTTCGAAGATTTATAATATAATTTGGAATTTTATTGAAATGGGCGAATCATGATGTTTGCGCTTCTCGGAATATTTGCAACGGCTGTTGTCGGCATTGTTGCTTATTCTTCTTCGTCCGAAGAAGAAACCATTGACGATGAAACTTCACTAGATGAGGGAGACGCCGCTGCAAACGAAAATGATGAGTATCATAAAACCACAGTTGTTACCTATCCGGAAGAGGTCGAAGCTGAAGGTATGGGAACAAGCGGTGAAATCGACCAAGTCTATGGTAAGCATATTGGTGACCAGTTTGGTGCCAATCTTTTTGACAGCTTACTGTTTCAAAATCACGCAATGACAGGGTTCTCTGGTGACGATACATTGTCTGGCACATCGGAAGGCGACCTTATTATAGGCAATGAAGGCGATGATGTGCTTTACGGGCATAATGACGCTGACCAGCTTGAAGGAAACGATGGGGATGATCTGATATACGGCGGCGCAGGTGGCGATATTCTTCATGGTTATGAAGGATATGATACACTTTATGGTGGGGACGATGCAGACTTACTCACAGGTGGCGAGGGCGATGATACGCTCTATGGTGACGCAGGCGATGATAAACTTTTCGGCCAAGAAGGCGCTGATCTTTTGGTGGGCGGAGAGGGTGACGACACGCTTGATGGCACGCACGCGCGCAACGTGTCTGAAGAGGGTGTGGATGAAGACACCGGGGATACTCTTCAAGGCGGGGCGGGAGACGACGTTATCGTCCTTGGTAATGGCGACATAGCCGAAGGGGGCACCGGAGCAGATACATTCATCACCGGAGAACATATTACAGAAGACGTTCCTGTGATCACAGATTTTTCAGTGGATGAAGATGTGATTGAAGTTTATTATGATCCAAGTCTGAACGAAAACCTCGAAATTACATTTGAGAATACTGATACAGGTACATCTGTTTTGTTAAATGGTGTACCTGTTGCAACTTTGGATGATGTCGCAGACTTAGATAACAGTTCTATTCACCTTGTGCCAATTGAAACGAATTAAAAACTTAAAGCTAATATTTTTCACCATTGTTTACAAAATAGGTACATTAAAGAAGCTTATTTCATATTAATTCTTAGCCGATGATAATAACTAAAATTAACTAAGCCATTAAAACATTTTATTGACAAATTATAAAAGATTAGGAATAATTATTTATGTTACGTTAATGTGACATAAGGAATTTAAAAGTGGAACTTCTTGCATTACTCGGTATGTTCGGTGCTGGTGCACTATTCTTCAGCTTAGTTGATGATGACGATGCTGGCGGTACCGCTGCGGCTGGTTCACTTTCAGATGATGTTGTATCAGAAGAAAACAACGATACTTCTTCTAGTGATATTATTACACAAGACGATAACATCACAGGCACTGAATTAAACGATACTCTCGCCGGCACTAGATCTGAGGACACAATACGTGGACTCGAAGGTTTTGACGATCTAGACGGAAATGACGGAAATGATCTACTTGTTGGCAATCAAGGTGGCGACACTATGAGCGGTGACAATGGCGATGACACATTGTTCGGATATGCTGGTCGAGATCACCTGTATGGTGATAATGGCAATGATAGCATTGACGGTGGGTACGGAGCCGATCAGCTTTCTGGTGGCGAAGGTGATGACATCCTCGAAGGTGGCTTTGCAGATGATACCCTCAAAGGGGATGCGGGGGATGACATCCTTGATGGCGAAGAGGGCAATGACGTACTCTTTGGTTATACAGGTGCAGACACAATATCCGGTGATGATGGAAATGACA
>CAWUJT010000081.1:0-11208 GCA_963922715.1 uncultured Thalassobacter sp.
ACCCACAGGCCAATTCATGCCCACCGCGTGCAGTTGGCTGCAGAACTGTTTTCCGCCCACAATAATAGCATGTGATCACGTTATGTTGCGTACGCACGGCGGCTCCTTATTCTTTGGCTCGTGTCGCATATAAGGCCACTGCAACCGCATTCGAAACGTTCAGGGACCCAAAATCTCCAGCTGCGTCGATCCTCAGAAGATGATCACACAATTGTAGGGTGCGTGGCCTTAATCCTGGCCCCTCCGCACCGAACACAAGGGCAAGCGGACGATTGGTAACATGATGTTCAAATTCGGAAAGTGCATGGTCCGCTTGGCCATCAAAACCGATGCAAAGATACCCCATGTCTTTCAAAGTTTGCATTGCATTGCCAAGGTTCGGTACCCGTATGTAGGGCTGTCTTTCCAGAGCACCAGAGGCCGCCTTTGCAAGGGCACCTGTTTCCGGGGCGGAATGACGGTGTGGTGCCAAAACAGCATGCGCACCAAAAACTTCTGCTGAGCGCAAAATAGCACCAATGTTGTGCGGATCGGTCACGCGATCCAATACCACCACTCTGTCGGTATCTTCACGCGGAATGTGCGTAAGTCCCCCCCAGTCAAGTGGCAGGGCTTCGAGGGCGGCCCCCTGATGGACCGACGTGGGATCAAGCGGCGCAGGAAACCGCCGCGGATCTGCGATTTCAGGAGTAAGACCGCTTTGCGCAATGGCCGCTTCGAGTTTGTCGGCGGCATTGCGTGTCACAATTAGACGTTGTTTTTCACGACGGGGATTTTCCAAAGCATCACGCACAGCATGGAGCCCGAATAACCAAATCGTCGAAAGGTTCTCTGTGCGCTGTTTGCGTTCTTTGTTGATAACCCAGATCGGTTTTTTCATTCTGATCCCTTTTGAACTTTGTCATTGACGACAGCTTTGCATCTTTATATCTCAACCACTCAGTGGGCGACAGGCCGCAAGGTGTGGCAGGGGACTGTAACTCCCTCGCGGAGACGCACGCTTGGTTCGATTCCAAGGTCGCCCACCAAAATCTTCAAAATTGGTAGACGCTGCTTGAGACATACGCTAACCGCTACATAAGACACAATTACCGCTGGGGGACCTCTATGAGACGTTCGCTTCCGTTTCTTTTTGTCTCGGTCATTTTCATGTCAGGCTGCCAAGAAGAAGAAACCGCAGAGATCAAAGTTCGCGGCCTCAAGACACACCTTGTGCAGGAAATTGAGAACGTGCGTATTCGGCGTTTTCCAGCGGTTTTAGAGGCCAGTCAAGTCACGACACTCTCGTTTGAAACAGGGGGCAGACTGCTGGAGCTGAACCTTGATGTTGGGCAAAAGGTTGCGCAGGGCGAGGTGATCGCACGCATTGATCCGGCCTCGTTGCAGCTTCAAGTACAAAACGCCCAAGCCGCTTTGGCACAGGCCGAGGCCTCGGCCAAAAATGCCCAAGACACGTTTGCACGGCAGCAAGATTTATTTGCCCGAGGGGCCACCACAAAAGTCGTTGTCGACAATGCTGAGACACAGGCCGCAACGGCCCAAGCTACCGTCGAACAAGCCCAAGCCTCTTTGGAAACGGCCGAAGAAAACCTTAGTAAATCTGTTTTGATTGCTCCATTTGAGGGCATCATAAGCTCGGTCGATGCGCAGTCGTTCTCGACAGTGTCTGTTGGCTTGCCGGTGGCCTCCATTTACCCGGCCGATATCTTTGAAGTCGCGTTCTCTGTCAACTTTGATATTGTGAACAGATTGGTGGTTGGCAAAGAAGCCACAGTGCGCTTGGCCGATCGCCCAGATATTACACTTGATGCTGTGGTTAGCGAAATCGGGTCGCGGGCCGATGCTGTGTCCAGTTTCCCCATCGTTCTGGAGCTAAAAGACAGCCATCCTTTACTGAAAGCTGGCATGGCTGTTGAGGCGAGCTTAGAATTTCCAAGCGCCACAACCCAAGGGTACACAATCCCATTAAGTGCAGCGATTAAGGATGATCTTTCTGCGCAATCCACGGGGCTTGATACGTTGGCCACACTGGGCGTTTTCGTCTTTGATCCCGACACGTCGACTGTGGTGCGAAGGGACGTCAAAATTGGGGGCATTCAAGAAAGCTCTCTTCTGGTGATCGATGGACTTACGGCAGGGGAACGTGTGGCCTCTGCCGGGGTGTCCTTCTTGCGCGATGGCCAAGACGTTAAACTTTTGCAAACGGACTAACGCACCATGGACAGCCTCACACGATTTGGGATGAATAAGTCCCGGCTGACGGTTCTGGCCATGATGGGCATCCTTCTGATCGGGATGCTGACCTATCAATCTCTGCCAAAGCGTGAAAATCCGGCTTTGACCATTCGCAACGCTCTGGTGACAGTCCAATTTCCAGGCATGTCACCCGAACGTGTTGAAGATCTCCTGGCCGTTCCGCTTGAGCGCGCGGCCCGCGAACTTACGCAAGTCGAGGATATTTCAACCCTGATCACTGTTGGGCAAGCGCAACTGACGCTTACGATATATGATTCTATCGGCGGCGAAGATTTGGAAAGAGCCTTTCAAGACTTGCGCAACAAAATGGACGAGGCCAGGCAGGATTTACCCCAGGGTGCGCTGGGACCAAACGTCAACACAAATTACGGGGATGTTGCAATCGCCACAATTGCTGTGACCGGAGAGGGGTTCAGCTACGCAGAAATCGAAGAGGCGGCCGAAGCTCTGCAACGTGGGCTCTATCTGTTGGACGGGATTACCAAAGTTTCCTTGTCAGGCGTGCAAGACGAACGGATTTGGTTGGAAATCGACAATCGCAGGCTGGCGGCAATCGGCATACAATTCCAATCTGTTCTCGCGGATTTGCAAGCGCAGAATGTCATTCTGCCAGCAGGGGAAATTGATGCCTCGGGCACAACGATAATACTCGAAGCCAACGGCAATCTGAATTCGATTGAAGAACTCGAAAACGTCCTGACGCAACTACAAACTGGGGAACTGGTTCGGTTGCGCGATCTGATGACTGTGCGACGCGGATATGTTGAGCCTGTTGAAAACCCGATATATTTCAACGGGGTGCCTGCAATCCTTGCCAGTGTGGAGATGGCAGACGACAGAGACATCCAGAAAATAGGAGAAACGCTTAGACAGGAGTTGATCCGCTTAGAAGCCGATCAACCGATTGGTATTTCATTCAACATTTCAACGTTCCAAGAGACAAATGTCACAGCCGCCATCAACAACGCGCTTTCCAATGTGATGCAAACATTCTTGGTCGTTTTTCTGGTGATGATGATTTTCCTTGGGTTACGCCCGGCCATTATTATCGCAAGCATCGTCCCATTTACGGTTGGCTTCGCACTGCTGGGCATGACCTTGCTGGGGGTGGATTTGGAACAAATTTCCATTGCCGCCGTGATCATCTCTTTGGGCCTTTTGGTTGATAACGGATTGGTCGTCGTTGAAGATATTGAAGCGAAAGTCTGTGACGGAGTAGATCCATCTGACGCAGCAATCGCCGCCGGGGGTCAGTTCTTTGTGCCCCTCGCCGTAGCCTCCATCACAACCGTGTCTGCCTTTATTCCTATGTTAATACTTGAAGGCACAACGGGAGAGTTTGCGTTTTCCCTTGGGGCTGTGGTTGCCGTGATGCTGGGCGGGTCATGGGTGACGGCGCATTATTTTCTGCCATTCTTGGCGGCGCGTTTCCTCAGGCCGCGTAAGGTGGACAGCGATGAAACAGCCTTGGTCCGTTACTATGCAATATTTATCAAACGTCTGCTACCCTGGGGTGTGCCCGTTGTTTTAGCCAGCTATCTTTTGGTTGTGTTGGGCGGGACGATCTTTGGCAATTTGCGGTCAGAGATGTTTCCCCTCAGTGAGCGTGCCGAGTATTTGATTTACCTCGACTACCCCAAGGGCACATCAATTTCTGAGACAGAGCGCAACGCAAAATCAGTCGAAGCCTGGCTGTCCGATAAAAGCGCAAACCCAGAAGTCAAAAACACAACCTTGTTTGTGGGACACGGGGGCCCACGTTTCTATCTGGCCCTTGCGCCTGCAGATGTTGATCCGTCCAGCGCGTTCCTTGTGGTTAATACAGAAGACTTCGCGGGGGCCGTTATCGCGGCAGAGCGCGCACGCGATTACCTTTGGGAACAGCACCCTGAAGCCAGGGCACGGGTGACACGCTTGTCCATGGGGGGATCCGAGTCTGGCATCGTTGAAATTTCTATAACAGGCCCAGATGCCGACACGATGCTTCAAGCCGCACGTAAAATCGAAGCGGGCTTTGCAAAGGTGCCGGATATCATCCTCAATCAAAATGACTGGGGCAATAAAACGCTGAAAATCGGGGTCAACATTCTGCAAGAGAAGGCCAGGGAACTCGGCGTGACGTCCTCAAATGTCTCAGATGTGCTCGATACATTTCTGTCTGGTACGGAGTATTCCACGTTCCGGGACGGGGCAGACTCTATTCCCATTGTCGTACGGTCAGAAGAAGCGTTTCGCAACAGCCTCGAAGATCTGTCCAACCTGAGCGTGCCGGCCAATGGCGCGCTCGTGTCTCTGGATCAACTTGCGACCTTCCAGCCGACGCTTGAATTTTCGCAACTGCGTCGGGAAAACCAAGTCCGGCAGATTACGATATCGGCCAAAAGTGGCACGCTGTCCGCCTCTGAGGTCGAGGCCCTTATCCAGCCTGTCCTGGACACGCTCGACTTGGGAGAGTTTTACACCATCGAAATAGGGGGGGAATCCGCGGATGCTGCAGAGGCCTATTCCGATCTTGCCGCCGGTTTGCCCTATGCCCTTCTTGTTATGATCACGGCATTGGTGTTCCAGTTCAATTCTTTCAGACGTGTGACGCTGACGTTTATGACAATCCCTTTGATTGTCGCGGGGGCACCGATTGCGCTTTTTGCTGCCGACATGCCGCTGTCTTTTTTCGCAATCCTTGGCTTACTGTCTTTGATGGGGATCATTATTAACAATGCGATTGTTCTGATTGATCAAATTGATATTGAAAGGGCCACTTTACCGCTCGATGATGCGATTGTCGTGGCTGCGAAAAAGCGGGTAACGCCCGTCATGCTGACATCGCTGACAACGATGCTGGGGCTTTTGCCAATGGCCTTGTTCGGAGGTACGTTGTTTGAGCCGATGGCCACATTGATGATTGGCGGGTTGTTTCTGGCCTCCCCCCTCACATTGTTGTTCGTGCCGACGGCTTATCGCCTCTTTTTTGTGGGCGCGAAAATGCGTGCTTGAAGAACTCCGTCGTTGAAACCTTGCGGTCATACACGATGTCAGTCAGTTTGTTGTTATGTCTCTAACAACGCAAATCACCACCTGCACGCTGTGCGCCGACCGCTTTAAGGCCACCGCAACCGCGCATGCGCCCCGGCCTATCGTCTGGTTCCAGCCCGGTGCGCGGATACTTATTGCAGGTCAAGCACCGGGCGCGCGGGTGCATGCGTCTGGCAAGCCTTTTGATGATCCCTCCGGCGATCGTCTGCGCGCTTGGATGGGCTTGGACGACAGCGTATTTTACGATCAAACACGTATCGCGATTTTACCTATGGCCTTCTGTTTTCCCGGTTATGACAGCAAAGGGTCAGACCTTCCGCCGCCACCGATCTGTGCGAAAACCTGGCGGGTGCAAGCCCTGAAAGACATTGGGAAAATCCAGCTCACCTTACTGGTGGGAGGTTATGCGCAACGCTGGCACTTAAAAACAAAATCGGTCACAGAGGCCGTGCGTAAATGGCGCGACTGTGCCCCCGCCGTTTTTCCCTTGCCGCATCCATCCTGGCGCAATACAGCCTGGCTGAAGAAAAACCCTTGGTTCGAGGCAGAGCTCTTGCCCAGTTTGCGTCGCACAATCTCTGAGGTTCTGTATGACACCGCTGGATAAAACCCATGCCAGTTTACAAATCACAGAGGATGATGAGCAGAGTTATCTCACCTTCTATTCTTGCTTGGTTGAGACAGAGCTTTTCGTTTTGCTGGATCACGCACCAGATGGGGATGCTATCACCCCATCTGTCATAGAGATTGATCGCATAAAGTATGTCTTAGGGTTTGACACATTAGACAGGCTTACAGACTTCAGCACAAAAACCAGTGCTTATGCAGCGTTTTACGGGCGCGATTTGATCCCGTTGCTGGCATCTGAGGCCCTTGGGCTGGCGCTCAATCCAGAAGTTGCGCAGAGCGCCGAACTTTTATCACCAGAAACACTCATATGGCTCGCAGACTTTATAAGAACACACCCAAACCCGATCGATGAACAAATTTCTGGTGTGTCCCCACCTCAGGGGCTTTCAGAAGGCATCATCACGTCTATTTCTGGCAAACTGTCACACGCGTATGGTTTGGCGATCTGTGCCTACATCGTGGGTGTTCACTATGTTTCTGGGAACACCGCGCATCTTATTGCTTTTGTTGGTGCAAAACCTGAAGCAGAATCTTCCTTGTCTTCCATGATGTCTGAAGCTTTAGCCTTTTCCGGCTTTTCGAGCACATTGCTTGATGTGGGTTTCTTTGCAGAGGATCATCCCATCATCGCGGCGCTGGAGCGGCACGGTTTGAAGATCAATTTTCCACAAAAAGAACCCTTTCAATCTTTGGCGGTGAATATAGGGCTTGATCCCCAGCGCCCACCGAAGTTGAAGTGACATAAGGAGATTAATAAAAATGATGGTCAATTCATGCCTACCACACTGACAATCTGTGACACCTGCAAGCGCAAAAATTGGGATGTTGCGGCTAATAAACCAACTGATGGTGAGCGGCTTGCCGAACTCATCGAAAAACAAGCCGCAAAGCACGACAGCTTACGTATTCGTAGGCACTCTTGCCTTATGGGATGCCGCCGTGCTTGCAATTTAACTGTTCAAGCGCCTGGAAAAATAAGTTATACTCTTGGTAAGTTTGCACCAACCGCCCATGTGGCAAAAGCAATCGTCAGATATGCCCTGCAACATGCAGAAAGCGAGACAGGACAAGTTCCCTTCAAACACTGGCCCGAGGAAATTAAAGGCCATTTTATAACACGACATCTGCCTTTAACAGAACCATGACCGGTGTGAGACAACGCCGCGATCATGGCGGCGGTTTGGATGCTGCAATAGAGAGGTGGGGGGGGAAACGTTCTGAGTGGATTGATCTATCCACCGGGATCAACCCCGTGCCGTATCCACTTCCAAAGTTGCTGCAAGACGATTGGACTGCGCTTCCAGATCATTATGCCATCGGGGATTTACTGCAAGCCGCACGCGCTTTTTGGCAGGTGCCAAATGGTGCCGACATCCTTGCTGCACCCGGCGCATCGGCACTGATTGCGCGTATTCCTGCCCTGTTTACCAGGGGTGACGTTCAAATTCCTCACCCCACATACAATGAACACGCTGCGGCCTTCAGCAACCATGGATGGAAAATTGTGGATCGCAGCGATCAAGCGCGGGTTGTTGTGCATCCAAACAACCCGGACGGACATGTCTGGACCCTGGAAACAAACGGTCATCCACTTGTCATCGATGAAAGTTTTTGCGACGTGATACCAGAAGCATCTCACATCTCATTTAGTGAAGCCCCGAATGTTATTGTGCTGAAAAGCTTCGGGAAATTCTGGGGGTTGGCGGGCCTACGACTGGGTTTTGCAATTGCATCCCCTGACATCATTTCCCGACTTGCGGAATTGCTTGGACCCTGGCCTGTTGCGGGGCCTGCCTTACGCATCGGCACGGCGGCCTTGCAAGATAAACATTGGTCGGAAATGACACGCTTACGGTTAGTTCGAGATGCAGCCCGTTTGGATGAGATTGTGGGGTGGCAAATTATTGGTGGAACGCCACTCTTTCGTCTTTACAATGTCACAAACGCGTTCCACATCCATAACAAACTGGCTGAGGCGAAAATTCTAACGCGCATTTTCCCATATTCCGATCACTGGATCAGATTGGGATTGCACAAGTCGCAGCAGGATCTTGATAGATTGTCGGAGGCACTTCGATGAGTTTGTTTCTCGCTTTACTTTTGGACGCTGTTGTTGGGGAGCCGGAAGAAATCTGGAAAAGAATAAAACATCCCGCCGTTTTGATGGGGGAGGCGGTTGCCAAACTTGAGAGCCGTTTAAATGCCCCCCCCAAACAACGACAAGAAGGCATGAAGGCGGTTGCAATCCTCGTTGTCGGATTTGGTCTTTTGGGTTTTATCATCAGCATTCTTCCGTTCAGTTGGATATTTGAAACGATCATCGCCGCGATCCTTTTGGCCCATAAAAGCCTTGTGGATCACGTTCAGGCCGTTGCAGATGGTCTCGGAATATCTGTGGAAAAAGGTCGGGAAGCTGTGGCTGAAATCGTTGGACGCGATGTAGAGCAGATGGATACTCATGCTGTGGGGCGCGCGGCGATTGAATCTGCAGCTGAAAACCTCAGCGATGGTGTGGTGGCCCCGGTTTTTTGGTTTATGATTTTGGGTCTTCCTGGAATATTGATCTACAAAGCCATCAACACGGCGGACTCTATGATTGGTTATAAGACAGAAAGGCTTAGGGAGTTTGGTTGGGCAACGGCGAAACTTGATGATCTGTTGAACTGGATACCGGCACGGATTACGGCCTTTTTGATCCTTGTTTGCGATAACAGACATGATGACTGGCACTTGGTCAATAAGTATGCCCCCACGCATCGCAGTCCCAATGCAGGCTGGCCAGAGGCCGCAATGGCCGTTGTGATTGATACCCCTCTATCTGGGCCGCGCGTTTACGAGGGAAAAATTCATGATGAGCCCTGGATCCATCCGAAAGGCATTCGTGACCCCGATGTTGAAGCGATTGAAGACAGTTGTGTCATTCTTTGGCGTGTTTGGAAAATTGTTGTCGGCGCGGCATTTGTTTTTGGGCTTTTGACCTCGGTCACGTTATAAGACTAAGGGCTATGTATACATCTACAAATCACAAAACCTAAGAGGGTGAGATGAAGCGACACTTAATCCTCATATTCGCTTGCGGTTTGGTTTTTCCGACGGTTGTTTTTGCGCAATGCGGGGGCTCTTTTTCGAATTTCGTGCACGGCCTGAAAGAGGAAGCGCGGATGCGCGGTTTCGAACAATCCATGGTTGATCGGTTCTTCGCCCGCGTTGAACAAGATCCCGCGACTTTACAAGCAGATCGTCGGCAAAGTGTTTTCCAACTGCCCTTCACCGATTTCGCGCGTCGTTTGATCAGTGCGGACCGTTTGGGTCGCGGGCGCAGTAATGCGGAAAGATACGATGCCGTCTTTGATCGCATCGAGGCACGCTATGGTATTCCGCGGGGTGTTTTGCTGGCATTTTGGGCCTTTGAAACCGACTACGGGGCTTTTCAGGGAAATTTCAACACGTTAAATTCTCTGGTCACCCTAAGCCATGATTGCCGCAGGCCAGAGCTTTTCCGTCCGCAAATTTTTGCTGCCCTTGAGCTTTATAGCCAGGGGGATTTTGACCCACAGCGCACGACCGGCGCTTGGGCGGGCGAGATTGGCATGGTGCAAATGCTCCCGGGTGACATCCTAGAGCGCGGCATTGACGGGGATGGCGATGGACATGTCACGCTTAAGACATCTGCCCCCGATGCGTTGATGTCAGCAGCAAACATGCTGAGCGGTTTAGGCTGGAGACCGAATGAGCCCTGGCTGGTTGAGGCTTTTGTTCCAGCTCAAATGGATTGGTCTTTGGCTGGCTTGCAAACAAAGCGTTCCATCGGCGAATGGGAAAAGCTTGGAGTGCGTCCCCGTCACGGCACGGCTGGCCATGAGCAACAAGCTTCTCTTATTTTGCCGCAGGGTCATAAGGGCCCCGCCTTTTTGGCGTTTGACAATTTCAATGTGTATTTCGACTGGAACCAGAGTTTTGTCTACGTTCTGACAGCCGCCTATTTCGGAACCCGGTTGAGCGGTGCGCCCGTTTTTGACGCACGTGCCCCCGAACCTGGCCTCAATGGCGATCAAATGAAAGTGCTGCAACGCGTATTGGCGGCCCGTGGGCATGATGTCGGCGGCATCGATGGCATTCTTGGCGCGGGCACGCGCGCCGCTGTCCGGGCGGAGCAAAGTCGGTTAGAGTTGCCGGCGGACGCTTGGCCAACGCAAAGACTGTTTAGCGCACTTTAGGCTTTGATAAGAAGACATTTTGTAACTGCGTCACACCTGACTAATTGCCGCCAAAAATCCCTTGCAAGAAATTCAAAAACCCATCCTCCGTTGAGGGCGGTGATTGCACCGTTGCCCGTGGTTCAGGATCGTCAATGATAGGATCAATCATCGGCAGCGGCGTCTGTTCCATACCGTCATGGACACGCAACATTGTCTCTCGCCATATTTCGGCGGGCAGGCCACCACCCGTGACACCAGTAAGCGGTGTATTGTCATCATAGCCCATCCAGATACCCGCCACATAATCGCCCGTAAATCCAATAAACCATGCATCCCGAGCGGCTTGGGTTGTGCCGGTTTTACCGGCAGCTGGGCGACCGTCCGTTAGTTTGGCACGCTGCCCTGATCCCATCTCAACCACTTGGTACATCATGTAGACCAGTTGTCGGGCGGAGGTTTCTTGGATCACGCGTTCTCCCACCCCTCCCGATTGTTTCATGAGTGGAGTGTCTTCCCCTCTGAGGCGGAGCGTCCGCAACCCATAAGGCGTGACAGAGGTTCCCCCGTTAAGGATACCTGCATAAGCGCCTGTCATCTCAAGCAGTGTGCTTTCGGAAACACCAAGTGCCAATGCTGGACCGTCGGCGAGATCGCTTTCGATACCGAATTGTGCTGCCACAGCACGGACTGTTTCTCGACCAACCTTTTCGGAGATGCGCACGGCGGCTGTGTTCAGTGACAACGCCAAAGCTTGGGTGAGTGTGACGTCTCCATAAAACGCGTTGCTGTAGTTTTGCGGACTGTAAGGGCCTGAACCCGGCACATCAACTGTAAGCGGCCCGTCAAAAATGATCGAATCGAAGCGCTTCCCAAGATCAAGGGCTGCTGCATATACAAAGGGTTTGAAGGACGATCCAGTCTGACGTCTGGCTTGGGTGGCGCGATTGAACAAACCGGCCCCCCGTGTGTCGCGCCCGCCCACCATCGCCCGCACCGCGCCATCCGCGCTCATCACAACGATGGCAGCTTGTGCTTGTGATCCCTCGCGCACGCGGTCTTCGAAGATTTGTGTAAGCGCGTCTTCAGCCGC
>CAWUJT010000082.1:0-11207 GCA_963922715.1 uncultured Thalassobacter sp.
TGAAATCATTCATCATAGATCCCCTCGATCATTCTCGGCTAAACAAATGATCCCAGCGCAAAAAGTTTGCAACAGAGCCTGCGGGAATCGGTGCAGCAAACCGCTTTATGTCTTGCATATTTGTCTATGTTTGAAGTATTTGGCTCTTGGGACACCCCTCCCCAACGAGGGGCGACATATCTGGAAGGATATCCAAAATGGATCACAAACCTGCTACGCGGCCACAGAATCCGCGTTTTTCTTCTGGCCCATGTGCCAAACCCCCAACATGGACACATCAAGCGCTTGCCGATGCCGCACTCGGGCGATCACATCGCTCTGGCGTGGGCAAAGCAAAGCTGAAAGAGGCAATTGAACTGACCAGGAAAATCCTGGGTGTTCCTGAAACATACAGAATTGGAATTGTGCCGGCCTCTGATACCGGCGCTTATGAGATGGCCATGTGGAGTTTGCTGGGCGCACGCAAAGCAACGTTGCTGGCTTGGGAAAGTTTCGGTGCTGGGTGGGTGACGGATGCGGTCAAGCAACTCAAGATTGATGCGGACGTTCTGACTGCGGACTATGGTGCGCTTGTTGATTTCAAACAGGTCGATTTTGATACCGATGTTTGCTTTACTTGGAATGGAACAACGTCTGGTGTGCGGGTGCCCAATGGCGACGTGATCCCTGAAGATCGTTCTGGGCTGACGCTCTGCGATGCAACGTCAGCGGCCTTTGCGCAAGACTTGCCGTGGGATAAGCTCGACGTGACGACATTCTCCTGGCAAAAAGTGTTGGGGGGAGAGGCGGCCCATGGTGTGCTCATCCTCAGCCCCCGCGCCGTCGAACGGCTGGCAAGCTATACCCCGCCCTGGCCCTTGCCGAAAATCTTTCGCCTAACCAAAGGGGGAAAGCTTATTGACGGCATTTTTGAAGGGGCCACGATCAACACGCCCTCTATGCTTTGTGTGGAGGATTATCTGTTTGCCCTCAGATGGGCCGAAAGCTTGGGTGGATTGTCGGCATTGATTGCGCGGGCGGAGGCAAACGCCCAAGTGGTACATGATTTCGTAGAAAGCAGAGCTTGGATTGCCAATCTTGCCGAAGATCCGGCAACGCGCTCCAACACCTCTGTGTGTTTGAAATTCACCAATCCTGAAATCTCTGACGTCGCCGCTTTTGCCAAAGCCATCGCCAAGCGGTTGGAAACAGAAGAGGTGGCTTTTGATATTGGTGCCTATCGCGATGCGCCCCCTGGCTTGCGCATCTGGTGTGGCGGGACAGTCGAGACCCAGGACCTAGAGGCTTTGATGCCCTGGATCGACTGGGCCTACAGCGCCGAATTGAACGTCTAAGAAGATTTTTCCGCTTAAACAACATATTAAAGGGCTTAGAACCATGCCTAAAGTACTTGTCTCTGACAAACTCTCTGAAACCGCCGTTCAAATCTTTCGTGACCGGGGGATTGATGTCGATTTTCGCCCCGATCTGGGCAAAGATAAAGAGGCGCTTTTGGCCGCCATCCCCGATTATGACGGCCTGGCCATACGCTCGGCCACGAAAGTCACAGAAAAGCTTTTGGACGCGGCCACCAATCTCAAGGTGATTGGACGCGCGGGGATTGGCACGGACAATATCGACAAACCTGCTGCCTCGAAAAAGGGGGTGATCGTGATGAACACACCCTTTGGCAATATGATCACCACGGCGGAACATGCGATTGCGATGATGTTTGCGGTGGCGCGGCAAATTCCAGAAGCCTCCGCCTCGACCCATGCGGGCAAATGGGAAAAATCCAAATTCATGGGGGTTGAGCTGACGGGCAAGACACTCGGCGTCATTGGGGCAGGCAACATCGGCTCTATCGTTTGTGAGCGCGCCCGTGGGCTAAAGATGAAAGTCATCGCCTATGATCCGTTTCTCAATCAAGATCGCGCGGATAAAATGGGTGTGGAAAAAGTTGAGTTGGATGATCTTCTCACCCGCGCCGATTTTATCACGCTGCATGTGCCGCTGACCGATCAAACCAAAAACATGCTGTCGGCAGAGGCGCTTACCAAAACCAAGGCAGGGGTGCGCATCATCAACTGCGCGCGCGGTGGCCTTGTGGATGAGGCCGCCTTGGTCGCGCTGTTGAAATCGGGCCATGTGGCGGGCGCCGCTTTTGATGTGTTCGCGGTAGAACCTGCCACTGACAGTCCGCTGTTTAACTTACCCAATGTCGTGTGCACCCCGCACCTGGGGGCCGCAACCACCGAAGCCCAAGAAAACGTGGCGCTGCAAGTGGCCGAGCAGATGTCGAGTTACCTGCTGACCGGAGCGGTGGAAAATGCGCTCAATATGCCGTCTGTGACGGCAGAAGAGGCCAAGGTGATGGGCCCTTGGGTCAAATTGGCCGAGCATCTGGGAGCATTTGTCGGTCAAATGACGGCAGAGCCGATCTTGTCGATCGACATCCTGTATAATGGCACCGTGTCTCAGATGAACCTAGAGGCGCTCAACTGTTCAGCGATTGCAGGATTGATGAAATCGGTCAATCCAGATGTCAACATGGTCTCTGCCCCTGTGATCGCGAAAGAGCGCGGGATCGCTATTTCCACAACCAGCCAAGACAAATCAGGCGTGTTTGACGGTTATATCAAACTCACCATTCGGACTGATCAACGCGAACGGTCTATAGCCGGAACCGTATTTTCCGATGGCAAGCCGCGGTTCATTCAGATCAAAGGGATCAATATCGATGCCGAAGTGGGCGCCCATATGCTCTATACCACTAATGAGGATATCCCTGGTATCATCGGGACGTTGGGGCAAACCATGGGCGAAAACAACGTCAATATCGCGAATTTCACATTAGGCCGATCGACAGCAGGCGCCGACGCGATCGCGCTTCTTTATCTGGATGCGCCGCCGCCGTTATCCGTGATGGAGAAGCTCAAAGCCACTGGGCTTTTCCAAACCGTTGCCCCGCTGGCGTTCAATGTCACTTGACCAAAGGCATTGAGCTCTATTTTAAAGGATTCACATAGGTCTATCGGCCCACGCGCTCTTTGACATCGGCAGCGAAATCTTCATACCGCCGCAGCGATTTGACATCGACCTGCACATGGTGACCCATCTTTTGCATGATCGGTAAGTCAAACAAAATCCGATCTAAAGTATCTGGATCCTCGACATCGACGATCGCCACAACTTTGCGTTCGCCAACAACCTTCCAAAGATCTGTCACAACCCCCGCGGATTTCGCACCCAGGGCAGCTTCGGCTTCTTCAGCCCAGACACCAAGCAATCCTTGCTGTGCCATTGTTGCATCATATTCAACGGTAAAATTAAGGAGATAAAGCATAAGTTCCTTCCTTTCTGTCTATATATTCTATATGTTTATATGGCCATCAAACAAAGCGGCCGCCCCTCTCGATCACTTCGATTTGATATCCGTCGGGATCGGAGACAAAGAAAAACCGCGCAATTCGCGTTCCTCCAGGTTTGAAATCCACAATATCTTTTGGCATTGCCCCTGTTGCGCTGATGTCTGCATGGGTTTTTTCAAGATCGTCGACCACGACGGCAAGATGTCCATAGCCGTCGCCAAGTGCGTAGGGCTCTGTCCGGCTTTTGTTGACGGTCAACTCAAGCTCAAAGTCTGAACTTTCCGTGACCATATAAATCAAGGTGAAATTTTCGAAGTCGAGCCTATCTTTGATTTCCAGTCCAAAGGCCGACCTGTAAAAGTCAACCGAAGCGTCTTCATTAAGCACTCTGACCATGCTGTGGACGAGTTTTGTCATTTTAGTAACCTCCAGATTGATGTTAAAGCTATGGACTGCCTGCGGTCTAAGAGAAATACACCATTGTTAAAAATTCTGTGATCGCTTGTCAGCCATACAGCGAGCGCAAACTTTGAACCATAGATGCATCTTTATCCATAAAGACCTCTGGGCTCTTGGCAGCACAAATCTAAACGTCCATATATCTCGTGTATTTAGATGGAGGGAAATCCATGGACTTGAATTTAGGGACCAAGCCAAACGCCACGCCGGAGGGCTTAGTCAAAGACGTGACAGAAATGACGTTCATGGTCGATGTCATTGAGGCGTCGATGCAAGCCCCAGTGATCGTGGACTTTTGGGCCCCGTGGTGTGGTCCCTGTAAAACTCTTGGGCCGCTTCTGGAAGACGCTGTGGTCAAGAAAAACGGTGCGGTGACAATGGCAAAGGTCAATATCGACCAGAACCAAGCCATTGCCGCGCAACTACGTATTCAATCCATCCCCACCGTTTATGCCTTTTGGCAAGGGCAGCCCATCGATGGATTTCAAGGCGCCTTGAGCCCGGCTGAAGTTGTGGCATTTGTTGAACGTGTGGCCGCACAAGGCGGCGCAGAGGCCGGCGGCGGTCTAGAAGAGGCGATCACTATGGCCGAAGAGATGTTGTCCCAAGGGGCTGCGGTGGATGCCGCCCAGACCTTTGCAGCGATTTTGGCAGAAGATGACCAGAATGCCGCAGCCTATACAGGCCTTATCCGCGCCCATCTTGCCTTAGACGATGTGACAAAGGCTGAAGGTCTGGCGCAAGTGGCCCCCGATGCTGTGATCCAGACCAAGGCGTTTGAGGCGGTGCAGGCGCAAATCGCATTGGCGAAACAAGCGCAAAATGCTGGTCCATTGGATGATCTGCACCGTAAAGTCGCGAAAGACCCCAGCGATCATCAAGCGCGCTTTGATCTTGCCAACGCGCTGCAAGCTGCCGGTGACACAGAGGCCGCGGTGGATCAGCTTTTGGAACTGTTCAAGCATGATCGAGAGTGGAATGATGGAGCCGCGAAGACACAACTTTTCACGATATTTGATGCCCTGCAACCGCAAGATCCGATTGTTTTAAAGGGCCGACGCAGACTTTCATCAATGATCTTTGCCTAACCCGGACTCGGTCCTATCTGTAGCATATGATATTAGACTCAGATCTCCCACAAACCATTCCTGTGTTTCCATTAACAGGGGCGCTTCTTTTGCCCAGAGCCCGGATACCGCTTCACATTTTTGAGCCGCGATATCTGCAGATGATTGAGGATTGTTTGAAAACCTCGCATCGTTTGATTGGCATGGTGCAACCAAACGGCGGCAGGGGGGCCACAACTCTGCATAAAATTGGATGCGCAGGGCGTTTAACACAATTCTCAGAAACAGAAGACGGTCGCTACATGATTTCGCTTGCAGGTGCGAGCCGCTTTCGGATTCTACGTGAAGTCTCTGGGTTTACGCCTTATCTTAAAGCAGACGTGAGTTGGGATGGTTTCGCACGTGATCTTGGCAAAGCGGAAACCGATGATCGTTTTGAACGTACGCAATTTTTAGACCTTCTGAAACGCTATTTTGAAGCTCAGGAGTTGTCCACAGATTGGGACAGCCTGTGCGAGGCGGACGAAGAACTTTTGATCAATTCACTTTCCATGTTGTGCCCGTTTGAGCCAGAAGAGAAGCAAGCGCTGCTTGAGGCACCTTCGCTTCAAACACGGCGTGAAACAATTGTCACATTAATCGAGTTTTCGTTACGCGGCGGAGAACGAGAGGATTTGGTCCAATGACGTCGGAAGTTGATCGTCATGTTTTGGAGTTTTTGGTCTGCCCACAAACACAAGGGCCATTGCACTACGATGCAGAGGCACAAGAACTCATTTCAAAATCAGCCGGTCTTGCCTATCCCATCCGCAATGCGATTCCGATTATGTTGGTGGACGAGGCCCGTAAGATCGACATTAACGATTGATACATCATCCGATCTGTCTTAACTCTGCGATCATGGCATCTAGATTGCCACGGTTTTTATCGAGCAGAGAGCCGATTTCAACATTCTCTGTCGTCCGTAGATTGATGCCTTCCACGATCATGTTGAAGAATTTCTCTTCGCCAGAGCGATCAGAGACAAGAAAGACAACTTCAAACGGGGCGCTTCCGGGAACTTGGGCGGTGGACTTCACCTCATAAAAAGACCGAACTTGGCGGACGCGATCAACTTGAATTGTCCCTCCAATGAAATCACGGAACTGCTTTCCATATTTGCGCGCGATATATCCTTGAAAGGCATCTGTAAAGGCGCTTTTTTGGGATGTGCTCGCGCTGCGCCATTCAATGCCAAGAACAGATTGGGCAATAATTTGCATATCGCCATAGCGAACCAAAATATTTTCAAACTCTGCAATCATTTGATTTTCTGACTGCCCTGAATTGATAACAGTTGTGATTTCACTGACGAGCTTGCCAACCAAATCCCGGGCCTCTTCGACGGAAAACGCAAAAACTTGATGGGGTGTAATAGACAAAGCAGTCAGACAAGTAAGGAATATACGGCGGGATATGTTATTCGAAGTCATAAGGATCCTCATAGATGTCGGCATAATCTTCGGCTATTCCAGCATTGCGGCGTAGAACAAAACGTCTATTTTGAAGATAGATAGATTGTAATTGTGCATAACTGTCACTGCTCTCATAATATAGGCCATCAATCGTATCACGATTTGTGTAACGGGTATCGAGGATATTGCCAACGCTTGTGGCTGTGACAATGTCCTCTGCAGGGCTTGCGGTGATCAGTCGCGTTGGATTGGTGAGGATGTCAACAACCCTCCCAAGTCCATGGCGTGCAGTAGCCGGACCTAAAACAGGAAGCTCTGTGTAAGGTCCTTCTGGGACACGCCACACAAAAAGGGTTTCACCAAAATCTGTTGGCTTTTCTTCTAACCCCATTTGACTGGCCACATCGAAAATGCCCGCAACGCCAAGTGTTGAATTGATCACAAACCGGGCTGTGGTCGTCAGCGCATTTCGCGGCCGAACTTGTAAGATATTGTTCACAATATCAGCAGGAGCATCAAGGTTGTCGGAAACATTTGATATGCCGCGTCGAAGGGGACGTGGAATAGCTGTTCCATATCCAGTTGATACAGGTTTGAGAACGGCGCGGTCCAAAGCGAGGTTGACTTTGTGGACCTGACGGTTTTGCGCTTCGAAAGGATCGTATGTTCCCGTCGAAATTTCAGGGGGCTTGGAACATCCAGCTGCCAGCAGATAGAATCCCAAAGCCAAAGCACGCAGAACTTTTTGACGAAAAACAAAATGCATATTTTTGCCTAAGTGATCTGATATGTGGTATAGTGCAAGACTTTTGGGTAATGATCAAGAAATTGAGATTTTATAACATATCAATTATCAATACGCATCGTCTTTAGACACTAATAAGACAATAGCGATTTTCTGCGGCAGTAACATATGAAAAATTTTGATACCACCAAGGGTGAACAAGAGATCAAGCGCGCACGATTGCGTGTGTCATCCCTGCTTGTTCCCATCACAATCTATTCGTTCTGTGTCAATGCGTTGATGTTGACGGGCCCACTTTACATGTTGTCGGTTTATGATCGTGTTTTGGGCAGCCGGTCAGAGGAAACGCTCGTTTCTTTGACACTTCTGATTGGGTTTTTATTTCTCATGATGGGGGTACTGGATTATGCACGGGGCAGGCTTGCGGCGCGGATCGGGTCCCGATTTCAAAATGAGCTTGACCAACGTATATTTGAAGCAAGCCTCAAGCGCGCCACGGTGGCCCCAAGTGCGGCACAGGGCAAAACTCCATTGCGCGACCTCGAATCTGTCCAGCGGCTTTTGACATCACCTGTTTTTCTGGCGTTATTCGACATTCCCTGGACCCCGCTTTTTTTCGTGGTGATTTTCATTCTTCACCCCTGGCTTGGAATATTGGCAGTTTCTGGTGGGGGCGTGCTTATTTTAATTGCTATCATCAACCAGATGCGCACGCGGGAGCCTTTAGCGATATCAAACTATGCCACACAAGTTGCTAACCACATGGCGGATCAACTGACCGAACGGGCCGATATTGTGTCTTCCCTTGGTATGCGCAAAGCGGCGCTAGAACGATGGGGGCGGGCGCGCAGTGTCTCTTTGTCAGATACGATCGCCTTCTCCGATCGATCTGGATTTTATCAAGTTGCCACCAAAACCCTGCGGCTATTCTTACAATCCGCTATGCTGGGTTTGGGCGCCTATCTGGTGCTGCAAAATGAAATGACGGCAGGGGCAATGATTGCGGGGTCCATTCTTCTAGGGCGCGCACTTGCGCCTGTTGAGCAAGCGATTGGTCAGTGGCAAATCGTTCACGCAGCACAGCGCGGTTGGCGCGGGATCATAGAGCTTCTTAGCCAAATTCCGCCCGAGCAAGAACGTACGCCTCTACCGCCTCCCAGAGCACATCTTCTGTTAAATCAGGTTACTGTCGTGCCGCCAGGTGCGAATCAGGCCAGCCTCAGATTGGTCTCGTTTGAATTAAACCCGGGGCAAGCCCTTGGGGTTATCGGCCCCTCTGGTGCGGGTAAATCGACACTTGCCCGCGTGGTCACAGGATCCTGGCAACCCGCGGGAGGCAAAATCAGGCTCGATACGGCCTCTTTGGACCAATATGATCCCGATGTTTTGGGACGTCACATTGGCTATTTGCCCCAAAATGTCACGCTTTTTGATGGCACAGTGGCTGAAAATATTGCCCGCCTTGATCAAAACGCCCATGCCGAGGCCGTGATCCAAGCTGCAAAACAAGCCGATGCTCATGATATGATCGTCGAGTTGCCCAAAGGCTATGATACGCCTTTATCGTCCATGCAAGGTAGATTGTCTGGTGGCCAGGTTCAGCGTATCGGCTTGGCCCGGGCATTATATGGAAACCCCGTTCTTCTGGTCCTTGATGAGCCAAATTCCAATCTTGATAACAACGGAACACTGGCTTTGAATGCCACCATCAAGCGAATGAAAGATGAGAAGAAGGCCGTCATCATTATCGCGCATCGACCTGCCGCCATTCAGGAGTGTGATGTACTTCTTGTTCTTGACAGCGGCAGCGTGCAAGCTTTCGGCCCTCGCGAAGAAGTATTGGCCCGCATGGTCCAAAATGCCGAAGCGATTTCGCAAAGCAAAGGCAAAGGCGGGGGTGTGCTATGAAAAAAGAGCCCCAAAAGCGTCCCACCGCCGTTGTAAAAAAACGGCAGAAGTCACAGCCTGAAAACACACAACCCGTAAAAACGTCTGAAAAAGTCGTACCAGCATCATTGGTATTGCCTAATATTGATGTCGATGAAGCCGATGTAACCAAAGCCCGCAAACGCACAAATTCAGCCATAAGTGCGCTCAGCATTGGCTGGCTGGGATTTATTGTCCTTCTCGGGGGCTTTGGCTCTTGGGCTGTTTTCAGTGAGATCTCTGGTGCTGTGATTGCGAATGGTCAAATCGCTGTAGAGCGCAACAGACAGGTTGTGCAGCATCCCGATGGCGGTGTTGTTTCTGAGATTTCCATCGAAGAGGGCGATATTGTCCAATCCGGACAGGTCCTGTTGCGTCTGGATGACACGCTCTTGCGGTCGAATTACGAAATTGTGCGCAGTGAATATTGGGAGATACAGGCCCGCATTGCCCGCCTGACGGCAGAGCGTGATGGGGCAGAGGCTATAGATATCGCGCAAGATTTGCAGACACAGGCGGACAGAGATCCTGCGGTTGCAGAAGTCGTCTCTGGTCAACAGCGGTTGTTTGAAGCCCGTAATGAGAGCAGAACACGTCAGATCGAACAACTTGAACGCCGCAAGGAACAAATAAACGCGCAAGTCGATGGGATAAAGGCACAGCAAACATCTCTGAACATCCAGCTTGGCTTTATTCAGGAAGAACTGTCTGCCCAACAAGATCTTCTGGAAAAAGGACTTGCGCAAGTCTCCCGTGTTCTGGGGTTGCAGCGGGAGCAAGCCAGGCTGCAAGGTCAAGTCGGGGATTTCCTGGCGGAAGAGGCTGAACTTTCCGGGCGGATAACGGAATTGGATATCGAGATTCTAAGAATAGACACTCAGGTCCGGGAGCAGGCGATCACGGAAATTCGTGATCTCCAATTTCGGGCGACAGAGAAAGCTCAACAGATGCTATCCTTAGAAGAGCAGCTGTCACGGATGGACATTCGTGCCCCCGTTTCAGGTATCATCTATGGCCTTGCCGTTTTTGGGGAGCGCGCGGTGATCAGCCCGGCAGAGCCGGTTTTGTATCTGGTGCCACAGGATCGTCCGCTGGTTATACGCTCTGAAGTTCCGGCCATCCATGTTGATCAGGTCTACCCAGGGCAGGAGGTGACGCTGCGGTTTTCTGCCTTTAACAGTCGAACAACACCCGAGGTCTTTGGAACGGTGGATCAAATTTCCGCAGACGCATTTGTGAACGAAACAACGGGCGCAACATTTTATGCGGCTGAAATCACGTTGAATCAAGGAGAGGTTGAGCGCCTTGGGGACAACATTATTCTGCCTGGTATGCCGGTTGAGGCTTATATCAAAACAGAAGATCGCAGCCCGATTGTCTACCTGGTTAGACCAGTCTTGGATTACTTCAACCGCGCATTCCGCGAAACTTAAACACATGTAGGGGGCAAAAATGACTCACACAGAGCGGCTTAAAAATCTTGGCATCACGTTATCTGCGCCACCGACACCGGCGGCAAATTATGTGCCCTATGTTGTGCAAGGCACGACACTCTATGTTTCTGGACAAATCTCTGCGGGTCCAGACGGCCTGATCACCGGAAAACTTGGCGCGGACCTCAGTGTTGAGGATGGGGCACAAGCCGCACGCTTTTGTGCGATTGCTTTACTGTCGCAGGTAAATATGGCCTGTGACGGTGACATCAATCGTTTGCAACGGGTGATCAAGCTCATGGGCTTTGTGAATTCGACCCCGGATTTTACCGACCAGCCAAAGGTGATCAACGGCGCCTCGGACTTCTTGGTCGCGGCTCTTGGGGAGGCGGGGCGACATGCCCGCTCTGCGGTATCCGCGGGGGCGTTGCCGTTTAATGTTGCTGTGGAAATCGAAGGTATTTTTGAGATCACCTGATGCTGCCCACAGGCTTTCTTGACCGCCCGTTTGCCCATCGCGCACTGCACGCCCCCGGCAGGCCAGAAAATTCCCGCGCGGCGGTTCTGGCGGCGATTGAGGGCAGATGGGCGATTGAGCTGGACGTGCAGATGTCAGCTGACGGACAGGCGATGGTGTTTCACGATTATGATCTCTCGCGCCTGACACATGAACATGGGGTAATCCGGGATCGCACAACTTGATCAGGATCTATCGCACACATTTTTCTAGGTGGCAGTCCCCCTGTCTTTAGGCGCACTTATGCTGTGAGGTG
>CAWUJT010000083.1:0-11013 GCA_963922715.1 uncultured Thalassobacter sp.
CCGCCTCTCCAGCCGAACTGCGCGAACGTGGTGTTTGACTATTTCGAGAAAGCCGCTCAGAATATTTTCACGATACAGCCGCTTGCAGGGCGATTGCGCCCAAGCTTGGGTGCGCGCCGGACAGTCTACGTTCGTGCTGTCAACAGGCCGAGCGTGGCGCTGGCACGCGTGCTGGGCTGACGACGGCTGAGAAGGATGGTATCAAAGATCTGGAGCACGCGGTTCGAGAACTTCGCCAAGCCAATGAGACCCTCAAGAAAGCATCGACTTATGTTGCGATGGCGGAGCGCGTTCGCCATTGTGCTTGCACCGTCGCCTTCGTCTCTCAGACCGATGGCGCGGCCTGCGGCGACCGCACACTGGCCCACGCTGTTCCGCAAATGATCGCCTCTATTGATACGTGTCGGGCAGATTATGGTGTCGGGCCTGTCTGCAAAGTTCTGCTGATTGCACCATCTACGTACTCTGCGCGCACTGCCTCCGCCCACGATCTTGGCTTGGCCTCTGACAGGGCCCAAAAGGAGACATCCTTGATAAGGCCAAGATAACAGAAGCGTTCCACAACAGCGGTAAACGCTGTGGCGCACGCAAACTCGAACGCACGTTGGACGTATCCCGTTTTTGTTCCTGTCCCGTTGCTCATTTAAGCGGCCTTTCTTTCAAATGTGTCGCCTTGATCGCAGAATAAGCTCTCAAGGGACCAGAACAAATCCGCAACAGGTCCATAACTGACACCAACACAAACAAAGCCCACAGACGAGCTTGCGAAAAGAGGAAGCTCGCCTGTGGGCTTTGTTCTAAAACAGGTGGATAAGTTTTAAATAATTATTGACAGTGAAACCCAACCAGCAGACATCCTCACACTCCAAAGCGTCTCTCCGACGTTCGCAATCGTCGCAAAAACCCTCTAAAACGATGTTACGAGAGGCCTCTAGCTGACGGGATGTCCTGCCGAAGAGGACATTTCCCGAATGCCCCTTTAATCTGTTCGACGATAAAACAGGTGATCCCCAATGTGGGCTGTACGTTGATAGACGCGGCTCCATCTTGGGCGAACGGCTGTGGTGTGATAGTGAGAGGCTTGATCGGTCAAGTCGCGCGGGGCCCCGTTCATCATTATTTTTGCAATTTTTCCCAGACGCTCCCAGCTTTTCGGTTCAGAGATCCGTTCAGGGATACCATCACAGGTGTAAGAGAATTGACAGGCATGCAGTCGGCCTGTGCCCTGATTGACAACGGCACAAATTGAATTGGGATAACTCGGCATATTCACACGATTTAAGATAACTTCTGCAACCGCATATTGACCTTGGATGGATTCACCACGGGCTTCGAAATAGAGCGCTTCTGTGAGGCAACGCCACTCCCGCGATCCACGCGCGCGGGGCAAGCGATCCAGTTCTGCAACGGAAAAAACGCGCGTGTCAGACGCATTGCGCGATCTGTTGTAAGGAGATGCAATCGCATCAAGTCGACCTGCGGAGGCAAAAAGAGCCCTGCGCTCATTTTGCATCATCATAAAGATAGACGCTGGAACTGTTTCTCTGACGGGATTGGATGTTGAAAAACTGCCTTCAGCTTGACCAATACTTGGACAAGCAAACACCAAAGTTCCGCACACTGTAAGAATTTGCCATAATTTTAGCATTTTTCCTCACACATTTCATACTTAGAAGATGTCTTAAAATACCTATCTTGAGATAATGTAAATTCCAGTTTTTCCATATACGCTTTAAAGACACGGAATTTGTCTCTTTTGGGCAACATTTGAAATAATTTGTCATATCTTTGACAAAAAAAGGGCACGCCAGTGCCTTGATTCGATGACCTGCAAAGCTCGAAAAAGCGCTTGTTACAATGTAAAATTATCTGAGGAAATATTTTGAAGTGGCCGTTAAAGTGGCTTGCGCGGCTGCTAATTTTGAAACCGGCACCCGATAGGGGGAACAAGAAACATAATCAAACCCAGCTTTTCGACAAAAGGCAATGGCCTCGGGGTCTCCGCCATGTTCACCACATAAAGACAAAATCATCGTCTCACGCACGGCGCGCCCCCGTTCCGCACCGATCAAAAGCAGCTGGCCAACACCTTCCACGTCAAGACGCTGAAACGGGTCTTCTGGATAGATCTGTGCATTGACATAGGTTGACATAAATCGTCCTGCATCGTCGCGCGACAGCCCATAAGTCATTTGGGTCAGGTCATTCGTGCCAAAGCTTAAAAAGCTTGAAAATTCTGCGATTTCACCAGCGCGGAGTGCGGCACGCGGTGTTTCGACCATAACCCCAAGTGTATAATCAAACGCGGTGCGGTGTTCTTGGCGGACAGCGCTGGCAATGGCGTCAACGCGCGCGCCCACAAGCTCCACTTCCCGTCGCGCGGACACCAACGGGATCATGATTTCCGGCACCACGGGAATGCCCCGGGCCTGCGCTTCAACTGTGGCTTCAAAAATGGCGCGGGCCTGCATTTCATAGATTTCCGGCACCACAAGGCCCAAGCGCACGCCGCGCATCCCAAGCATAGGATTGAACTCTTCTAAGCTCTCAATCCGGGCTTTCACCTCAGAGATCGGCAGGTTGAGCGCTTCGGCCAGGCCGCGTATCCCCTCCATCTGGGTCGGCAGAAATTCATGCAGCGGCGGGTCGAGCAAGCGCATACACACAGGCCACCCCTCCATCAGGGTGAAAAGCTCTGTGAAATCGGCCCGCTGCATCGGCAAAAGACGTTCCAGAGCCGCGGCGCGATCTTGGGGTTCCGAGGCGAAAATGGCCTCGCGCATCAATGTCAGCCGCCCGGGTTCAAAAAACATATGCTCTGTCCGGCAGAGCCCAATGCCATCGGCCCCAAAGCGCCGCGCCAGCATGGCATCGGCAGGCGTGTCGGCATTGGCACGCACACCGATATCCCGGATGTCATCGGCCCAGCGCATCAAATCGCTGAACGCGGCATCAAGGGCCGGTGCCTGCGCGGCCACTTGGCCCGCAAGAACCCGACCTTCTGTGCCATCTATGGTCAGGATATCACCAGCGGCAAATCTGCGCCCATCGGCAAGCGTGATGGTTTTCTTACGCATGTTGATTGTCAGACCGTTCACACTTGTGATGCAGGGCAACCCAAGCCCGCGCGCAATCACCGCCGCATGGGAAGTTGTGCCGCCGCGCTCTGTCAGGATCGCGACAGCGGCATGCATGCCACGCACGTCCTCGGGTGCCGTCTCGCGGCGCACCAATATACAGGCCTCGCCCTGCGCGGCGGTCGCTTGGGCGGCGGTGGCATCAAAGACAATCTTGCCAGAGGCCACACCTGGGGACGCGGCAATCCCTTCGGCCAGAACGGTCACCTGTTCATCCGGGTCAAGATGATGATGCAAAAGCTGCGACAGAGTGGCCGGGGTGATCCGCATCACGGCCTCTTCACGGGTGAGGATCCCATCCTCAACCAACGCGGTTACTATTTTGACATCCGCCCGGGCGGACCGGGGCGTACGCACGCCATCAAGCACCGCCAAACGGCCCTCTTCCACGGTAAATTCAATCTGCATTTCCTCTTTGAGACCACGTCGCATGACCTCCCCCGCCGCGATCAGATCTTGGAACACATCTGGCAGGATATCTTCGAGACTTTGACCGCGTTTATCCTTTGTCAGATAAAGCGCCTTGTCCGCGCTCAGGGCCTCCCGCCCCATGGATTGCCCCATATAGCGGCCTGTGACCTGGGGCAAACCACTGGAGGATGACACGAACTGGATCACACCCGAGCCCGACTGCCCTGCCCCATGCCCCAGCGCCATGCGCTGCACCACAAGCCCCAGCCCCGCATCGACCGGCGCGCCTTGGGCTTGCCGCAACAGCCGGGCGCTGGTGCCTTCCCAGGCGCGCGCCATAGAGCGCAAGACTTCACTCAGATGCGTCTCGGGGTTTTGTGGGAACGGCACGTCCATCTCGGCTTCATAGGCGTTGAGGGCCTGATCGACTGTGCACGCCTCTAAAAAGGGCATCTCGTCCAGACGCATGACATCAATCGCAAAACTTCGAATAAAACGCAGATAGATTTTATCGGCCAAGGTTGCACCAATTTCACCGGCCAGATGATCACGCGTTTCCGTGTTCATGCCGACATTCAAGATGGTCCCCGGCCCGCCCCAATCCGCCGCCTCAGACGAGGAACGCACCGACACCAGCAAGGGTGTGGTTGCGAAGTGGCCTAAGATTTTTGCAATATCCGGCAGAGTGCCTTGCGCACTCTCGCGCACGGTTTTGAAGGACAACGCCACCGTTTGCGGCACAGGCAACCCAAGACGCAAAAGCCGCTGCAGGCATTTTGCGCGATTGCCATGGCGGTGGACTGCAATATCCGCGGTGGGGGTGATCTCTGTAAAGGGCATCTGACGCTTTCAACGGTTTATTGAGCGATCATATAAGCTTGGCCGACGTGTGCAAGAATTTGATCGTCGCAGCCGCGCATGAAGAGGATCACCCCTGCAAGCGATCCAACGCCGCGACTTGATCACAGATGGAGCGAATGCGGGAGAGCAGGTTCAAACGATTGCGCCGCAAAATCTGATTGTCGGCATTGACTTGCACGGCCTCAAAAAATGCATCGATGGGACCGCGCAAGGTTGCCATGGCCGCCATTGCAGCCGAGAAATCCTCAGTTGCAAGTGCGGCGGTGATCGTTACATCAGCAGCCGCAAGCGCATCGAACAGCGCGCCCTCTTCGGGCGTGTCTGCAAATTTTCGATCCGCGCCAAAGGAATATTCAACCCCGTCTTTCGCTTCCGCTTGCGCCAAAATGTTCGCTGCGCGTTTATAGCCTTGAACTAGGTTTTCCCCATCTTCTGTCTGGAGCACAGCCTGGAGCGCTGTGATACGTTTCACCAGCAACAGCAGGTTATCATTCTGCGGCACAGACAGGCAGGCTTCGATCACGTCGTGGGCAAATCCCCGATCTCGCAGATAAACTTTCAATCGGTCGTGAATGAAAGAGAGAAGGTTCAGATCACTCTCTTCTGTGTCCGCCTCTTGATCCAGGGACGACAAATGTAAGTCACGGCCAACACGAAAGAGATCAAGCAGTGGCAGGTTTATATCATTTTCCAAGATCAGCCGAATAATCCCTAAGGCCGCGCGGCGCAGTGAAAAGGGATCTTTGCTGCCGGTTGGCTTCTCATCAATGGCCCAAAACCCCGTCAGAAGGTCCAATTTATCCACCAAAGCAACCGTCACAGAGACAGGGGCAGACGGCACGTCATCCGACGGCCCAAGGGGCGCATAATGCGCCTGGCAGGCCTCGGACACCTCTGGGGGATATCCTGAGATTACACTGTAATAACGCCCCATAACCCCTTGAAGTTCAGGAAATTCATAGACCATTTCCGAACTTAAATCGAGTTTGACAACTTTGGCAGCCTGCTGGGCCAGATCAGGATCGGCCCCGATCTTTGGAGCGATGGTTTGCGCCAACACAACAAGACGCGCAATGCGGTCGCTTTGCGTGCCAAGTCTCCGATGGAAAATAACCTTTTCAAGGGATTGCGCCCAAATCTTCATCCCCGTTTTCGCTTCACGAACATCATTGTCCCAGAAAAACTTTGCGTCCGCCAACCGCGCGCTCAGAACCTTTGTGTTGCCCGACAGGATCGTCGCCCCGTGATCCACAGTCTCACGATTGGCAACCGTTATAAATCGGACAACTTTGCCATCTTTGTCTTTGACAGAAAAGAATTTTTGATGTTCACGCATTGACGTTTGCAACACCTCGGGCGGCAAATCCAGAAATTCTGTGCCGATGGTGCCCATCAACACCACGGGCCATTCCACCAGCCCCGCCACTTCTGCCAAAAGTGCTGGATCGCGGATCACCTCCAGGCCAGAGGCAAAGGCGCGGTTCTCGGCCTCGGCCCAAATCAAATCCGCCCGTTCTTGTGGATCGAGAATGACAAAGTGACGCTTTAACTGTGTCGTGTAATCCTCAAAAGAGGTGACAGAAAATACCCCAGGCGCCATGAACCTGTGACCCTGGGTCATAGCGTTGCTCGTGTAGCCGCCGAGTTCAAAGGGAACGACACGGGGTTCGGCCTCATCGGTCAAAAGACACAAGATATTCTGAAGCGGGCGGACCCACCGCAAAGACCCGTTGGCCCAGCGCATCGATTTGGGCCAAGGAAAGCCCTGAATGACCTCGGGGATCACTTGGGCCAAAATTTGTTCCGCTGGTCTGCCAGGTGTGGTGACAGTCGCCACCCAAAAGGTGCCCTTCTTTTCTGTGCGTTGTGTCACATCGGACTGTGTCAGCCCCTGGCTACGTAAAAATCCCTCAAGAGCTTTTTGAGGCGCGTCAACGCGGGGCCCACGCCGCTCTTGGCGCAAAGTCGGACTTTCGGATAAAAGCCCCTCTATGGTTAGTGTCAGACGACGCGGGGTCGCGAACGCCCCCGCACTGGCGTAAGTCAGGCCAGCATCGACCACGCGCTCTGTGACCATTCGCTTAAGGTCTGCGCTGGCTTGGGCTTGCATCACCCCCGGGATTTCTTCCGAGAATAATTCTAACAATAAATCCGGCATTGCTTAAAATCCTCCCTCATAGGTGGCCCGATCTGGGCAGGCCTCCCCCACGGGTGAGCCGTCGTAGGCTTTGCGCCCACAATCATTGAGCTCATGCCAGGCAAACCCACGACCATCGTCAAAGATCGCCACAACCCGATCCACACCATAGGCGATATTTTTCTCGCCAAGGTAGACCACGGCACGGCCTGTCTTAAGGGCATTGGCAATGTCACCTGGATCGAAGCAAGTGAACCACCGCGGCGGGATTCGTGGCGCGGGACGATCCATCTGTTGCAAAAGCGTCTGATCCAAGCGGTCCACGTCTGGCAGGCGAAAGCAGGCCCGAAATCCCAACGGAGAACTTGAGGCGCGAATGGCTTGCAGCTCCGCCACCTCTAGGCGCACAGAGGTCCCATCTGATTGTGATAACGCGATCACAGCCTCTGGGTCTTCTGACCAATAGGCGTTATTGGCCGTCCACCACAGCCCACCTGCGGCGATCACACCGCTGCCGATCAAGGTCAGCACCGCGACTTTACCCCAAAGGTTCATGTGGCGCCCCACCCCCCGGCCTCTGTTTGCAAAAAGGCCTCCGCACAGGCTTTGGCCAGCGTTCGGACCCGGCCAATATAGGCCTGGCGTTCGGTCACCGAGATCACGCCGCGCGCGTCCAACACGTTGAAAATATGACTGGCTTTGATGCATTGGTCGTAGGCCGGATGGGCCATGACGATGCGTTTGCCGGTCTGCGGGTCATCTGCGTCTTGCGCGAGAATGGCTTGGCATTCGGCCTCTGCCTCCGTGAAATGGCGCAGCAGAACATCTGTATTGGCCACGTCGAAATTCCAGCGGGCATATTCCTCTTCGGTCTGTTTGAAAATGTCCCCGTAGCTCAGCGCAATCGGTGTTTGTGGATCGTTGAACGGCATCTCCATCACATGGTTTGCGCCCAGCACATACATCGCCAAACGCTCCAGCCCATAGGTCAGCTCTCCGCTGACGGGGTGGCAATCGACGCCGCCAACCTGTTGGAAATAGGTAAACTGGCTGACTTCCATGCCATCGCACCAGACCTCCCAGCCCAAGCCCCAAGCGCCCAGCGTTGGACTTTCCCAATCATCCTCGACAAAGCGGATGTCATGCAGCGCCATATCAATGCCAATCGCCTCTAGTGAGCCCAGATAAAGCTCTTGCAAATCAGGGGGCGAGGGTTTGATCAACACCTGAAATTGATAATAGTGCTGCAAACGATTGGGGTTTTCCCCATATCGGCCATCGGTGGGACGGCGGGAGGGTTGCACATAGGCCACAGCCCAGGGCTTGGTCCCCAAAGCGCGCAACGTGGTGGCGGGATGGAATGTTCCAGCGCCCACCTCCATGTCATAGGGTTGTAGCAGCGCACAGCCCTTACCCGCCCAATAGCTTTGCAAGCGGAGAATGATCTCCTGAAAGGATTTTGGGGGATCGTTCAGCGCCATCAAATACTCCTAAAACCTGTGCTCAGGGGTCTCTACCCCCGCCATACGTTCGGGTCAATTCCGGTATGAGACATCTTTTCACAAGCACAGATTGGTCAAATCAGACTGGCCAAAAGCTTTTAGATCAGACATAGACGGTGAAACGAAATGTTTGAGGACCCGCAAATGTTCTATCGCATTTTATTTCTCTGTGGTGGCCTGCTGAGCATGAGCTTTGTGGCCTCTGCACAAACACTGCAAAGCACGCTGCCCGATGAAACCGTGCAAGAGGCCCGCGCCTCCGAAGCGACGTTGACGTTTGAGCAAAGAACAGAGCTGCAAGTCGCGCTACAATGGTTTCGCTATTACACCTCGACCATTGATGGCGCTTTTGGGCGCGGCACGCGCAACGCCATGGCCAACTGGCAAGCCGATAATGGGTTTGAGCCGACGGGTATTCTTACCACCGCCCAGCGTTCCATCCTAATCAGTTCTTATGTCGATGCCCTGTCGCTGTTAGGTCTTGCAGAATTACGTGATGCAACAATTGGTCTGTCGCTTCTGCTGCCCTTAAACCTTGTGGAGTTTGCGCGATATGATCCACCATTCATCGTATATGAGCCCAAGGGTGGTTCGGGCATTCGTTTGATCTTGATTTCACAACAGGGGGATCGGGGACAACTGGCTGCCCTTTATGAAGTGCTGCAAACGCTGGAGGAAATCCCCCTCGACGGTCCGCGTGGACGTACCCGCGATGGGTTCACCATCCGCGGGGAAAGCGCCACCCGTATCGCAGAGGTGCGGGTGAACCGGACGGGTGAAGACCACATCTATGGCTTTATCCTCAGCTGGCCGCCAGAACGTACCGGTTTGGTCAATGAGTTTTTGGGCCTTTTGGAAGACAGCATTGCATCGATCGGACTGCCCGCGCCAGAGTTTAACCTTGTTGATCCCGCGTCACAACGCCCGGCTCTTTTCGCCGGGTTCGATATTCGCCAACCGCTTTACGGCAGAAGCGGGGTTTACATCGACACTAGCGGGCGCGTTCTGACCAGCGCAGAGGTTGCACAGGGCTGTGCAAGTCTCACCGTGGATCGCGCCCACGCCATGCAGGTTGCCGCCGTCGATGAAAGCCTTGGCGTTGCCCTTCTGACCCCGGCTGAGCCGCTGATTCCCATGGCATCGGCGCAATTTGGACGCGATGAACTGCGCTTGGGGGAGCGCATTTCCGTAGCAGGGTTTCCCTATGAGGGGATTTTGGGCGCGGCATCGTTGACGTTCGGGAACGTGGCCGATCGGGTCGGTCTGACGGGGCTGGACAGTCAATATCGGCTCGACCTAATCAATGAAGTCGGGGATTACGGGGGCCCTCTTTTTGATAACACCGGCGCTGTTGTGGGGCTTGTGGTGCCGCATTCAGACCAAGAAGGGCGCATTTTGCCAGCGCAAACGACATTGGCCACAAAATCCGCAAACCTGCAGGCGTTCTTGAGCGCGCAAAACATCAGCACAGCCTTTCAAACAACGGCAGAACCGATCACGCCCAGAGAAATTGCCGCCAACGCTGCGGACATGACGGTGCTTGTGCAATGCTGGCCATCCTAAGAGCACACAAAGCGCGGTTTCTTATGTGTTGCGGCTGGCTTTTTCCGCCCATCGTCCGCTGTCCTCTGACCAGTAGCGGGCGGGGATGCCACTGTCGACGACCTGTGTCCATTGCGCGCGGGCGCGGGTCAAATCTTCCTCTTGCCGTCCATCAAAAATCACCAGTGTCCGCTTGAGCGCCGAACTCTCTTGGACCTCAAAATCGGCCCCCTCCACCAGCATAAGCGCCTGGGGTGCGTTTGCCATCGGCGCGACCGAGTGGGTCAGCAGAATCGGTTGGCGCGCGTCATAAGGGCCCCCACTGATGCCATGGGGCAAAAAACCATCTTTCGGACCAAGCCAAAGCTTTTCGTCAAACCATTGCGCGCGCGCCTCGGTTGGGGCGCGCAAAGCCACGCGCCAGTCTGCCTGTCGGCATTTGCCCAGAAGTGTGACAACTGTGGACACAAGCTCGGAACGAGTCAGATGGTAAAAGAAGATCTCTGCCAAATTACTCTGTCTCGTAGCTGTCGGCAATTAACCGATCAAGCGTCAGCACCCCCCAGCCTGTCGCCCCTGCCGGGGCCAGGGATGTGGCGTCTTTCACAGAGGCCACGCCCGCAATATCGATGTGACACCAGGGGGTATCCTCTTTGACAAATCGCTGGAGGAATTGTGCCGCCGTGATGGAGCCCGCCGCACGACCGCCGACGTTTTTCATATCCGCAACCCGACTTTTGAGCAATTTGTCGTATGCCGGGGCAAGCGGCATCCGCCAGGCCCCTTCACCTTCGGCTTTGGCCGCGGCCAAAAGCGCGTCAGCCAATTTGTCATTGTTGGAGAACACGCCCGCATTTTCATGGCCCAAACCGATGATGATTGCTCCGGTCAAGGTGGCCAAATCAATCATTGCGCGCGGCTGATAAGTGTCTTGGGCATACCACATGACATCACACAACACCAGACGCCCCTCAGCATCCGTATTGATGATCTCTATCGTGTCGCCTTTCATCGAGGTGACAACATCGCCCGGCCGCTGGGCACGCCCGTCGGGCATGTTCTCGACCAAGCCCACCAGCCCGACAACATTGGCGCGTGCTTTGCGCAAGGCCAAGGTGCGCATGACCCCGGCCACAACACCGGCACCGCCCATGTCCATGGTCATATCCTCCATCCCTGCCGCGGGTTTGAGGGAGATGCCGCCGGTGTCAAACACAACGCCTTTGCCAATCAGGGCAACCGGGGCTTCTTCGCCGCCACCACGCCAGGTCATGACCACAACTTTTGACGGACTTTCAGATCCTTGTCCCACACCCAAAAGCGCTTTCATTTCAAGGCTTGTAAGACGATCTTCATCTATGACCTCAACCTCTAGGCCGATGTCTTTCATCGCCTCTAGGCGGGCGGCAAATTCTGTGGTGGT
>CAWUJT010000084.1:0-10292 GCA_963922715.1 uncultured Thalassobacter sp.
TGGTGCCGCAGGGGAGGATTGAACTCCCGACCTCACCCTTCAACCTCCATCAGGTTTTCACCTTAACCAGAGGTAGGACTATCCCTTGACCTTAGCATTATAAAAAATGCCTTAGGTCTCGCCCGTCTAGTCTCTACACCTTCCTAACTTCCGCTAGGCTTGGCTCGGGATTGGCATAGGTTATCCCCTTAGCTTTCCCCGAATTTGAGCGATTTACATCTAGGTGTTTCCACCCAGAGAGGCAAATGAAATGTTTGATCTACCAAGGGTGCGCTCTACCACTGAGCTACTGCGGCGTATCAAAAGCTTGGTACACTCCGATGGCGCGCGCCGCAAGAAAAAATATGGCATATGTAGTGATGTGTTATTGCTAGATATCCCATGGGAGAACGGCGGCATTACATTAGTTGAGCCCCACAAAGTTGTGTGCCGTATCTCTAGAGTTAATGTATAAATACTATCAGAACATTTGTTTCACTTATGATAACGTGCACATCAAACACGCGTTTATTAAGACATTTTACAAAGTGCCATCAAAACCGAAATGGAAGTTCAGAGTATACACATTCGCCATGTATGCTATACCCTAACTAAGAGTTAATCGTGGAAATGTCAGTTGCGGTCATGCCTTCACAGATAGCATACAAAAAACAAACGCAAGGTTATGAAGCGGTCGCGTTGCGCACACTCAACACTTTTGCGGTCGACGTGATGAGCATTCCAAATTCAGATGATCTCTTTTGGTATGTTGCGAAAAACGTTGTTGGACGTTTGAATTTTGTGGATTGCGTAATTTACAAATCCAATCTTGAGCAGACTATTTTAACACAAGTTGCTGCTATGGGAGAAAAGAATCCTTTTGGTCGGAGTATTGTCAACCCGCTTAAAATCCCCTTCGGTGAAGGCATAACCGGTCGTGTTGCGCAGACACGAGAACCGATCATTGTGGAAGATTTGCTTGATAACCAAAGCTATATTCCTGATGAGAAACCCGCCCGCTCAGAACTCTGTGTTCCGATGGTCTTTCGAAATCGTGTGGTTGGTGTGATCGACAGTGAACACCCCGATCCAGCTGCATTCGGAACATCGGAGTTGGAAATCTTAACCACAGTCGCGGCCATGACCAGCGCCAAGCTTGAGTTACTTGAGGAAGCGGAGCGCTCTGAGCATAGGTATCGAGACCTTGTAGAAGCACATGCACAATTGGCGAAAGAAACTCAGAACCGAAAAGCGCTTGAAGCACGATTATTTGATGCTCGTAAACTCGAGGCCATCGGCCGCCTCTCAGGTGGTTTTGCACATGATTTTAATAACATTTTGACAGTCATATCTGGCAATCTCGACATTTTATCTGAAACGATGAATGTGAATGGCTCAGATGTCGATGAGTGTCTTGTTGCGGCACAAACCGCAGCTTGTAAAGGCACTGAAATGATTCGAAGTATGTTAGCATTCTCACAACAATCTCGTTTGAACCCAGAACTTATAGATTTAGGAGAGGTGGTCAGTGCGACTTATCGTTGGAGCAATAAAATACTGCCACCCGATATTGATGTAAAATTGCAACACACGCCAGAGACCTGGTCTGTCCATGCCGATAAGGCAACGACAGAGAATACGATCATAAATTTGATGTTAAATGCCCGCGATGCCATGCCTGCAGGTGGCTCTATTGAAATCATTACAGAAAACATTCAACTCTCATGGCCTGATACGCAAGATTATGCCATTCCATTGGAACCAGGCCCATATGTGCGTCTGAGTATACGGGACACGGGCATTGGAATTTCAGAAGATAACCAGCAAAGAATTTTCGATCCCTTTTATACAACGAAAGCCGTCGGGTCAGGCTCCGGTTTGGGACTTTCGACCGTCTTTGGTTTCATGCAACAATCTGGCGGTGCTGTGAACGTTGAATCAAAACTCGGCGAAGGCTCAACATTTCACTTGTATTTTCCAGCCCTACCAAGCGCTTCTTTAACACATTTTTAACTATTCTTGATGAATGGTTATTCATGAGTAGGGTAACTGTCTACAAGGTGGGAGGGCAGTATGGAAAAGCCACCGTTGGTGAGTCTGTCGGAATTGAAATCAGGCAATCGTCGTGACTATGTAAAGCTTTGCGATACAATTGGATGGGCCGCCAGGGAAATTGGTTTCTTGAGAATACGCGATCACGGCATTGATCCAAACGTGATCGAAAACACGTATGGCGTCGCTCAACAGTTCTTCTCCATGCCCGAAGAATTCAAGCGTCAATATTATATTGCTTTGAGCTCAAACCATCGTGGATACGTTCCCTTTTCTGAAAAAGGCGATTACCCAGATGAAATTAACCGAAGCTACGAGGCTTTCGATCTTGGAGTTGATTTAGCAGATAATGATCCAGACTACTTGTCAGGCAATCGAATGCTGGGGCCAAATGTCTGGCCTGATCTGCCCGGCTTTAAAGAAGTGGTTTCAAAGTACTACAATAAAATTTCTGCGCTTGGGCGGGATTTGTGCAGCTGCCTAGAGGTTCATCTTGGTTTGCCGCCTGGTGCGATCACACATCAAATGAGTAAACCAATTTCACAGCTTCGCTTGCTTCATTATGTGCGGCAACACGATATAGTGGACCATCGTTCGGTGAATATGGGGGCACATACAGATTATGAATGTCTAACACTTCTTCATACGCGAAACGAAGGCTTACAAGTTATGAACAAGGATGACTCTTGGATTGATGTCCCTGTCGATCCCAGTGTTTTTGTTGTAAACATTGGTGACATGCTTGAGGCTTGGAGCAATGGCCTGTTGCGGTCAACACCTCATCGCGTGTTGAATCTAAGCCCAGAACGTTTCTCAATACCGTATTTTGTTGCCGCAAACCATGACACGGAAATCAAGCCTTTTGCGCAACTGGTCAATCCAAACGAACCACCCAAGTATGAGCCGTTTCTCGCAGGCGCTCATCTTGAAAGGATGCTGGTTCGTGATTTTCCGTATCTGAAATATGCAAAAGAACGTATAGCGCCACTCAACCACACTTACGAGACAACACAATCAATTACCAATCCGTTTGAGAACCGTTTTAACAGGAGTACCCTCTGAAATGCCGGAAATAGAAGCTATCATCGCCGTGACTTTGGCAGGTTTTGCATTAAGTGCAACGCCGGGTCCTTCAATGCTATACGTTCTTTCACGCAGCGTTGGACAAAGTCGTGCTGCAGGTTTGGCATCTGCCCTTGGTTTGGGGCTTGGTGGCATCTTGCTAGCGGTTGCGACAGCATTAGGGTTGGCTGCAATTTTTGAGAGATTGGATTGGCTGGTTGTCGGACTACGCTATGCTGGTTCAATATACCTTATTTGGCTGGGCATTGGGATAATCAAAGACGCACGCACGAACGCTAAACTTAATTTAGAGGTTGGCAGAGTAGAACAAAAGTCGTTTTTCGGTATCGTCTGGCAAGGTGTTCTTGTTGAATTGCTCAACCCGAAAACCGTTCTCTTTTTTGCGCTTTTTCTCCCCCCTTTTGTTGCCGTGGGAGGTCAAGACTTTGAAGTTGATATCCAACTTCAACTCCTCATTTTGGGTAGCTTGATACCACTGACTGCTATCCCATCAGATATTATCGTGGCCTTTTTAGGGGGTACTATGGCACGAGCGATCAATCAACAACAGTCTCTTCGTGAATATATGGGTTTGACTGGAGGAATTATCCTTATTTGTATCGCTATAAGTTTACATTTGTAATACGTTTATATTTTAAATTGCTTTAACCTTAAAAAATATGTCGCCCTTTTGCTTATGATTTGAAATCACACATTTTAATGCTGATCACTCAAAAAAACCTTACAACCAATTTTAGTTTCACGTGGTATATTAGATCACCTGTTTCCGTGTCAGGGTGATTATTATTTACAATTTAGAGTCATTTATTGGCCTGATCTTTAGCATTCTTCTATGATGTCAAAGATGTTTTGACCCCGCATTCATGTCTTAGAGTACAATTGTAATGCCCAACATAGACGTTTTTACTGGTTCAGGCTGAATGACTTCGATGACGATGTCGCATTTTTAGCCCATTGCTTGCATAAGTCACTAATATATTCGGGCTCATTATCAACCCGGATCGTTTCAGGCTTTCCGCGCTATTCGATGATTTGGTTCAAGCTGTATACAATCCGCAGGGCAATCCGTGATCTCGGCGTTCTCATCGTTGCGTTTGAGGCATTAAGGTTTCTTTTAAGGTCTGCCCGCTTGACCCAATAGGATACAGAGACACTGGGGATCATAGGAGGGTTTCTTGAACAGGAAGATGATCAAATGTCACCCTTAGGTCAACGCACCGCCGCTTTCGCCGCAGGCAGACTCCACCAAGATTTCGGGGGGTCATTTCGGGGTTCACATGTCCTCATCCAGATCGAACACCGGGTCGAGAACGAGGACGAGGCGGGTTTCCCCTGTACCCTCGATTGGTGGGGAGCGATGTAATAACCCAGAGCGTGGCTGCTCCGGCCAAAGTGTTCCCCGCAATAAAATGGGAGAGCCGGTTGGTACGGTAGACACATGTCTTGGTTCATTCCCAGCTAAGGAAATGCCGTATTGCGTGCCTGTGCCACGATAGGTGCAAACCAGCCGCGCCGCGATGGCGTCAATGTGAAACTTGCGGCACGCATTGGTTGTCACGACATCCAATCGCAAACGGAGGAACGTGGCAAACATCAGATCGGAGAATGTCTTGGCCAATGCAACGATGTCGGCATGAAGCCAATCGTACTCTGAGCCGCGCGGCATTCCGGTGCTGTCAAACAAATGCTGGAGGGTTTTGTCCACAGCGTTCATTGATAGAGTGTCCCGCCCGCGTGGCAGTGCATCTGGGTCAAGGTCGTTAAGCCAATTTTGAATATCGGGCGGCGTTTGCCGTTGCCAGATCATACCGGCGCATCCTGGGTGCAAAAACCTGCTCAGCGATGCCGGATCATCGGTGACGCCAACCGCGGCAGGCGCATCTTCCGCCATCTTGCTTATGACATTCATGCCGCCTGCTCCGCCCGACGCCAAATCGGGAAGGGATCGGGGTAGTCCGGCAGGTTATCTGGGCCAGATGCCGCGACAGCAGGCACAAGGCATTTGTCCAATCGTGCTTTTAATGTTGGCCAGTCAATTCCTGCGCCGATAAAGACAAGCTCTTGCCGACGATCGCCCCAAGGCTCCTGCCAATGGGCCTCCATATAGGCCCGAGCGCTGTCATGGGTCGGGCGCCGCTCTTCGGGGACCGCCGCCCACCAGGTGCCCAGGGGTTTGATGCTTGAAAGCGCCCCTGCCAGAGAAAACTCCACCACCCAATCGGGCCGGGTGGCGATCCAGAAATGGCCTTTGGCGCGCACCACATTTGGCAATGTGTCTTGAAGCACAGCCAGAATTTTCTCAGGCACAAACGGGAGGCGGGCACGATACACAAAGCTTTGAACGCCATATTCTTCGGTTTCGGGCACATGGTCGGCAAACCCATAAAGCTCTTTCGCCCACATCGGATGCTCATGGGCTTTTTCGAAATCAAACATACCTGTATCTAAGATTGCGTCCGCTGCAACAGCGGAATGGTTGGTTTCGATAATCTTGGCGTCTGCATTCAGGCTACGGATGATCTTACGGGCCGCATCGACTTTCGCAGGCCCCGCATCGTCCACCTTGTTCAAGATCACCACATCGGCGAATTCGATTTGGTCGGTTAGCAGATGAACGAGGGTCCGTTCATCCTCCTCGCCCATGGTCTCCCCGCGATCACGCAGAAAGTCGTGGGACGAGAAATCATTCAGCAGGTTTACAGCATCGACGACTGTCACCATGGTGTCAAGGCGGGCAACGTCAGAGAGGCTGTCACCCGCTTCATCCCGAAAGTCAAAGGTCGCAGCCACCGGAAGCGGCTCTGAAATCCCTGTGGATTCGATCAGCAGATAGTCGAACCGCCCTTCGGCGGCCAGGCGGCGCACCTCTTCCAAAAGATCATCACGCAAAGTGCAGCAGATGCATCCGTTCGACATTTCAACCAGCGTTTCATCCGTACGGCTAAGTTCGGTATCTGCCCGCACAAGATCCGCATCAATGTTCACTTCAGACATGTCATTGACAATGACCGCAACCCTGCGTCCTTCGCGGTTATTCAAAACACGGTTCAAAAGTGTCGTCTTTCCAGCCCCCAAAAAGCCGGAAAGAACAGTGACGGGAAGGCGTGTATCTGACATAGAGAGATTCCTTAGGCTTGTCTTCGTTAATGAGAATTACCATTTCACGACAATTATACAATTAGAAATGTTATAATATAACAATATAGATCCCTGTCACGGTGCAAAACAGGACAATATGCTGATCATATACGCACAATTTTTTGGCCGTGTGATCGAAAGGACGCTTTCGGCTTGACCCCGGCGCACGATCGATATCTGGTCAGTCTATGATTTCTTATATCATAAAACGTGTTGGCCAATCTGTGCTTGTTCTGCTCATCGTGGGTCTGGTGGCCTTTTCGATGTTTCGCTTTGTCGGCGACCCAATTGACAATATGCTGGGCCAAGAGCGCACGATTGAAGATGTTGAGCGTCTGCGCACGCAGTTAGGGCTCGATCAGCCTTTTGTTGTGCAATACTACAAATTCCTTCAGGGCGCAGTGCAAGGCAATTTTGGTGTCAGCTATCGCCAGGGGCGCCCGGTATCCGACATTCTGTTGGAACGCGCCCCGGCGACATTAGAACTTGCCGCTGTGTCTGGCGTTTTCGCGATCATCCTCGGGATTGCGCTTGGGGTCTTCACCGCCATCCGGCGTAAGGGCACAATGGCAAACATCATCATGTCAGCCTCACTTATTGGTGTGTCCTTGCCCACATTTTTGATCGGCATTTTGTTGATTTATCTCTTCTCGGTTGAGCTTGGGTGGCTGCCAAGTTTTGGCCGTGGTGAGGTGGTGTACATCGGTGGCTGGAGCACGGGGTTTCTGACAGAGAGCGGTCTTAAAGCGTTGATCCTTCCATCTATAACCCTTGGCCTTTACCAGATGACCTTAATTATGCGGCTTGTGCGTTCTGAAATGCTCGAAGTCTTACGTCAGGATTACATCCGCTTTGCCCGCGCGCGTGGCTTGCATGAGCAGGGGATCAATTTTCGACATGCGCTGAAAAACACCATGGTGCCCGTGATTACCGTGATTGGCCTGCAATTGGGATCCATTATTGCCTTTGCGATCATCACAGAAACGGTATTCCAATGGCCAGGTGTCGGGCTTTTGTTTATCAACGCCATTCAATTTGTGGATATCCCAGTGATGGCGGCCTATCTGATGTTGATTTCTGTCATGTTCGTAGGGATCAATCTGCTGGTGGATATTCTCTATGCCTTTATTGATCCACGTCTGAGGGTTACCGCATGAGTGAGACCTCACCGCCCCCCACCCGGTGGCAGCGCTGGAGGGACAGCGATCTGTTTTACGACTTCCGGCGGTCCCCCATCGCGGTGGTGTCGGCACTTGTTGTCGCTGTCTTGATGGCGTCGGCCGTTCTGGCACCTCTGATTGCGCCCACCAACCCTTTCGATCCGGCAAGCTTGAACCTCATGAACGGCTTTACCGCACCGCTCGCACCAAACGCCTTTACCGGAGAGACCTTTTTGATGGGCACAGACGACCAGGGGCGCGATGTGTTCTCCACCATTCTTTATGGCATGCGGGTGTCGCTTTTTGTTGGTCTCTCAGCCGTGCTGTTGGCTATGGTGTTGGGCATCACTTTGGGCTTGGTTTCGGGGTACTTTGGCGGCTGGACGGAAACAATCATTATGCGCGCGGCTGATGTGCAGTTGACGTTCCCTTCGATCCTGGTGGCCATGTTGATCTTTGGCATTGCCAAGGGGATTACACCGGTAGAATATCGCGATCAAATGGCGATTTGGGTCTTAATCCTTGCCATTGGCCTTTCAGATTGGGTGCAATTTGCGCGCGTGGTGCGGGGCGCGGCTTTGGTGGAAAAGAACAAAGACTATGTCGCTGCGGCGCGCTTGATCGGGCGCGGACCGCTATCCATCATGATCCGTCATATCTTGCCCAACGTGCTGTCGCCCGTTCTTGTAATCGCCACGATCTCCCTAGCCTTGGCCATTATTGCAGAGGCAACACTGAGCTTTCTGGGCGTCGGGGCGCCGCCAACCCAACCCTCCCTGGGGACGTTGATCCGCATTGGCCAAGGGTTCCTGTTTTCAGGCGAATGGTGGATCCTATTCTTTCCCGCGTGCACACTGCTGGCCCTTGCCCTTTCCGTGAACCTTCTGGGGGATTGGTTGCGGGATGCATTGAATCCGAGACTACGATGACAGCCCCGATCCTTTCTATCCGTAACCTCACTGTGGAAATTCCCACCCGCCATGGGTTGGTTAAGCCGGTTGAGGGCGTCAGTTATGACATTCATCCGGGTGAGATCCGCGGCGTGGTAGGTGAAAGCGGCGCAGGCAAGTCAATGACGGGAAATGCCGTGATTGGCCTGTTGGATCCGCCGGCCCATATTGTTGAAGGCGAGATCCGCCTGAATGGGGACCGTATTGATCACCTTGACCCAGAGCAGAAACGCCGCATCCGGGGCAAAGAGATTGGGATGATCTTCCAAGACCCCCTGACATCGCTCAACCCGCTGTTTACAATCGGCGCGCAATTGGTTGAAACCATCCAGCTTCACCTTGGACTGTCCCCGCAAGCGGCCAAAGCCCGCGCCATAGACTTGCTGACCCGTGTGGCCATACCGGAGCCAGAGATACGCTTTGCGCAATATCCGCATCAATTCTCGGGCGGGATGCGTCAACGTGTGGTGATTGCGCTTGCGCTGTGCTCAGAGCCTTCCGTGATTGTGGCGGATGAGCCGACGACGGCCTTGGATGTGTCCGTTCAGGCCCAGGTTTTGGACCTGATCAAAGACCTGGCGGCGGAACGTCAAATCGGGGTGATCTTGATCACCCATGACATGGGGGTGATTGCCGACACCACCAGCCAGCTCACGGTCATGTATAATGGCCAGGTTGTCGAAAGCGGCGCAACCGCGCAAGTTCTCAGTGCACCGAACCATGCCTATACCCGCTCACTGATCTCAGCAGTACCGCGACCGGATGTCCGGCAACATCGTTTGCCCCTGATCGGCTATGGCGACCGGGTGACGGAGTTCAAAATTGAAGACCTCGCGCGGAATTGGCAGAAAACCACACCCTCGACATCCGGCGTGCTTCTGGAGGTGAAAGGCCTGACAAAGCGGTTTATTCAAAAACGCTCTTTGATCCCGTCGCGCCGCAGCTATTTCACCGCCGTCAATGACTTGTCCTTTTCGATCAAAGATGGCGAAGTCTTTGGACTGGTGGGCGAGAGCGGATCAGGGAAGTCAACCGTTGCCCGGATGATTGGGACGTTAAGCCCTGTTGACGCAGGCCAAATCTTCTTTGACGGCGAAGAGATGACCGCCATGGATACCGAAGGCTTGACCCGATACCGACGCCAAATTCAGATGATCTTTCAAGACCCTTTCTCGAGCCTTAATCCACGGATGAAAGTCGGGGATATTGTGGCGGAACCTTTACGACACCATAAACTTTTGCCAGAGCCTAAGGTGCCAACACGGGTGCGCGAACTTTTGGATCGTGTTGGACTGTCTGAAGGCGCCTGGCGCAAGTACCCTCATGAGTTTTCAGGCGGTCAACGGCAGCGCATCTCTATCGCGCGGGCATTGGCCACACAGCCCCGGTTTTTGATCTGTGACGAACCCACCAGTGCCCTCGATGTCTCAATCCAGGCGCAAATCCTTAACATCCTCAAGGACCTGCAAGAACATCTGGGGCTGACGATGCTGTTTATCAGCCATGATCTGCCCGTTGTACGCCAAATGTGTGATCGGATCGGAGTTATGAAACAAGGCCAACTTGTCGAAGTGCAAGAGGCAGAGGCCCTGTTTCATGCACCACAGCATGCTTATACGCGTGAGTTGCTGAGCCTAATGCCACGTTTGTCGCAGTTTTCAACAGCCTGACATGGCTTTTGGGTATCAACGCAATTGAGCCATAGATTTTGGTTGCGAACCTATGCAGGTATGTAAGAGCTATATATCCAAGCTTGCCTGCGGCATGTGTTCGCATGAACGCTTTTTGTAAGTCACAGCAGAACTGTGCGACAATTCGCTACGGTTTCTTTTGCCATTACAAGACTGAAATACCCTAGTTTTGAACGCAATTCGATCAGCATAAATCCAACACGGATCCTGTTATGTTATGAAATTACATTACACATATT
>CAWUJT010000085.1:0-10037 GCA_963922715.1 uncultured Thalassobacter sp.
CTCGATCAGTGTGCCATTTTCGTAGGAAGCCCACTCTTCAACGCCGTTGTCGTAGAAAGTGGTTTCCTCTGAAATCATGCCGTTTTCGTCGCGGTGGATTTCCTTATAATCCCAATCAAATTCATCATTCTCATCATAATAAATTTCTGGTTCGCTTATCATCGCGTAGGCTACGTAAACATTAACTATTTCTTAATACTATGCCTAAAATGCAGCCAAAATAAGGATGTCTCGATTTGGTATGTGACAGAAAATATCCAATCGACATCGTGTGAAATGTGACACCATACGCGATGATAATGGCTTGTGTCCACGCAGTATACAACAAGCCAACAAGCTCTGTGAATGATTTTAATGCACTGAAAATCTGAAGTATTTCTCTCTCATGTTGAAAGAGTTTGTTTAGGATTTCAATTCATGTTACGAAACGTTGTGGGGGCGCAACGGTGGAGAGCCTGGAATGACATCACCGGTGGCGCGCCTCGAGTGGGAGGAGCCTATACGTTTTGACCCGCAGCGGCTGGAGAAGCTATGTAGCGACCTGGGAGACAACGGCGCAGAGCATGCCATTGCCCAAACCTTTGAGAAGATATGTTTAATCACAGTCAAAATAAAACGTCTGTGGGATCTTAATGATATCGATGCAATTTCCGACTTGTGCAAATCCTTGTCTATGATTGCAGGGGAGATTGGCATGACAACACTGGCGCGGGTGGCCCGAGACGTACGTTACTGTGCAACACGAGGTGATCGCGCCGCACTGGCCGCGACTCTCGCCCGACTTGAACGTATCTGTGAGCGATCTATTCATGCGATATGGTCGCTGGAAGATATTTCCATTTAATCCTCTTGCAGATTCAAATTGGTAGAGTAGGCTTAGACTAACCTTAGGACTAAACTGATGCTGCCTCGTTTTGCACCGCCTGAAACCTCTGCTATCCCGATATACGTGATCCCAGCCTCGGAGATCGATGCTTGGTGTTCAACACAGCCCACACACCATGCGACATGGATACGTGCTTGTGGCTTTCATGGAAAGCTTGGGCAGATTTTGCGGCTTCCCAACGTCTTGGGCGAGATTGAGGCCGTCTTGTTTGGCTGGGGCACACCGAAGGATCACGAAAAAGAACAATTCGTCTTTGCGAAGGCGGCGGAGGACCTGAAAAGCGGGACGTACTACATCGCTTCGGGTCTTCCCAAAGACGCTCTTGCACAGGCTTGTCTGGGCTGGTTATTGGCGCAGTATGGATTTGATCGATATGGTGGGCGAGATGGCTCACAGGCCTCATTGGTTGCACCGGAAGGTATTGATACCGCCAAACTTGAAGCCATCGCAGCCGGAGAGTGGCTCACACGTGATTTAATAAACACACCCACCAATGACATGGGACCCAACGCGATTGAAGAGCACGTGCATGCTGTCGGGGATGAATTTGGCGCGAAGGTGCAAACCATCAAAGGGAAAGCTCTTTTAGAGCAAAACTTCCCGCTCATCCATGCTGTCGGTCGCGCAAGTGCACAAATACCCCGGTTGATAGCGCTGACATGGGGGCAAACGGGACCTCTGGTCACGCTTGTGGGTAAAGGCGTGTGTTTTGACACCGGCGGCTTAAACCTAAAACCTTCCTCAGCTATGGGGCTGATGAAAAAGGATATGGGAGGGGCAGCAAGTGTTTTGGGTCTAGCGCGGATGATTATGGGATGTAAACTGCCCATACGCTTGCGCGTTCTTATTCCTGCCGTTGAAAATTCAGTTTCGGCCGAAGCTTTTCGGCCAGGCGACATCCTTACCTCTCGCAGTGGGCAGACCATCGAGATTAACAATACGGATGCGGAAGGCCGCTTAATCCTGGCCGATGCCCTTTCACTCGCAGATGAAAACGCACCCGATGTTCTGGTGTCCATAGCGACCCTGACAGGGGCGGCCCGTGTTGCGCTTGGGCCAGAATTGTCACCGTTTTACACTGACGATCTGTCCCTGGCTTCACATCTGATGCAAGCGGGTGCAGAAGTTGCCGATCCACTTTGGCATATGCCCCTTTACCGGCCGTATGAACACATGATTGAGCCAGAGATTGCAAACTTGGACAATGCGCCTGCGGGGGGGATGGCCGGGTCAATAACCGCCGCACTCTTTCTGGATCGCTTTGTGAAAAAATCGAAACGATTTGTGCATTTTGACATTTACGGCTGGTCCCGGTCACAAAAACCGGCGCGCCCAAAAGGGGGCCTTGGACAAGGAGCGCGCGCCTTATTTGAGGCATTGCCCCGAGTTTTGACACTGTGACCAATATGGTGAAAGATCGGCGTCTTCTTCCTGCGAACGGATATGCAGCCGCCATTGAACTGAAAGGCAGCGTTGACGCGGCGCGCTATGTCAAAGGTATCGTCAAGATCGTTCAGCAACCGCTTGTCAATCTGACAGATGAACCGCGCGGGGAGCGCGTCTCACAACTGCTTTATGGGGAACGCGTCCGGGTGATTGATGATCGCGACGGATATGCTTTTGCTCAGGTTGAACGGGATGGTTATTGCGGCTACGTGGTCTCATCCGCGCTCGGTCTTGATGAACAGTCAAGCCACTGGGTTGCGGCACCTGCAACGCATCTTTACGCAGATCCAGATATTAAAGCGCCGCCACAAACGGCTCTGTTTTTTGGCAGTCACCTGAGGGGCTTGGAAGAACATAATATGTTTTTGAAGATCACAACAGGTCACTTCGTGCCCAAAGCCCACGTGCAACCCCGCAACTCTCGATATTCAGACATCGTTGGCGTTGCCGATCTTTTCTTAGGTACGCCCTATGTTTGGTCAGGATGCAGCCGTTGGGGTATTGATTGTTCCGGTCTTGTTCAACAAGCTTTGTTGGCCTGCGGTCTCGATTGTCCGCGCGACAGCGACCAACAGCAAAGCCTTGGACGTGACTTGTATCACGGGGAGCCGTTCTTGCGCGGTGATCTGGTGTTCTGGAAAGGGCACGTTGGGCTCATGGCCTCTGCAGATACGTTGCTGCATGCAAACGCACATCACATGGCCGTTGCTTATGAACCTTACGCGGAGGCCTGTAAACGCATGCGTGACGATGGCGTTGGCGATGTTGTCGCAAAACGGCGCTTAACACTCCCTTAATTGCAACATACGGACACATGATTCAGATCAACATCATGGGAACCAGAGGTCTTCCTGCGAAACACGGCGGATTTGAAACCTTTGTGCATCATCTAGCCCTCCACCTAAGGGATAAGGGATGGCGGGTTGTGGTGTATTGTCAATGCGACGATCAGAGTCAAACAGATGGTACAGAGGATGTTTGGAACGGCATTCACCGCATCCATTTTAGGTCCAATCATAATGGTCCTTTAGGCACAATAGAATTCGATTACAAATGTGTACGTCATGTATGCACACAAGATGGCGTAGATCTTGTGCTGGGCTACAACACGGCTTTGTTCAATGTGCTGCAAAGACTACGGGGCCGACGTTTGGTCATGAATATGGATGGCATTGAATGGCGTCGAAAGAAATGGAACAGGACACAAAAAATATGGTTCTATATCAATGAACTTATCGGTGCAAACATTGCTCATGTACCAATCGCCGACCACCCTGAGATTGCCCACCATATAAGGGCGCGATCTTTCACACGTCCCGTGATGATCCCATATGGTAGCGACACACTTGAGGACATCGACCCTAGTCCCTTAAAGGACTTGGGTTTGGAGTCGGGGCGATATGTGGTGTCCATCGCGCGTATCGAGCCCGAGAACTCCATCCTCGAACTGGTACAAGCCTCAGCCAGTTTGCCGCACGATATACAGGCCGTTTTCCTTGGACGTTTTGAGGCGACGAACGCATATCATCGCGCCGTGCAAGAAAATGCGCCCCCGGGGACAGTATTTCCAGGCGCCATTTATGATCCGTCTGTGGTGCAGGCCCTTCGGTATCATGCCTTGCTCTACCTCCATGGTCATCAAGTTGGTGGCACAAACCCGTCCTTGGTCGAAGCCCTTGGCGCAGGAAACGCGGTTTTGGCCCATGACAACTGCTTTAACCGCTGGACAGCAGGCCCGGAGCAATTCTATTTCACCGACGCAGCAAATGCCGCAGCGCTCCTTAAAGAGACTGTCAATACCCCGGAACGTCTATTCAAAGCACAATCCGCAGCGCACAGGCGGCATAGTGAAAATTTTCAATGGAAAGATATTTTAACCCTGTATGAGACAGTGCTTAATAAGGAAGTCTTAAAGCTGTCCAAACATTAACCTTTTGTTAATTGCTCATGCTGAGCCTTATTTCGTTCGGATCTCGAACTTAACCCACACGACAATTATCCCAAGAGGCCTGCTATGACCAACCCCTTTCAAGGGCGCACTCTTCCCCTTTCTGGACCCGCAACAGATATCCTTCCGATCACCCCAAGTGATACCGCGGACCTTACAGCTGTAGCGATTGCCCTTTACGTCGAAACCGGTGGCGATCTGGTCATCAATACCGTTGCAGGGCAAACCCGCACCATAGCCGTCGATGACTTCTCTATTCTTCCGGTCGGCACCACGCGCGTGTTGTCCACTGGAACCACCGCGACTGGCATCCATGGCATGGTACTCGCATGAAAATGACGTCAGACTTCAGCCTTACGTCGCGCTGGCAACGTGACAAAGATTGGCGGCAGCGCTGGGCCATCAATGGCATTCTCCCGATCTTGGTCGCGGATTATGACCGGGGCATTTATGGAGCAGATAGTCGGCAAAACTTCAATGAACTCCATAACTTCATGCGCACCACGGACGCTTGGATGTTCAACGCGGGCGGTGCGTTAACCAATATTGCCGCCAATGAAGCACGTTTTGCCCATGATCTCTTTGGAAACCGCCTCGGCTTAACGATTGAAGCAGAGGCCACCAATGAGCTGACCAATTCCGCTTTAACTGGGGCCGTTGTAGGAGGGCTTGCGGCGAGCGGCACATTGCCAGATGGGTGGACGATATCAGGCTTTCCACTAGACAGTATAAGCGTGGAGGCCTTAGCGCCGCTGCAAGGACTGCCCCGTGTGCGCGTGCGTCTGCAAGGCACGCCGGCACAATCCACAATGTATCTCTTTTTCTCTGACACGACATCAATATCGGCGCTTGCAGCGGAAGATTGGAACCTATCGCTTTATACAGCTCTTGCAGAAGGGTCTTTTGACGGCATTTCAGAGATGAGAATTTTTGGCAGTGGGTGGACAGAAACAGGGGGATATGTTTCCGGATCTCCAAATCTATTTACGGGTCCAAATATCGTGTCTGCCGTCGAAACCAGTCTATCGCGCTTCGATTATTCTGGCCAGCTGCAAGGTGCGGACGTTGCACATCTCCGCCCTGCGCTACGTTTTGATACCACAGGCACCCCCTTGGATGTAACGCTTGATCTTTGTCTTCCGCAAGTGGAGCGCGGAATCCAACCAACAAGTCCTATCATTACGTCTGGAAAGGCCGTGACCCGTTCATCCGAGACGATCAGTTTGAAAAACTTATCTGGCACCTTTGATATGCGTCTTACCGAGCATACGGGTGTTGCTCATGACTTCAGGAGCCAGGTTGTCACACCAGGGTTCTGGCCAAATGGGTTTGAGGTGGGGCTCTTTCGATCTATCGTTGCGTATCCCCAAGGGACACTCTAGGCTTTTAATCAACCTTAAGTTTTCAACGCGATTATCGGACGTGCCTTATGATCCATGTCACCTGTGTTCACCAAAGCGTGGAAATGTATGGATCGGACAAAAGCTTTGCTGCGGCTGTTCTTGCACTCAGTAACGATGACCGCTTCACGCCAAACGTCATTCTGCCTGATAGCGGACCCCTTCTGGATCACTTAGGGGACGTTGATGTCGCGATAGAATGGTTATGGGTGCTCCGCAAAGCCAACTTACTTTGGGCGCTGACACTTGGCTTGCCAAGAAATATCACCTCTGTTGTGCAAGCCGCACGACGTTTACGCAGCTCTCAACTGGTTTATGTGAATACAGCCGTTGTACTAAGTTATCTATTTTCCAGCATCTTAACGGGGCGGCGTCTGATTGTGCATGTCCGCGAGATCCCAACAGGGCTTGCCATGCGTGTCCTGCGCAGACTGCTTGTCACGGCGCGTGCTCACACCATTTTCAACTCCAAAGCAACGGCTGACGCTTTTTGCCTCCCCGCCGATCAACCACAAGCCGTTATTTTCAACGGGTTCACAGCCAAAGGCCCGGTGTCACGTACTTACAATGCACAGAATAGACCCTTGAACATACTCTGTATCGGGAGATTGAACTCCTGGAAAGGACAGGAAGTTCTTTTGGAGGCAATCACTTTGTTGCCACAGAGCCTACGTCAAAAATTGGCGGTGCGCATTGTCGGGGGCGTCTATAAAACGCAGGAACATTTTCGGACACGTCTGCAAGAACAGGTAAACACGAAACATCTACATAACATCGTGACGCTGGTAGATTTTGTTGAAGAGCCACGCGATGAATACCTGCAGGCAGATATTGTTGTGGTTCCATCTACACGCCCTGAACCTTTTGGTCGCGTTGCGATTGAAGCGATGGCCTATGGATGCGCTGTCATTGCCGCAAACCACGGGGGGCTCACAGAAATCGTCAAGCATGATGTAACAGGCAAGTTGGTCAACCCAAGTGATCCAGCCAGCCTAGCAAAGGCAATATCCGACTATATCAACAGTCCTGAGCTTGTAGAAACGCATGGACGCGCTGGCCAAGACCATTTTGTCCACAACTTCACGCAAGACGCATGTGATCGCGCCTTATGTACACTGCTTGCATCATGGGCGCGCACATTGATCCAATAGCCAAACTTCATTTCGACAAAAATGATATGACAAACTTAACATGAAGGCCGTAAGCAATACGCCGAGAAGCAAAAAACTATCTTCGATGGATAAGCCCAAAGCCCAGCCAAACCAGAGCATGCCAAACCCACCCATTGCTATAACCGCATCAATCAAAAGAGCATATGTCTGCCACTTAAATTGTGAGTAAAGCGCTTGTAAAGCGCGTGCCGCCATCATGGCGTAAACCAAAGGAGCAATGTAAGTCGCCACTTGCGGAACTTCTTGCCATGCATTGCCCAGAATATATGGGGTGACACCCTGCAATGTGAGAACTGCGATAAGCAAAGGTAAGGGTGTCAAAACCAAGACTCCTACAATAAGTTTCAGACTTTGGTTCGGATCATACTTGAGACGCGATCTGATTATATCAACAAACGCGCCAACCACGACCTGTAGCGGCTGCAACAGCAAGAGCAAGGCAAGCCCCACAAGGGCCGCATCCGCAGGACCGTATGTCGGCACAAGTACAAGAACCAATCCCCGTTGCCCAAGGGGGCGTAGAAAACCTCCCCAACTTTCAACCAAAACATAGCGATGATGTTTGCGAAAAACTGTGCGAAGTCTTTTTCGTCTGATTTCACAGACAGGCAGTGATCTCAGCATGATCATGGCGGCGCAGAGTGGCCCTAAAACCCCGGCAACAATCAATCCCGAGACAGTCGAGTGTAAGACACCGGCAACTGTGCGCGAGACGAAAAGAACCACAGAGTTGCTCAGATCTCCGATTGCGGCCAACAGGTAATTGTGTTGCGCAACATGATAAGCACGGGCGAGCACAGTAAGGCTTCGCAAAAGTGTGCCTACAAAAACAAAGACCACAGCAAGCCAAAAGACCCCATCAGATAAGATGGCACCTAGATAAGCCCCAATTAGAAAAATCGCGCAAGCGAGGCATGCAGAAAACCCAATTGCAAAATATCCAAGCGTCACAATCGCACGGTTTTCTCTTACACAATGGCTGACATAAAAAGCTTTTTCTATGGCCCAGGCGCCGCCAATGGAAAACACAATCGTCAGTGTTTCAAGCGCCTGGTAAATGCCGTAGAGTTCAGGTGTGACAAAATGGCTTAGAACAAGGGCAGAGAATGCACCAAAGGCAACTGCCCCGGCCGACCCCCCGAATAGAACCAAAGGCGCATCATGCTTTGGCAAGAGTATCAAAGCTTTTCCGTGTGCAAAAGACGGACATGTGTCAGAGCAAGCATCGCAACCAGGATATTTAAGATATCAAGTGTCGCAAAAAAGCCCTGGAAAACCAAAATAACATAGATGAGTATAAGTACACTTCCCAGATTAAGAACCAACGTGAAATGTTCCCCAGGACCACTATCTTTTGTCCAGGTAAACGGTATGACCGCGTAGATATAAAGCGGCAAACCAATCCAACCGAATTTCAAAAGCGCGGTCATAATGGACACATGTGTGATCGGGACGCTTTGATGGGTTTCTTGATCCAAGACTGTCAAACCAAGCGTCACATGCGTCCCCAGATCAACCAGGCTGCCGAAGCCTGCGCCAAAAATTTGTGCCCCGATAGGTGCGGCGGCAAAGGTATGCCACGCCATACGCGCTTCATAAGCGCGGAAAGCATCTTGGATGGCCGAAAAATCCCCAAACTGCGTTGTAGCGAGCTCATGCGCAAACTCTCTGAGCCCTGGAACGTTCCAGTGCAAAAGGACAGTGCCGATCTGCGCAATAGCCGGTGGAAAGGAAAATACAGTCACAGCCCCAAGACTCACGAAAACCAGCGGCACAATTGGGCCACGCCCCCATAGCCATAAAGCAACCAGCCCATAAAGGATCAGCGTCGCGGGTAAGGTGCGTGAGGTCGATGCGAAAATTGCCAGCAGTAAAAAGCCGATCAGTGTTGCGCGAAGCACGACCCAACTCTGCGAGAAAAACAGAGCCAGGATGCTGAAAACAAGAATGAAATATCCTCTGCCAATGGTAATGCGCAACTCACGGCGACTCATGGCTGCCCCATCGAAGGCGATATATTTGGCCAGATAGACCGCGGCCAGTATGAGCCCTGCAGCAATGATTGCAGATGAGAACTCTTGCACACTCAAATCTCGCCCCACCAAAGTGAGGCTTGCCATGGCGATCAGAGGCACCTTCGCAAGATAGAGCGCATCGCGCGCGTAATCCCAAATGGCGACATCGGGGTTAAAGGCCCCAAACGCCAGACCTTGTATGACAAGCCCTACAATGGGCCAGCTTAATATCAGACCGGTTAAATCGAGCAGTCCAGTAAAGACAAGCCGTGTACATAAAATGACAACCGATATAAGCGCAATAGCGGTCACACTTTGCGTTGACAGCACGATGAACCAACAACCGAGTCCAAGCCCTTTGTATGAGTGTGGCAGAATGTCTATCATTGCGCGTTAAAAATGACGCAAAGAAGGTTAACCCCTGATTAATCCGCAGCAATCCTCTTGGCATGTGCGGAGGGAATGGCCTTGGCTGGTTTTTGGGCAGAAAAAGGCAATGTTCCAATAGAGATACAAAATCGCACACAACACCATGGCCTCAAATATCTGAACACCCGTTCCAGAAACCTCGCTGAAAATAGCCCATAGAAATGGGGCTGGACACTGGCTAACAGTCCCCAAATTGACGACAGAAATATTCCAATTTACAGCCAGCTCCACTATGAATTTCTAAAGTAATTCATAAATGTTCGACCTGAACACAAAAAAATCTTACGGGCTTCTGGAAATTTCTAGAAAGCATCATGTCAGTATTCGAAAGGCTGCTCGCGGCGGCGCCAGAAATGGCCATTACGAAATTTGCGGAATCTTCTTTTAAAAAGGCAGACATTTGTTCCTATCCCGAAAACGAAACCAGTCTTCAACGCCCGGAAACTTTTCTATGATGTATAAGTTCTTATTGGAAGCGCGCGTTGCCACGCGTGGTATTTATGGTGTGTTTCACAGCCATCCAATCAGCGAAACGACCCCGTCAACTGGCGATATTTTGGCAATGCAGCGTTTTGGGCACGCAATGATCTACGACGTTATCGGTGATGAGTTTCGATTGTGGCGAGTCACCAACTGGAGTTGGCATATAGTCTGAAGTTTCGAGTTTGATCACAACTGGGTGACTGACCAACTGGATGACACCCTGTGAACAACACCTTTCTCCTGCATCTGTTACATACA
>CAWUJT010000086.1:0-10035 GCA_963922715.1 uncultured Thalassobacter sp.
GCCTCTGCGCAGAACCCGCAATAGATGCATTTTGTCATGTCGATGTCATAGCGCGTTGTCCGGCGGGACCCATCCTCGCGCGGTTCGGCATCTATCGTGATCGCCTGGGCCGGACAGATCGCCTCACAGAGTTTACAGGCAATGCAGCGTTCTTCTCCGTTTGGATATCGCCGCAACGCATGTTCACCGCGAAACCGGGGGGAAAGCGGCCCTTTCTCATGCGGGTAGTTGACCGTGGCCTTGGGCGCGAAAAAATACTTCAAGCCCAGCGCCATGCCTTTGAACATATCCGCCAGAAGGAAATATTTTGCAGCTCTGGTATAGTCGATTTGTGTCATTTTAGCCTTCTTTAAAACTTTCCAGAGTTGTTCCAAGTCTCTTTTGGACCAACCATTTCTGCTGTGTCCCAATGCTCTACGATCTTCCCATCTTCAAGGCGAAAAAGATCTGCCTGACAACAGTCATCACCCTCCCAAGTTGTGCGACACATCACGGCAACGAAATTTCCCTCTGCCACGATATGAACCAAATCGTGATATTCCAGAGGAGAATTTTCGACTTCAAAAAGTTGTAAAAAGTGCTCACGCCCATCACTAACATCAGGATTGTGTTGGATATAGGTTTCTTCTGATATGATCTCGCGCAGAACATTGACATTCTTTGCAATCAAGCCGTCTTCAACAAGGCGGCGTACAATTGCGCGATTCATATCCGTTTTCTCAAAATCGGTGATCTCAGTTGCACCATCGACCATGCTACGGCCAGAAGGGTTTGACGCGCGAAACGGGGCAATGACATCCCAATGTTCGATAATCTTACCATTTTCATCGCTGTGAAAAAAATCCATCGTCACCCATTCGGCTTCGCCGTTATTCAAGTTTTGATGACAATGCACAAAAACCTTTCGTCCGTCCTGCAAAGCGCGTTTGATCTGCATATCACGCACGGGATTGCGTTGCAGAAACGGCAAGAAGAATTCTAGAAAACCCTCTTTGCCATCTGCAACACCTGTTGAATGCTGCGTATACCGATCTCCGATATGCATATCGAGCGCTTCCTGAGCTTGTCCGTCACGAATACCGCGCATATAAAGATCAATTGCACGCTCTTTGGTCGTCATAGCCATAGTCATAATCTCACCCCCCCACTGCCCATCTTGCATATGTCCCACCAAAAGCCTCAAACTTTGCCAAAAAGGCGACGATAACAACCCAGGCCAAGGACATTGGTAAAAATACTTTCCACCCCAAGCGCATCAATTGGTCGTAGCGATAACGTGGCACAATAGCCTTGACCATGGCGAAAAGGAAAAAGAAGAAGGACATTTTTGCCACCATCCAAAGCGCGCCATCGGGCAGTCCGGGAATAGGCGACAACCACCCGCCGAAGAACAGCAATGTAATCAGTGCGCACATCAGGAAAATGGCGATGTATTCGCCGGCCATGAACAAGAGAAACGGTGTGGAGGAGTATTCCACCTGATAGCCTGCCACCAGTTCTGACTCCGCCTCTGGCAAATCAAAGGGCGGGCGGTTCGTCTCGGCCAGCGTCGAGATAAAGAACAAAAACACCATCGGAAGATGCGGCAGCCAATACCATGAGAACAAGCCGTAATTGCCATCTTGCGCGCGCACGATATCACCAAAGTTAAGCGATCCGGTCGATAGGATGACCCCGATTATGATCAACCCGATAGATACCTCGTAAGAGATCATCTGTGCCGCCGACCGCAAAGATCCAAGAAACGGGTACTTCGAATTTGACGCCCAGCCCCCCATGATCACGCCATAGACCTCTAGGGAAGAAATGGCGAACACATACAAAATCGCCACATTGATATCGGCCAAAACCCAGCGGTCATTAAACGGAATAACAGCCCAAGCAATCAGGGCAAGCACAAAGGAAACCATCGGTGCAAGAAGAAAGACGGTCCGATCAGCGCCAGCCGGAACGACAATTTCTTTCACCACATATTTCAGTGCATCGGCGACGGTTTGCAGAAGACCAAAGGCCCCCACCACATTTGGCCCGCGGCGCATTTGTACGGCGGCCCAAACCTTTCTGTCTGCGTAGACAAGAAACAGCAGTGAGATCATCACAAAGCCCACAACCAAAAGCACATGGGCCAGCATGATCACAGCAGGATGCAACAATATGTCCGACATGGTCGTTCGTCCCTTATACCGTGGCGATACCGCGGGCTTTGCAATCGGTCAGCGTGACTGCGGCCTCAATTGTTTCGACCCCAATTGGCACGTCTGGTGATACTGTGTAAATCGCATCCCCGGTCCAAATACCACCCTCTTGTGTAAAATTTGTGCGCACATGACGTGCAAAACCATACCCGCGGTTGTGTGTATACTGCGCCGCAGCGCAAATGGCGTAATTCCCGATGTCTAAAGCTGTGCGCGGGTTCTCAACACGCACAAAAAAGTTCACAAGATCATCATCGAGAATAACGATTCCTGCACCGAGGTAGCGCATCTCTTCTTGTGGTTCTTCTGCCGCTTCACACCCGAAAAGGGTGAAAAGACTGAGCATCAGAGTGATTTTGTAGGTCAGCGACATGTTTTTTCCGTGCGGTGGATTTCGTCAACAAACCACTCTTGACCAGACCGGCGCGCAAAAACTGTACGCAAGCACGTGTCCTCTCGGATCACAATTTCAGGGCCTGCATTGAAAACGGTCGAGATTGAAATCGGCCCGTCGCTGACACCAACCTCATATTGAACGCGGGAGCGCGTTTCACGATCTATTTCTTCCCACTGATAGACGCGCCTGCTGTCGTCGAGATCGAGCACGGTATCGGGTGGCCCGTATTGCAAGATCACATCGTTGATCGATTGACCTGTGAAGTCGGGGTACTGTTGCGCGGCACACCCGGCAATGGCAGACGCGATTCCGAACAAAAATGCACCAACCCGACTGTTCATTCAGCCGCGATGGATGTCTCTTGGCGCGCTTTGGTCTGGAACGAGAGCTGCGCCATAAGTTGACTGGCCCGTGCGATCGGATTGGTAAGATAGAAATCTGCAATCGCAGGCTGGAATGGCGTGTTGTCCATATCGGCCAGCGGCAAGGCTGGCCCTGTATTTTCCGCCACTGTGTCGATTGCACTCAGATGCGGATGTTGCTTGACCATCAAAGACCGTAAAGCAGGCAGGCTGTCATAGGGCAAAGCTGTGCCAATCTCCCCCGAAAGTGCGCGCAGAATGGCCCAGTTTTCTTTGGCCTCGCCTGGGGGAAAGCCAGCACGCAGCGCCAGTTGCGGGCGGCCTTCTGTGTTCACAAACAACCCATTCTCTTCTGTATAAGCGGCCCCAGGAAGGATAATATCCGCGCGGTGCGCCCCGCGATCCCCATGGCTGCCCTGGTAAATCACAAAAGCACTGTCGGGCAGATCTATTTCATCCACGCCGAGGTTGTAGATCACATCCGCCGCCTCAACTGCTGCCGTCATGCCACCTTGGGTCACCGCGCCTACATCCATCGCACCGACACGCCCAGCGGCTGTGTGCAGGATCAAAAACTTGGCACCAGCTGTGGCACATATTTTCTGAACAAAGGCCAAAACCGCCGCACCATCGTCACGGGTCAAAGCACCCTGACCAAGGATGACCAGCGGCGCTTTGTCTTTGATGTCCTCAGAGCGTGATAGCGCTTTCTCCAACGCTTTGGGATCTGTGCCGATGTGATCATAGTCGTAGGTCAGATCGATCTTTGGTCCGACAACGCCGATGTTCGCCCCGTCAAGCCACGCTTTGCGAATACGTGCATTAAGAACGGGTGCCTCTGTGCGCGGATCGGAACCAACAATCAAAATAGCGCGGGAGTTATCAATGTCCTCGACAGTTGCGGTGCCCACGTAAGCGGCCCGATTGGCGTCTGGCAACTTCGCCCCATCGGTTCGACACTCAACGGCCCCGCTTAGCCCTTCAACAAGCCCTTTGAGGGCATAGGCCGCTTCGGTCGAGACCAAATCCCCTACCAAACCCGCTACCTTTTGCGCACCTTTCACAGCACTTGCCGCTGCGGAAAGTGCCTCCCCCCAGCTTGCGGGAATTAATTTTCCGTTCACGCGGATATAGGGCCGGTCCAGACGCTGACGGCGCAACCCGTCCCAGACAAATCGCGTCTTGTCAGAAATCCATTCCTCATTCACGCCGTCATGGTTGCGCGGCAAGATGCGCATCACTTCGCGGCCTTTGGTATCCACCCGGATGTTTGACCCCAGCGCATCCATCACATCAATGGTTTCTGTTTTGGTCAACTCCCAGGGACGGGCGGTGAAGGCATAAGGCTTCGACACCAATGCCCCCACAGGACAAAGATCAATGATATTACCCTGCAAGTTCGATGTGAGCGTTTCCCCAAGGTAGGAGGTGATTTCCGCATCTTCCCCGCGGCCTGTTTGACCCATTTGAGAAATTCCCGCCACCTCTGTAGTGAACCGCACACACCGAGTGCACGAGATACAGCGGGTCATATGTGTTTCCACAAGCGGACCAAGATCAAGGTCCGTGACAGAGCGTTTCGCTTCACGGAAGCGGGAAAAATCCACGCCATAGGCCACGGCCTGATCTTGCAGATCGCATTCCCCCCCTTGATCACAAATAGGACAATCGAGCGGGTGGTTGATCAGGAGGAACTCCATAACGCCCTCACGCGCTTTCTTGACCATAGGGGAATTTGTTTTGATCACAGGCGGTGCCCCTTCCGGCCCAGGGCGCAGGTCCTTGACCTGCATCGCACAGGACGCCGTCGGTTTGGGGGGACCCCCCACAACTTCAACCAGGCACATCCGGCAATTCCCAGCGATGGAAAGCCGTTCGTGATAGCAAAACCTTGGGATCTCAATCCCCGCAGTTTCGCAGGCCTGGATCAACGTCATCGCTGGATCGACCTGAATTTCTTGCTCATCAATGACAATCGTCCGCAGCTCGGCCATCCGTCGTTCACCTCATCTTGCCGAAATCAGTTCCCTTTTGGCTCAATTCGCACGCAAAAGCCAGCCAGTAAGGGTATTTTTCTCAATCTCTTCCAGGCCTAAACGGCAGTAACTGTCTGGATTGTCCGAGACAACGCCGTGTGCGGCAAGATACCCATCACGCATTTGGCGCAACCGCGCCTTGGCTTGTGGGTTTTTTCGCATTGTTTCGATATCATCGCGCGTATAGCCCAGATCGAGGGCATAACGCTCTAGCTGACGCGCACGGCTGAAAACGCGAAAATACCTGGGGGAAAGTGTTGCGCAGTTCTTGCGAATCTCATCGCCGATGGCGGCGGCCAAAAATTCGTTCTGGACACGCGGGTTGTCTTCCAGTGGCGGCAATGCCTCAGCGCGGGTTATGAATGGGATCAAAATCAACCCTATCAGAAGGATAGCTTTTAGCCGTCGTAGCATACGTTCACTCCAAACCTGAGGCATCAGGCTTATGGGCTTTCCAAAGCTGCGCCTGAGGTAAATCAGCCCAGCCAAAGGCCCGTTCACTGGGGCCATTTTGCCGCAAATCGTCCAACTTTTGAAGCGCTTCTGTCAATGTTGGGCGGGACCCTGCCGGAATCCACCACATCACAAAGTGCATCTCACCCAATACTTCAAACCACTCGGCGCGGCGGTCATAGAATTGACGATGAACCGTATTCCAGACAAATGCCTCTAGACTTGCAACATCTTCCCAGACTGTGAGGTTGGCAATCCTTTGGGGATCTCCTCCGATCATATTCTCTGTGTTGCCCATTCCAGGCACGCCAGAGCCCTCCATCATCCAAACAAAACCCGGCATCCGCTTGCCCAAACCATTCACTCTGTCCAACGCCTGCATAAACTCTGCCACCTTGGGATCATCGGGTGGCGCGATCAGGCGCCCGACGTTGAGCTCTGCAAGATGTTGCGTCATCGGCTGGTGCACCGCCCCGTTAGCATCAGGTTGTTACTGTCTGTCAAGGACACGGCGTCAGCATCTTGCTCTGGGCCATCACTCCAGAGAATGTCTGATCCGCCGAAAAGCCCAAGACAGTACTTCACAGCCTCAAAGTTCCCCGCTTCAAGGGCTGCTGCAATGTTTCTATCCGCGCGGCGCACAGTCACCGTAAAGTCACGACGATCTTCCGAGGCATGGCGGGCGCGGGCGCGAAAATAAATTCCATCAAAGGCAACCCGTTCCGAACGCAGCGGCTTTCCATAAGCGCCAGGGCGCAGACGGTCCCCGATACCGCAGGCGGTGAGGGAAAAAATTATTGACCCAAGAAGCAGATAGCGTATCAACATCATTCTACAGCTCTATCGAAATCTGACACGGGCATGCAATCGCATTGCTTCACAGGTGAAATGCGCCAATCAGCGCCATAATTCCCAAAGCGATCGTTGGCAAAAATGTAACCGCAAAGAACAAAGACCGAAGCGTTTCGTTGGTTGTCGCAACATGCACGAAAGCTTGTGCCAAACGTCCCGAAATCGCGATAGAAACAAGCAAATTCACCCAAAACGGCGCGGCACCGACAAAGATAGCGGCAAAGGTTGCGCCCATAAAGGGGCCTGTGTTTTCAACGGCGTTAGCCAGGGCGCGCTCTGTGCGGTACCATTGATTGGAATAATCCCGTTTCGGCTTGCCACACTCTGCACGGGCCTCAGGCGTGCGCCCGCGCGTTGAAAGCCCAATCAGGATCGTGATCAATAATCCGTATATCGCAACGGATGCCAGCGCATGCGCGTAGGGGGCAAATATGTCCATGATCATCTCCTGCTTATTCGGCCGCGAAGGCGACTTTGCGGCCCGTTTTTTGCGACTTGATGCGGTCTTCGATTTCTTCGCGGAAGTTGCGGATCAAACCTTGGATCGGCCAGGCGGCGGCATCCCCAAGTGCGCAGATTGTATGGCCTTCCACTTGTTTGGTCACATCCAGAAGCATGTCGATTTCCTCGATCGCGGCCTCTCCACGCATCAGTCGCGCCATCACCCGCATCATCCATCCCGTTCCCTCGCGGCAAGGGGTACACTGACCGCAACTTTCATGTTTGTAAAACTTCGACAGCCGCCAAATCGCCTTTACAATATCGGTGGATTTATCCATGACGATGATCGCCGCTGTCCCAAGACCGGATTGCAGGTCATTGCGTAGGTAATCGAAGTCCATCACTGCATCGCGCATGTTCTCTCCGCGCACACAAGGCACCGAGGACCCCCCAGGGATCACCGCCAGAAGGTTATCCCAACCGCCACGGATACCGCCACAATGGGTTTCGATCAAATCTTCGAACGAGATCGACATCTCCTCTTCAACCACACAAGGTGTGTTTACATGGCCGGAAATGGCGAAAATCTTTGTGCCGGTGTTGTTTGGCCGTCCAAAGCCGGCAAACCATTCCGGTCCCCGGCGCAAGATCGTGGGCACAACCGCAATCGATTCGACATTGTTGACGGTGGTTGGGCAGCCATAAAGCCCTACGCCCGCGGGAAAGGGTGGCTTCATCCGCGGCATTCCCTTTTTGCCTTCCAGGCTTTCAAGAAGCGCCGTTTCTTCCCCACAGATATATGCACCCGCGCCGTGATGCAGGAACAGATCAAAATCCCACCCTGATCCAGCGGCGTTTTTGCCAATCAAGCCGTCTTCATAGGCCTCATCAATCGCAATCTGTAATGCTTCTTTTTCTCGGATATATTCCCCACGAATATAGATATAAGCCGCATGCGCCCCCATCGCAAAACTGGCGATCAAGCACCCTTCGACCAACGTGTGAGGATCATGGCGCATAATTTCACGATCTTTACAGGTCCCAGGCTCAGACTCGTCCGCATTCACCACCAAATAGGCGGGGCGACCGTCACTTTCCTTCGGCATAAAGGACCATTTCAGCCCCGTCGGGAAACCCGCACCGCCGCGCCCCCGCAACCCACTGGCTTTCATCATCTCAATGATCTTTTCGCGCCCAAGCGCAATCAGGGCCTTTGTCCCGTCCCAATGCCCGCGGGCCTTGGCCCCTTTGAGGCTACGATCTTTTAGACCATAGAGATTGGTGAAGATACGATCTTGGTCTTGCAACATAGGCTCATTCCTCGGAACGGTTTCGTGCCCGCCAAATACCAAACCCAACGATCAATGCCCAGGCAAAAGCGGCAAGTGCGGCAAAATCAAACAGGAACACATATCTGACGGGCAATCCAAACTGACCGCCAAAGAATTGCAACCCGACCCAGATAAACATCGTGGCGATTATCACAATAGCAACAAGGCGCGCCTGACGCGCGCTTGTATGTGCAGAACGACCTTTCACGCGATCAGTAGACGTCGCCATCTTCAACACGTTTGGAAAACGCGGTCTCGGCCCCGGATGCAAGAGTTTTCGCCTGTTCGATCCATTTATCCCGCGTCACGCGGCCTTTAAATCCTTCAAGATTTTCGTCAACCCAAGCAATTTCACTCTCACTCCAACCCGCTATCTGGTCGAAATGATAAAATCCCATCGAATGGAGAAGCTTCTCAAGTTTTGGACCAACGCCTTTGATTTGCTTGAGGTTATCCGTCGTTCCACCCCGCGGAGCCTCTAAACCTTTCGGCTGTGCAGGCGCAGACGACGGAACTTCTGTCGTCTCGGAAACAACAGGTTCTGAGACAGATGGTGTTTCGGTTTCAACTGTAGTTGTCGTTTGGGACGTTTCTGATGCCAAAGCGGGCGCTGACACGGCAGACGTATCGTCTTCCTGTGCAACTGTTTTATCAGAGTGGGCCGTCGGTTCTGCTGTGACGGCCCCCATCATCATAGTGAGCAAAACGCCCAAAACCGCAAAAACCAGCAGGCCGACAAAAATCGCCTGGATCAAAATCCAATCCGCAAAAAACATAAGAAGGACTGTTGCGAATATCCCTACAAGAAACGCAATCAACCAAAGGATTATCGTTTCGCTTATTCCATCCGATTTTGTGTTCATTGTTCTCTCCCCGTCGTTTAGGTCACGTAATGGGCGCAGTATAGGTTTATTAATCGTTTTTATTTGTGCACGTCACCCATTTACTCTCTGTTTGCAAGGTTTTTGGCCTGCAAGACCCAATTATCACGACTGACGCGACCTTTGAAGCCTTCAAGATTATTATCAACCCATGCAACTTCAGCTTTAGTCCAACCTGCGATTTGGTCAAAGTGAAAAAACCCAAGGGCATGTAAGAGGGCTTCAAGTTTTGGCCCAACGCCTTTGATCTGTTTCAAATTGTCTGGTTTGCCCGCACGCGGACTTTCCAGAATCTGTGGTTTCTCTTGCGTATCCGTCTGCGCCGTTTCCTGACTGTTACGCGCGGCTCCAACGCCATGGCCGGTTGTGCCCGCACCATGGGTGATCCATGGTGTCAACAAGGGGGCCTCGGTGCCCTCAATGCGCTTAATCGTATCTTGCAACCGTTCCGCCAAAGACACAGAGCCATTTGCCGGCTGCGCCGCTCCATCCATATCTTTCAGAGACGTCAAGCCGCCTTTGGGTTCAGAAGCGAAGCGGCCATTCTGAGGCCCAGGACGGGGGGTGTCCCCGTTGCGCAAGGCATCAATCAGCTCGCCAAACCGTGCGGTGGTCAGGTCTTCGTAGTAATCCTTGCCAATTTGCGCCATGGGTGCGTTGGTGCAAGCGCCCAGGCACTCAACCTCTTCCCAAGAGAGTTTACCATCTTCGCTGATCTGATGTGGCTGTGGCGCGATTTTCTCTTTGCAAACAGCGATGAGGTCCTCCGCCCCGCAGATCATACATGACGTTGTGCCACAGACTTGGATATGGGCAACCGCCCCAACGGGTTGCAGCTGGAACATGAAATAGAAGGTCGCCACTTCCAGCGCGCGGATAGAGGCCATGTCGAGCATCTCGGCCACATATTCAATCGCGGGCCGCGAGAGCCATCCCTCTTGCTCTTGCGCCCGCCAAAGAAGGGGTATGATGGCACTGGCCTGGCGGCCTTTGGGATATTTCTTGATCTGTGCCTCAGCCCAAGCGCGGTTTGCGGGCGTAAAGGCGAAACTGTCGGGTTGGTCGGGGTGAAGGCGGCGGAGCATTA
>CAWUJT010000087.1:0-9847 GCA_963922715.1 uncultured Thalassobacter sp.
ATCATGGCACAATAGCCAACCAAAAGCGTGGCCCGCAAAGGCGTGCCGGTGTTGGGGTTCACCGCGCGGAACGGGGCAAAGGCCGCGCTGCGCGCACCCAGTCCATAAAGCACGCGGGCCGCCATCACGATTTGCGCCAACACCCCGTTGAGTGCCGCCAAAACGGCAATGGCAGAGAGAAACTCTGCACTCCGACCTGTGCCCGCTTGCCACACAAGCGCCAGGGGTCGGGCGCTTTCGGCCAGGGCCGTGGGCGGCACCACCCGCAATGCGGCCCAGGTAACAAGGGCATAAAGAAGCGTCGTCAGGATCAGAGCCGTAAGAATAGCGCGCGGCATACTGTGGGCCGGATCGCGCACTTCTTCCGCTATATTCACGATGTCCTCAAACCCGATGAACGCAAAAAAGGCCAAGGCCGCCCCGGCGGCAATTCCGCCCCATGGCACCCCCAAGACCTCTGCACTGGGCGGTAACGGCGTAGCTTGTGTGCCGGCCCAAACAACAAGCCCTAAGCCCACGATCTCAATCACTGTGAAAAGGGCAGCAAGGGCAAGACTTTCGAGAATACCTTTGGCGGCAACAGCCGTCAGTCCCGCGCCGATGATCACAACCGCAAGCACGGCGGACACAGGCAGAAGGCCCGTCAGATACCCCACTCCACCGCGCAAAACAGCCGCCGCAGAGATGATGCCTGCCAACACGATAGCCACACCGATGAACACAGGCAAAGAGCGGTTGGCGAATGCGCGGTCGACATAGGCCACCTCCCCGCCGGCCTCTGGCAAGCGTGTGGAGAGTTCTGCGTAAGACAGGGCTGTGGGGGCCGCCACCAAACCCGCGACCAGAAAGGCGATTGGCGCCCATGTGCCGGCCTCTGCCGCAACGCCACCAACCAGCACATAAATTCCAGCGCCAATCATCACGCCCAAGCCATAAGCTGTCAGCAAGCCGGGCCCAATCCGGCGTTTGAGTGACGTGTTTGTCATCGTGAAAGCCTGTTTCAACGTAAATATAGAGCCGCAATTATAACTGAGAAAACACCTGATCAAGCTCCATTAGATCGATACTGTTATTCGCATTGTGGTTTCTGATACCATCGAAACCGCCACCACGAAAGCGGCAAACAAGTCCTTAAGCTTCTGTTTTTGTGAGCTGCTTTTCCAGCCCTCTCGCCCAAGCCGAGATTGTCCCTGCCCCCAGACATACGACAATATCCCCTTGCTGCGCCTCAGATCGTACGAGGCTAGCCAGGCTCTTCTCATCGTCAATCGCATGGACAGAACGGTGGCCATACCGGACCAGTCCGGCCACAAGGTCGTCCCGCGCAGCACCAGGAATTGGCGCTTCACCCGCTGCGAAAACATCTGTGATGCCAACAACATCCGCATCATTAAAGCAGGTGCAGAAGTCTTCGAAAAGATTTGACAGACGCGAGTAGCGGTGTGGCTGGTGAATGGCGATCACACGCCCGCCATCTTCAATGGATTGCCGGGCGGCTTTTAGGACGGCGGCGATTTCAACGGGGTGGTGGCCATAATCGTCGATGATCGCCACACCGCGCCAGTCCCCCACCTTTGTGAACCGGCGATTGACCCCGCCAAAGCTGGCCAGTCCTGCCTTAATCTCGCTGCGCTTCATCCCGAGATGGCGCGCCACAGCCACGGCCGCCAAAGCGTTTGAGACATTGTGATCGCCTGGCATCGGCAAGCTACACCCCGCGATCACCTGATCTTCGGTTGTCAAATGGATATCGAAATGCGCAACCCCTGCTTTGAAAGACAATCCCACAGCCTTGACGTCCGCTTGCGCATTAAAGCCAAATGTAACAACACGCCGGTCTGTTACCCGACCAACAAGGGCCTGAACTTCCGGGTGATCGGTACAGCACACCGCCAGGCCATAGAAGGGAATGTTTGAGACAAAGTCGGTGAATCCCTGACGGAGGTTTTCAATGGTGCCCCAATGTTCCATGTGCTCGGGGTCTATGTTGGTCACAATGGCGATGGTTGCCGGCAACCGCGTGAAGGTGCCGTCACTCTCATCCGCCTCGACCACCATCCACTCCCCCTGCCCCATGCGGGCGTTTGAGCCATAGGCATGGATGATGCCGCCGTTGATCACGGTTGGGTCAAGCCCACCCTCATCAAGAAGAGCCGCAACCATGGTTGTCGTCGTCGTTTTGCCATGTGTGCCACCAACAGCGATATTTGACTTAAGCCGCATCAGCTCTGCCAGCATTTCTGCGCGGCGCACCACAGGCAGGCCAGACGCGCGGGCCGCACTCAGTTCCGGATTGCCTGGCTTGATTGCAGAGGACGCGACGACGACTTCCGCGCCGGTGAGATTTTCAGCCTGCTGATGGATCATCACCTTCGCCCCAAGCTCTTGCAGACGGTCCGTAATTTTGGAACGCTTAAGATCAGAGCCCTGCACAATATACCCATGGGCCAGCAATACTTCTGCGATGCCAGACATGCCGATCCCACCGATACCGATAAAATGGATCGGGCCAAGTTGGGTGGGCAGCTTGGTAGCAGGTGTCATGTTTGGTTTATTCCTCTGAGCCTAAACGACAGACCAAATCGGCAAGGACATGGGCGGCTTCGGGTTGGGAGTTTTCTACCGCCTTTTGGACCATCTTGTGGGCCGCATCGGGATGGCTGAGTATCTGCACAATGTGCTGTGAAAGATGTGCGACGCTGAAATCCTTTTCGGAAATCAAAACCGCCGCCCCGGCCTCAACAAGACCTTTGGCGTTGGCTGTTTGATGGTCATGCGTTGCCGCCGCATAGGGGACAAATATGGCTGGCCGTCCAATCACCGAAATATCGGCAACCGTGGATGCGCCCGCGCGGGCAATCACAAGCTGTGCTTCTGCGATCTCTTTGGATATATCCTCAATGAAAGGCGCAACGTGCGCGCGAATGCCAGCTTTATGATAAGCCTCAACAACACTGCTAAGGTCTTCTTCTCTGGCTTGTTGCACAACGCTGATATGTTTGCGGATATCTTCGGGGAGGGAAATGATGGCTTCCGGCACAACTGCACTGAGGATACGCGCGCCCTGACTGCCCCCAAAGACAAGAATTTTCATCGGATAATCGCCAGGGGGAATATAGCCCGCAGCCGCGCGTGCCTTCACAGCGGGACGGATAGGATTTCCCGTGTATATGCCTTCGACCCCTTTGGGAAGGTCCGTTGGCCACGTCCCACAGGCAACATGCGCCACTTTGCGGGCAAAGAGACGATTGACACGGCCCAAAACACCGTTTTGTTCGTGTATGATCATTGGCACCCGAAGAAGCCATCCCGCGATAAGCGCGGGAAGGGATGGGTAGCCGCCAAAGCCCAAAACAACGCTTGGTGAGGTTTTCAGCACAAGACGAAAAGCGCGAAGCACACCAAATAAAATGACAAACGGCACAACAATCTTTTTCCAAAGCCCACCCCGCGCAAAGGTTGATGCAGGCAAAAGCTTACATTCGACCGCCTTGGGAAAATCACCTGCATAACGTGCGCCACGATCATCCGTGATCAGCAGCACCCGCCAATCGCGCATCAACATCTCCTGCGCGACGGCTTGGGCGGGAAACATATGTCCGCCGGTCCCCCCTGCCGCAATGATCAGCAATGGTTTGGCGTGGCTGTTAGGGTCTGCGGAAGACATGGCTTATATTTTCTTTCGGAAAACTGCGTGTGCAGCACAGCAGACATCCAGCCAATAAACCCATTGCCAAAATCGAAGAGCCACCGTAGCTCACGAAAGGAAGGGTCATCCCTTTTGCTGGCAAAAGACGCACCGCTACACCAAGGTTGATGATGGCTTGAAGCCCGAAAAGCACAGTCAAGCCTGTCCCGGAGAGTCGGACAAAGGGATCGCTTTGTTCCATCAAACGCAGCAGCGCACGCAGGGTGAACACAAGAAACAGCGCCACAATCACAAGAACCATAGCAAGACCATATTCTTCGGCAGCAACGGCTATGATGAAATCTGTGTGAGCATCAGGTAACGACCATTTCACGGTGCCTTCATTCACCCCGGCTCCGAATATCCCGCCTTCCCGAATAGCATTTGTTGCAAAACCGATCTGTGTATTAGGATCAATCTCAGAGTTAATAAACCCGTCGATCCGGCTGGCAAAATGAGGAGAATTTTGATAGGCAATCAATCCCAAAAAACAAAAAATGCTGATCACCGCTGTAACAATCAAAATAGGTGCTCCAACAATGAAATAGAGCGTCAACCACACAGCAAAAATCAAAGCCGCTTGCCCAAAATCTGGCTGTATGATCAGCAGTCCAACTGTCAAGGTCGTCAACATGAACGACAGCATCTTGCCAGGAGGGCCATCGGCATTCAAACTGCCGGCGATCAACCACGCTGTGGTAATCACGAAAACGGGTTTGAGAAATTCAGAGGGTTGGATTGACGCAAATCCCAACGAATACCAGCGAACAGCGCCTTTTCCGTAATCTGTTCCAAAGAGTGGTAATCCGGCAAGCGCCATCAAAGCAACGAGAAAGCCAATGATACTCAACCGACGCAGCGTCACATGATCCATCATTGAGACAATCAGCATCACAATCAACGCCAAAGATCCAAAAACCGCCTGTCGCAAAACATAATGAAACGGCATTAAGCCATTGCGTTCAGCCAGGGGGGGAGAGGCCGCAAACCCAAGCATAAGACCTATGGCAAACAGCATCAAAATACAAACAATGGCGACTTTATCGATTGTCCGCCACCAGCGCGACAATATCGCTTCGCCAGGTTGATGCACAACCGTGCCGTGTATCATTTCTGTCATAGACGTTGCCCGATCTGCTTTTATTCTTTGCTTTTAGGCGGGGTTATCCTGCTCAGACAGACATTACTAAACTTATGACATGAAATCCAGTCTTGTCTGCTATCTTTGAACACATGGGCTCTGTGCGGGGTTTGTTTGATCAAGCCTTGCACATTCGCACAAGTGGTCTGCACTCTGACGCAAAAATACATTGGCGACAAATACAGGCGACAGAATGACGCGACGTTAGCGTCAAAACTGACCGCAAGACCGTTTAAATTGACGCACAGAACTGTCATACTGTGATGTAAATCTAAGAATAATGTGCTGTCGTTTTGCAACAGACCAACGGAACGCATCGCATTCAGTTCTTAGTTTAAGACAAATGGGAGATCAAAATGCCGCAATACAGCGCCCCGACGCGGGAGATACAGTTTATCCTGCATGAAATGCTCAAGGTGTCCGAGAGCGATATCACAGGCTACGATGAATTGGATCAAGATTTCACCGCCGCCGTTCTTGAAGAGGCTGGCAAAATCGCCAGTGACGTTTTATTCCCCCTTAATGCCGTTGGCGATACCGAAGGCTGCACACTTGAAAACGGCGTTGTCCGCACGCCATCAGGCTTCAAGCAGGCCTTTGACCAAATCCGCGACGGTGGTTGGACCGCGCTTGACTGCGACCCAGAATATGGTGGCCAGGGCTTGCCATATATTGTGCAAACCGCCGTTGGTGAGATATTCAGTGCCGCCAATATGGCCTTCAACATGTATCAAGGCCTCACCCACGGGGCCTATTCTGCGATTTATGCTCATGGCTCGGACGCGCAAAAAGCCACCTATCTGCCCAAGATGGTGAGTTGTGAATGGACCGGCACAATGAACCTGACAGAGCCCCATGCCGGTACGGATTTGGGCTTGATGCGCACCAAAGCCGTTCCACAAGAAGACGGCACGTACCATGTTTCCGGCCAGAAGATTTTCATTTCCGCCGGTGATCACGACATGGCTGAAAACATCATTCACCTTGTGCTTGCGAAAATTCCCGGGGGGCCTGACGGCATCAAAGGGGTGTCGCTCTTTATCGTCCCCAAATTCCTGGTCAATGATGACGGCTCTCTGGGGGCCCGCAACGGTGTCACCTGTGGCAAACTCGAAGATAAAATGGGCATCCATGGCAATGCCACCTGTGTGATGAATTATGATGAGGCCACAGGCTATTTGATTGGGGAGCCGCACAAGGGCATGCGCGCTATGTTCACCATGATGAATGAAGCGCGTCTGGGTGTCGGATTGCAGGGCTACGCGCAAGCCGAGGTCGCCTACCAGAACGCCTTGGCGTATTCGATTGACCGCCTGCAGGGCCGTGACATAACCGGCGCAAAAAACCCTGAAGGTCCCGCCGATCCTTTGATTGTTCACCCTGATATTCGCCGCAACTTGATGGATCAGAAAAGTTTCGTCGAAGGGGCCCGGGCCTTCACATTTTGGGGCGCGCATCTGATCGACAAAGCCCACCGTAGTCAAGATAAAGACGCCGATGGGCTGGTCTCTTTGCTGACACCGATCATCAAGGGCTTTTTGACCGACAAGGGTTATGAATTTGCAACGAACGCCCAGCAAGTCTACGGCGGGCACGGCTACATTGAAGAATGGGGCATGTCGCAATATGTGCGCGATGCGCGCATCGCCATGATCTATGAAGGGGCCAATGGTGTTCAAGCCCTCGATCTTGTGGGGCGCAAGCTGGGACAAGACGGTGGCAAACACGCCTTGGCGTTTTTTGAGATGGTCAAAACCTTCTGCAAAGATAATGCCAGCGAAGATATGGCCCCGTTTGTCGAACCGTTGAAAAAGGCGTCAAAAGAGCTCCAATCCGCTGCGATGTATTTCATGCAAAACGGGATGAAAAACCCCAATGTTGCGCTCGCAGGATCTTATGATTTTATGCATCTTTTTGGCCATGTGTGCCTTGGGCTGATGTGGGCGCAAATGGCCAAGACGGCGCAGGCGACGTTAGCAACAAACCCCGGCGATCCAGACTTTTACCAAACCAAACTCGCAACTGCTCGGTATTACATGACACGTCAACTGCCAGCCACCGCCATGCATCTGGCCCGGATCGAAAGCGGTGCAGAGCCGGTGATGGCGCTTGAGGCCGCGAACTTCTAAAAGGCGTTCTTGCGCGTAGAATGAACGTCTTCAAAGCGCACCATAAATCTGGAGACCGGCAAATGTTGTCTTACGAACGCTCAAAGAATTGCACTGACGACTGATAGAGACAATATACAAAAATACGTGCTCTCAAAGCGCGGGAGGAGAACATGATTAAGCTTCACTGCTTTGGCGAAAGTGGGAACGCCTATAAAGCGGCACTCGCGCTGGAGCTTGCAGGGTTGCCTTGGGAGCCTGTTTTTGTGGACTTCTTCAAAGGTGCCGCACGTAGCCCAGAGTTTCGCGCGCTCAATGTTATGGGTGAAGTGCCGGTGATGGTGGCCGGTGATCTGACGCTCACACAATCAGGCGTGATCCAGGATTGGGTCATGGATGAAACCGGTAAGCTCTGTGGTGACAACAGTCCCAAGACCCGCCGTGACATTCTGCGCTGGACGATTTTCGACAACCAAAAGATCTCTGGCATGGCGGGACCTTTGCGGTTTATGATGAACTTCCTGCCCGAAGAAAAGCGCGATATGGGCGCGATTGCCTGGATCAAGGGGCGGATGGGGTCCGCGCTAAAAGTCCTCGATACAGCCCTTGATGGTCGCGACTGGCTTGTGGGCGACACGCTCACCTGCGCCGACATCGCTTGCGCCGGATACCTCTATTACCCCGAGCCTTTCGGCTTCACCCGCACGGACGTCCCCAATATCGACGGCTGGCTCACCCGTCTCAGCAACACTCTTGGTTGGAAACACCCCTATGATCTCATGCCGCCCGCAAGAGCGGAAAACAAAAAAGGATAGTCCTATGACAGATGCCTATATCTACGACGCCATTCGTACCCCGCGCGGTAAAGGCCGCAAGGATGGCAGCTTGCATGAAGTGACCGCCGCGCGGTTGTCGGCAGGCGTATTGAACGCGCTCAAAAAGCGAAACGGGCTCGAAGGTCATGCGGTGGAAGATGTGATTTGGGGCAATGCCACCCAAGTGGCGGAACAAGGCGGCTGCCTTGCGCGGACCGCAGTTCTCGCCTCTGATCTGGATGAGCATATCCCGGGCCTCTCGATCAACCGCTTTTGTGCAAGCGGACTTGAGGCCGTGAACCTCGCGGCCAATCAGGTGAAGGGTGGGGCCGGACAAGGCTATATCGCAGGCGGGGTCGAGTGTATGAGCCGCGTGGCCATGGGATCAGACGGGGCCGCCATCGCCGTGGACCCATCAATTGCGATGGACACCTATTTCGTCCCGCAAGGGATCTCTGCAGATATTATCGCCACCGAATACGGGTTTTCACGCGATGACGCCGATGCGCTGGCCGTTGAAAGCCAAAAACGCGCGGCCGAGGCTTGGGCTGACAACCGCTTTGAGAATAGCATCGTGCCGGTGGAAGATGTGAACGGCCTCACGATCCTTGATCGGGACGAATACATGCGCCCTGGCACAGACATGCAGGCGCTGGGCGCGTTGAATGCCAGCTTCCAAGCGATGGGTGAGGTGATGCCGGGTTTTGATAACGTGGCGCTTTTGAAATATCCGCATTTGGAAAAGATCAATCATATCCACCATGCGGGTAACAGCTCTGGTATCGTAGATGGGTCGGCTGGTGTTCTGATCGGCACGAAAGAGTTTGGACAGGCCCACGGCCTTACACCGCGGGCGCGTATCAAAGCCACAGCCAAGATCGGCACAGACCCCACAATCATGCTGACTGGCCCCGTGCCCGTGACCGAGAAAATCCTGAAAGATCATGGGATGGAAATCGGGGATATCGACCTCTTTGAAGTCAATGAGGCCTTTGCCTCTGTCGTGCTGCGCTTTATGCAGGCGTTTGAGGTGGACCCGAACTTGGTGAACGTCAATGGCGGCGCCATTGCCATGGGCCATCCCCTAGGTGCAACGGGGGCGATCATCCTCGGTACCCTGCTGGATGAGCTGGAGCGCGCGGACAAAACCACAGGCCTTGCCACGCTTTGTGTGGCCTCCGGCATGGGGGCTGCCACGATTATTGAGCGGATGTAGAAGTGCCCCCTAAAAATCAGGATACGAAAGATTGGAAACTCAGACTGCGTTATGGTCAGATTTCAACACCTTACACGCACTCCACAGCGCTAATTGACGTTGAAGTGTCAAAACCTACCCCAGAAAATGGTGCTAAATGCATTGGGCCAGCCTGGCTAGGCATCAAACTCTGGGCAACTGGCAAAGATAAGGCCTGCGACATGGCGGACTTATTTGCACATCACTTCGATTGCGAGCCTCGCGAAATTCACCCTTATGATACCCCGCCAGAAGAACCACCTCGGGAAAATCCCTATGGCTATGGACTCACACTTACATCTTACCAAGATAAAAAAATGATTGCGACCAATACTGAAATACACCCCCAATACGCATCTTCCAATATACAACTCTTCGCCATAAAATAGGGAAATTTTCAAATGGATAAAAAAGAAATTCAAACCATCCTTCAAAACCATCTTGCAGACATCCACAACGAACTTAGCATTTTGTTCAGAGGTATAGAGAAAAGCCTCAACGCACATCTCGTGAAAACAGAAGCTGCAATTGCCGATATTATGGAAAGAGAGCACCATGAAACCTCAAAACGCTTCGATACAATAGAAAAACGTCTCCGTCTTTTAGAGGAAAGGAGTTAAGTGATGTCTGATTTTAAAATGGACATCGACGCCAACGGCGTCGCCACAATCACCTGGGACACCCAGGGCAAAAGCATGAATGTCATGAACCAACAGGGGTTTGAGGATCTTGAGGCGCTGATTGATCAGGTTCTGAGCGATGATACGATAAAAGGCGCGGTGATCACCTCTGGCAAACCTGGGTCCTTTGCAGGCGGCATGGACCTCAACATCATCTCTAAGATGAAAGAAATGGCAGGCG
>CAWUJT010000088.1:0-9681 GCA_963922715.1 uncultured Thalassobacter sp.
CACTACACCTCTGACTATAATGCATTGCCTGAGATGAAAACAAGTTCGTATACTGGTTTCGCCTGGGCTGGTGAATTTCGTTGCATTTACAAGAATGATATTTTTTTTGTTTCAGCGCAACTATTGGGCTGTCCCATATTTGTATTCTAGGTGGATTCTACAGGAAACCTGCCATGGGCTTGAGCGGATCTTATTGTCTCTAGAATTTGATGGCGGCTCCAAATCCCCATTGATTTGTTCTTTTGCCGGACCCCTATTTTTTGGATCTCCCACCAATCATTGGGAAGATTGGTTTGTGTTTCGTGGATCATTTCCAGAGGCGCTGGTAAAAAAAACGGGGCTAACATTGGATTGTAAGGCTGCCAACCGCCATTTCTTTTAACATCGATGTTTTGCGAATTGTGGTTAATTGTAGAAAGAAGGTAAGGAATTTTCGAAGTGACAAAGTTTTGATAAAACGCCCACCTGAATTTGAATTGAAGATGAAACAAACAGTCGCGGCACATCATCATATCGACCTGTGGTAAAACATCAGATGTAACATCCAGATGTATAAATGTCTTAGTGCTATCTTCCAGATTTTTTTTATGCTCAGACACCAGCTGTGTGGATATATCAGCACCGATATACGTGATCTCTGAAAGGTCAACGTGCCTCATCCAGAACCAATCACCACAAGGAGCGTCTAAGAAAGTTTGGACGTTGTAATCTTTAAAAATGCGCGGCAAGGCTGAACGTATGGCATCGGTTGCAGCCATAGTAGATCCGTTTCCAGAACGTGGAACTTCTTTTCTGCCGTTCGACCAGTCGATGGTTTCAAAAGCTGCTCTTATATCTTCACGCATATTGTAAAATTTTCCTTTCAAATTGTGCCTAATATTGCATCTTTAGTATAAGCTATAAAATAAACTATTCATAACTGAAACTATACTTTTGGGGGCAGTAGGCTAATAATGGTTATTTAAGTGGTTTCAGTATCCAGATCTGATCATTACTTTCTCTTATATTAGGCAAGATGCGCCGTATATTATTCTGAATACATCTGGCTCATATGTGGAACCGAAATCCGATAGTGCTTTTAGATGGCTTTCACGATCTTCTGCGCGCTGTCTTTTCAGGTCGTCCGCAGCGATTACGTTCAGGCCGGAGTTTGCATGATCTCTTAACGCCATTACCCTGCCATCCTTCTGGCTGCAATGGTTTGTTTGAAGTGGAAGGTGCCTTGGATTCCGGTTTCGCTCTGGTGGATCACTTTGGTGGTTTCATTGACAAGTATGGCCATGTTGGCTGTCTCCTATTCTTGCTTTTCGGCCGCTGCCGAGAAAAACCCCGTCGAGGCATCAAACTTCGTTATGCGCCAGCCATAATTTTTCCGCTGGTCTAGAACCCATGGTTCAGCGTCTTGGTAACTTTTGCCGGGGGTGCCTTTGACGATTATGACATCGACACTCCCACCAAACTTAGACATTGTGTGCATCAGGTGTTCTGTTCGTTTTGCCTGGCCGGGAAGGCGCTCAAAATCGTGCGTTCCCGGCTCCCAAAGCGACCACAGATCGAATTGCGGCGACGCGGGCGTCCATTGGACTTGGGATCTCCAGAGCGTGATGCAGACGCCGTTATGCTTCTCGGCGCTCCAATCCTGACGTGGATTGGGAACGTCGTAGCCGAGCGACTTGAAGGCTTCCACATACTTCATTCCAAACTCCCTGGGCTCCGCCCGTTCGCAGCTTGAAAGGTCCACTGGACCTTTCATCGGCTACGCCGAACCGCTACTCACCCCTTCACCGCCTTCACAATCTTCTGCGCGCCATCCTTCAGATCATCCGCTGCAATCACGTTCAGGCCGGAGTTCGCGATGATCTCTTTGCCCAGTTCTACATTCGTGCCTTCAAGCCGCACCACCAGCGGCACCTCAAGGCCCACCTCTTTCACCGCAGCGATCACGCCCTCGGCAATCACATCGCAACGCATAATGCCGCCGAAGATATTGACCAGGATGCCCTTCACATTCGGATCGGAGGTGATGATTTTGAAGGCCTCTGTCACCTTCTCTTTCGTCGCGCCGCCGCCCACATCAAGGAAGTTGGCAGGCTCGGCCCCATAAAGCTTGATGATGTCCATCGTCGCCATCGCCAGGCCCGCGCCATTGACCATGCAGCCGATTTCCCCATCGAGCGCGATGTAGTTGAGGTCATACTTCGAGGCCTCAAGTTCTTTGGGGTCTTCCTCTGTGGTGTCGCGCAACTCTGCAATGTCGGCGTTGCGGTAAATGGCGTTGCCGTCAAAGCCCATTTTGGCGTCAAGGCATTTCAGATCGCCGGTATCGGTCACAATCAGCGGATTGATCTCCAGCATTTCCATGTCTTTGTCCATGAAGAGCGTATAAAGCTGGCCCATCAGTTTCACGCATTGTTTCATCTGCGCGCCGGTCAGCCCCAGCATGAAGGCAATGCGCCGCCCGTGATAGCCCTGATAGCCGGTGGCAGGATCGACGGAGAAGCTGAGGATTTTGTCGGGTGTCGCGGCGGCGACCTCTTCAATGTCCATGCCGCCTTCTGTGGAGCAGACAAAACTCACCCGACTGGTGGCGCGATCGACGAGCAAGGCGAGGTAAAGCTCGCGCTCAATGCCAGAGCCATCTTCGATGTAGACGCGATTGACTTGCTTGCCGGCAGGCCCTGTTTGATGGGTCACCAGCGTCCGGCCCAACATCCGCTTGGTTTCTGCGGCGGCTTCTTCAACGGATTTGGTGAGCCGCACACCGCCTTTCTCGCCCGCGTCCGCTTCTTTGAACGATCCTTTGCCGCGCCCGCCCGCATGGATTTGGGCCTTCACCACCCAAAGCGGGCCGTCAAGTTCCCCTGCGGCAGTTTTTGCGTCTTCGGCTTTTAAGACAACACGTCCCTCTGAAACTGGTGCCCCATAGGCGCGCAAAAGAGTTTTGGCCTGATATTCATGTATGTTCATTGCTGGTGTCCCGTCATCTGATCTTTAGACCTTATTGACATGAGAAAAATCGCGGGCAAACCAGAAAATCACGTTTTGATCATTTAATCAGGTGTTTTCACCACATGCCTAGCACGGAGGTCATGCAGTGATTTTAGGTCAAGCTGTCATCGATCGCTTTGCACGCCTCAACCAGCCCTTTTACAGCGGCCACAGAGGTGGCAAACATCGCCTGTTCGTCGCTGTTGAGTGTAATTTCGACGATCCGTTCAATGCCACCGGCACCAATCACAGTGGGCACACCCACATACATCCCCTTGAGACCGAATTGCCCGTCGCAATAGGCCGCACAGGGCAGAACCCGTTTTTGATCTTTCAGGTAAGCTTCGGCCATCTCAATGGCGGAGGTGGCGGGGGCATAATACGCCGATCCTGTTTTTAGCAGGCCAACAATTTCCGCGCCGCCATCGCGGGTGCGTTGCACGATCGCCTCTAGCTTTTCCTGGCTTGTCCATCCCATCTCCACCAGGTCGGGCAGGGGGATGCCCGCCACCGTCGAATAGCGCACCGAGGGCACCATCGTGTCACCATGACCCCCCAGCACAAAGGCGGTGACATCTTTCATCGAGACGTTGAATTCGAGCGCTAAGAAATGCCGGAAGCGGGCCGAATCCAGCACGCCCGCCATGCCACAGACTTTGTTATGTGGCAGGCCAGAAAACTCCCGCAAAGCCCAAACCATAGCATCAAGCGGATTTGTGATACAGATGACAAAAGCATTCGGCGCATGATCACGAATACCTTCACCAACCGCTTTCATGACCTTGAGATTGATCCCAAGAAGGTCATCCCGGCTCATCCCTGGCTTGCGCGGCACACCTGCGGTGACAATGCACACATCTGAACCTGCGATATCCGCATAGTCCTGTGTACCTTTTAAGGCAGCGTCAAAGCTTTCTGAGGGCCCTGATTCTGCAATATCGAGGGCTTTGCCTTGTGGCACACCCTCGGCGATGTCGAACAGCACAACATCGCCAAGCTCTTTCAAAGCAATGAGATGCGCAAGGGTGCCCCCGATTTGTCCAGCGCCAATGAGCGCGATTTTTGGTCTCGCCATGATTGATATTCTCCTCTGGAGCGAAAATCTTGTCCCAACGCCTAGCCATTCAGCGCCACAGACGCAAGTATTGCCCCAAAAGAGATCGCTTGGGCGTGTGCTTAAATCCCAATTCCGCTTGTTTTCAGAGGATCCATAGTGTCTTCGTAAGAATCGCCCGCGGCCACAAGACACATGCGCCCATCGGGCAGGGTGATTGTAATGGTCCATGTGCCCGTCTCTTCAGAGGCAAAGATCTCGACCACACCATTGTTGGCGCCAAGCCCCATGCTGCGCCGCGTTTCACCATATTGTGTGGATAAGCGGTTTAAGACGGCATCCCGCGCGCCACAGAGTTGTTGAGCGGTACCTGGGTGTGCAAAACTTGAAAAAAGACTAACACCAAGGATCAATGCGGGGCAAAAGTTACGTTTCATGTCAAAACCTTACCTTTCTAGTATGGGGTACGGGTTTCGAAGGGAAAGTCAGGCCCTAAGGCACCCGTCTCTCCCGAGTGGATTATGAGCGTATCAATTATATTGAGCTCATATTTTCATGCATTTAATTTAAAGCCATGAAAATATCATTAAGGTGATACAATTTGCGCGTGATGCGCGGTTCGTTTAGTACAATCTTACGTCGAAAGAAGAGGCCATGGTCAAACCCACCCGTTCCGTTCTCTATATCCCTGCGTCCAACAGGCGCGCCATGGATAAAGCGCGCAGTTTACACGTGGATGCTGTGATCTTTGACCTTGAAGATGCTGTCGCCCCTGACGAAAAAGCCGCGGCGCGAACGATCTTGATAGATGAGCTGCAAAAAGGTGGTTTTGGAGAGCGGCGGCAAATTGTACGGATCAATGGGCTTGAGACCCTCTGGGGCAAAGATGATCTTGCCGCTCTTATGGATGTTGGTCCCCAGGTCATTTTGGTTCCAAAAGTTGACAGCGCCGCACAGATTGCAGAGATCTCCAAGCAGCTTGAGTTGTCTGCAACCTGCCGCCAAACAGACCTCTGGGCGATGATGGAAACCCCACGCGGTGTTCTGCATGCGCTTGAAATTGCCCAAGCGCCACGTATGGCGGGCTTTGTTTTGGGAACTAATGATCTGGCCAAAGACCTAAACATAACAGCGGGGGCTGATCGTTTGCCTTTGCAGATGGCGCTGCAAACATGTCTGATGGCGGCAAGGGCGGCGGACATTCTTTGTATTGATGGTGTCTATAATGCTTTTAAGGATGATGTGGGTTTACGGGCAGAATGCGCGCAAGGGCGGGCATTGGGGATGGATGGAAAAACATTAATCCACCCTGCGCAAATTGCTGTCTGCCATGAGATTTTCAGCCCAACAGCGCAAGAGGCCGATTTGGCCCGCCGCCAAATTTTAGCGTTTGAAGCCGCCATGGCGGACGGCAAAGGCGTTGCTGTGGTAGATGGCAAGATTGTGGAAAACCTACATGTTGCCAGTGCGCATAAAATTCTGGCAATGGCAGAGGCCATAGAACAAGCCGAAAGGGGATAAAATGTATTGGGTGATTTTGAGCGTTGGATTGGCGCTTTGGGTTTTGGCGCATCTGTTCAAGCGGATTGCTCCAGGCACACGCCAGGGACTGGGCGACACAGGCAAAGGGCTTGTGGCCTTAGCCATTCTTGCATCAATCGTTTTGACCGTAATCGGCTACAGAAACACGGCCTTTGTCATGATCTGGTCGCCGCCGGCATTTCTGACGCATATCAATAATCTGCTGATGCTTGTGGCCATTTTCCTGATGTCGCCTGCTGCGAAAAAGGGACGCTTGATTTCAGGCATGCGGCATCCGATGCTCACCGGGTTTGCGTTTTGGGCGGGGGCACATTTATTGGTGAACGGTGATCTGACGGCCATAATCACATTTGGGACGTTCTTGGTCTGGGCTATCGTTGCCGCGCAAATCATCAACCGGTCAGAGCCATCTTGGACACGGCCCGAAGGGGGAACCTATGCCAAAGATGCTATGTTTGCTTTGGGTTCTGTTGTGATTTTCATCGGCATCGCTGTGATGCATAATTGGCTTGGTGTCTGGCCATTTGGGTAGCGCGATAATGTATCCGGTATCGGCCAAAACAAATCATGGGCGCTTTTTTGAAGACTATCGCTTGGGAGAGGTCATTGTTCACGCATCCCCCCGCACGTTATCCCATGGAGAGCGGGCCTTTTATCATGCGCTTTATCCGGCCCGCCATGCACTTTATTCCTCAGATGCGTTTGCGCAACGGTGCGGCTTGTCCGCATCGCCTTTGGATGATCTGATTGTTTTTCACACGGTCTTTGGCAAAACGGTCCCAGATATTTCGCTGAATGCGGTGGCCAACTTAGGCTATGCCGAAGCGCGCTGGTTGTTGCCCGTCTATCCGGGTGACACGCTCACGGCGCGTTCTGAAGTGATTGGAATTAAGCAAAACTCAAGCGGGAAAACAGGCGTGGTCTGGGTACGAACCACGGGCCATAATCAGCACGGGGCGGCTGTACTCAGCTATGTCCGCTGGGTGATGGTGCGCAAACGGGACCTGGATGCCCCTGCGCCGGAAACATGTATTCCCGATCTGGCTGCTTCTGTGCTGCCGGATACGTTTCAACTTCCCGAGGGACTTCATTTTACAGATTATGATTTTGCGCTTTCGGGCGACTCTTACCGTTGGTCTGATTACAGTATCGGCGAGAAGATCGACCATAATGATGGGATCACCCTTTCAGAAGCGGAACATATGTTGGCCACGCGGCTGTGGCAAAATACTGCGAAAGTGCATTTCGATGTCACGGCCCGGCCAGACGGCAAGCGCTTGATTTATGGTGGACATATCATCTCTTTGGCTCGGGCGCTGAGTTTCAATGGTTTGGCCAATGCGCAAATGGTGGTGGCCATCAACAGTGGCAGTCATGTTAACCCAGCCTTTGCAGGGGATACTGTGCGGGCTTGGTCAGAGGTCCTTGACCGACAAGACACTGCTCTGCCTGGTATTGGCGCGCTGCGGCTGCGGCTTGTGGCAACAAAAAGCGCGGCGTTTGAGCTCAAAACCGCAGAGGGCACTTACCACGACCACGTGCTGCTCGATCTCGACTATTGGGCGATTGTCCCAATATAGTGTTTATGCACTGTTTCAAGACGCAGATGCCAGTAGATACTCTGACCGCATATTTTACGCGCTACTTAAGTTTGAAGCAAAAGATCTCTAGCGAAACCAGGGCGGTTCACTTCGCTTCTGCGTTGATTGTCAAAATGAATAAGACCTGTGCGGTAAGAATTGACGTCTGTTTAGCAACTCTGCCCAACATCGCCGCACGTGTAATCCATCACCCAAGACCGATAATGCCACATATAAAGGTAATCGCCCCAATAAGATATGCCATCATGGTTTACGGTACAGGTGACAACGCGGCCACCATATTGGCAGCCTTCCCCAACCATGCAGTGGCCAGGGGTTACGGTAATCTTCAACCCATCTGAAGCCAGAGTGGCCTCTAGGGCTTGTGCACTCCGGCTAAGGACAACGGCATTTATCGTGTAGGGCAAGTGCAAATACACAAGCGCAAGACAGAGACAAAAAATCACCGCAGAGGATAGTGGATTGCGTTTTACGCTGAGAAGACTGTGTCTCAACCAGAGAAATATACGGCTGATTTGATCCTTTGGCAGGGCGGAGAGTGAATTCATCTTCTGTGGTAAAAGAGACATGATATTCAAGCAAGACTTAGATTCACAGCACTTTCAGGAAGCTCTTCATCAAAACATCTTTGGTAGAACTCCGCCACAGTGGCACGTTCCAGTTCATCGCATTTGTTCAGGAAAGATAGACGAAACGCATATCCCACATCGCGGAAGATGCGGGCATTTTCCGCCCAGGCAATCACTGTCCGCGGACTCATGACCGTTGAAAGGTCTCCGTTCACAAACGCTGTACGGGTCAGATCGGCGACGCTGACCATCTGGTTGACCGTTTGTCGTCCGGCCTCAGTGTTATAATGGGGGGCTTTAGCTAGAACTATGGCAGCTTCCGCATCATGGCTGAGATAATTTAGGGTTGCCACGAGGCTCCAACGGTCCATCTGTGCTTGATTAATCTGTTGTGTGCCGTGATAGAGCCCTGTGGTGTCTCCAAGCCCAACGGTGTTTGCGGTGGCAAATAACCGAAACGCGGGATGCGGTGTGATAATCTCGTTTTGATCCATCAATGTCAGCTTACCATCGTGCTCAAGCACTCTTTGGATCACAAACATCACGTCCGCACGGCCCGCGTCATATTCATCAAACACGATTGCCACGGGGTTGCGTAAGGCCCACGGCAGGATGCCGTCGTGAAATTCGGTAACCTGAACGCCATCTTTCAGTTTAATCGCATCTTTGCCGATCAAATCGATCCGGCTGATGTGACTGTCAAGGTTGACGCGTACACAGGGCCAATTCAGCCGTGCAGCCACTTGTTCGATGTGGGTGGATTTGCCGGTTCCATGATAGCCTTGGATCATGACGCGACGATTATAGCCAAAGCCTGCCAGGATCGCGAGCGTGGTGTCAGGGTCGAATTTATAGGTGCTGTCAATTTCGGGCACACGGTCAGAGCGTTCTGCAAACCCTTTGATTGACATTGCTGTTTCAATACCAAACTTTTCTGAGATTGAAATCTCTTCCGTGGGTTTTGTTCCCGGTTCAAAACTGCCATCTGCCATCACGCATTTCCTCGTCAGGTTATTCGGCGCTATAGGTGCCTGATTGCGTCCCCAAGGACAAGAGCCCGAACTGAGCTATCCTTGTTTTTGTTTAAGCTCAGAATTTATTTCGCTCTGTGAACGCAATAAAAAACCCACTGAAATCTTATTGCGTGAAAGTCACTGAAAATTGCGGCTGTCTTTGATTTGGTCCCACGCCCAGACAACTTCTGACAGTTGTTCTTCTTGGCTACGATCACCTCCGTTCATATCTGGGTGCAGCACTTTGATCAACGCTTTATACGCCTTTCGGATTTCCGCCTTATTCCAGCTGTCTTTTGCATCAAGTATTTCGATAGCACGTCGTTCTGTCGGGGGTAGTTTACGTGTCCCTGCCCTTGTCTGCCGAGGATTTTTCGTTGCATTGCCCCCGAGCACTTGGTAAGCGTCATCAATTCCAAGACGCGCCCAAGCGCGTTCCTCTGGTGTTTGACGGAAAGGCTTGGTGGGACGTTCGCCAACTTTATCCGCATCTTGACGCGCCGCGATTTCTGCCTCTGTCGCGGTTTCAAAAAAATTCCACTTCAGGTTGTATTCGCGCACATGATCTTTACAGAACCAGTAAAACTCTTCCGAGTTATCTGGGCTTTTGGGCGCACGATATTGCCCGGGCTTATCGCATCCTGCATGATCGCAGGCTCTTTGGGAGGTCTCGAAGGCGCCTGACATGCCGCGTTTGCCACGGCTTGTTCTTTTCTTCGCGGTTGAGACTCGCATGTCAAAGTTGAACGGATCGTCCATCTTGTCGGGTCCTCTTCCAATTTCAAAGCAAGAGTGTATCTGATCTTTCAGGAAGGTGAAGGGGGTATAGGGATTTTTTTCATGAGCATTTCACAAGAAATTGAAACGAAACTTCGCAAAGCACTTGCGCCAGAGCAATTGATCGTCAGCAATGA
>CAWUJT010000089.1:0-9435 GCA_963922715.1 uncultured Thalassobacter sp.
AGCAGTGGAATATGATCCGAGCGTTTTTCAACCCAGCGGTACGGTTATTTCGGCGGAAAAGTCTGTTGACTACGTGCAGTCTGTTCCCGTTTACTCTGAGTTTTTGGACCTGCCGCTGATAAACGGGTCGGAGAGTGTGTATAGTCCTTATGTTGCGTTAACCGCACGCCCTTGGCCCAGTGAAGTGGCTGTTTACAGTGCCCGGCAAGATCGCGATTATCAACTAAAAGTCTTGACGCGAAATGCTTCGACACTCGGTCAAACGCGGACACCTCTCAACTATGCACGACATGGAATATGGGACAGAGGGCCAGGCGTAGACGTGGCACTGGTTCGCGGGGCACTGTCAAGCGTTGAGCCGGAACAAATCCTCAATGGCGCGAATGCTGCTGCGATAAGAGGACCAGAAGGGGGCGATTGGGAGATTGTTCAATTTGCCACGGCAGAGCTTATTGCGCCGCTCACGTATCGATTGACGGATCTGTTGCGGGGGCAAAGAGGCACAGACTGGCTGATCCCTGCCAGTTGGCCGGCCGGTTCGATTGTTGTGCTTTTGGACGATACTGTAAACCAAATCGAGCGCACGGCCGATGAGATGAACCTGCCTTTCCACTACCGCATTGGTCCGTCAAACCTAACCTATGACAATACGATTTACACCCACCAAATCGAGATACATTCCCCTGTGGGGGCAAGACCCTATCGCCCGGCACATCTCCAAGTAAAACGCGATGAAGGGAATAATCTGACGGCAACTTGGATCCGACGCACACGTGTCGGCGGCGAAGGTGGATGGGATACTATTGACGTACCTCTTTCCGAAAATACCGAAGGCTATGCCTGGTATCTCAAGGATGACAGCGGACACGTTCTTGAAGGCAATGTGAACACAACAAGTCTAAACCTATCAAACGCAGAGATCACAAACGCTAATCTCAGCGGTACTCTTACGCTTTCAGTTGCTCAAATCTCTGAGATCTATGGTCCAGGGGCTTGGGCCGGGGCGCAAATAGCATTTTAGAGTGTGTTGAGGCAATATGGCTCTTGCCCTGTTCGAAGGAGCGCGTATCTAAGATAAAAACCTTAGGACTGATATGGCAAAGCGTTCAATATTCACAGACGTCGAAGAGACTGAGAAACCAAAGCCGCAAACAGGATTGATTGATCAAGCGGCCCGCTTTGGAGATCGCTTTGCAGTTCGCGTTTGGTTGGGTGGTTTGTTTGCCCTTGTGGTGATTATGATTGCTGTGGGCGGGCTTACACGATTGACAGACTCGGGTCTTTCGATCACAGAATGGCGTCCTATAATGGGCGCTCTACCCCCTTTGACTGCGGACGACTGGCAAAGCGAATTTGAACTCTACAAACAAATTCCCGAATATCAGCTTCAAAACCAAGGTATGAGTCTTGAGGCATTTAAAGTCATTTATTGGTGGGAATGGGGCCACCGTCAGCTTGGGCGCCTGATCGGACTGGTCTGGGCCTTAGGATTTGCGTGGCTGGCACTCACCCGCCGCATCCCAGCTGGATGGACAGGCCGTCTTTTCCTGCTTGGCGTCTTGGGGGGGCTCCAAGGCGCAATCGGCTGGTGGATGGTGTCTTCTGGCTTGACAGGTGATCGTCTTGATGTCGCCTCTTACCGGCTTGCTGTCCATCTTGGACTTGCTTTTCTTATTCTCGGGCTGATTGCTTGGTTTATGATGGCATTGTTACGGTCGGATGCGGAATTGATCACGGCGCGGCGGGGTACGGATATAAACCTCAAACGCCTTTCTATCGGGGTGCTCATCGTCTTGAGTGCTCAAATCCTAACTGGGGCCCTTGTGGCCGGGATTGATGCGGGCCGATCTTACACAGATTGGCCGTTGATGTCTGGCCAGTTTCTCCCCCCCGATCCTTTTTACATTGAACCGGTCTTACGCAATTTCTTTGAAAATGCCGGACTGGTGCAATTCATCCATCGCATGCTTGGATACACCGTTCTTGTCTTTGCGATTTATATTTGGCTCCAGCGCAAAAAATCTGGCAATGCCGCGACAAGACACGCAGTTCACGCTTTTATGGCTATGATCCTCATTCAAGTGGCTCTTGGCATTGTGACGCTGATTTATGCAGCGCCTTGGTCTCTGGCGATACTTCATCAATTTGGCGCTGTTGTTCTGGTTGTCCTTTGTCTACGGATATTGCACCTTTCTATCTACCCAATGCGTCAGAGGGTTAGCGCATGACGGCTTATGATGATTTACTGCATTTCACACGCAAAACAGGCGCGCTTGAGCAAATTCATGGACGTTTGGGGTGGGACCAGGAGACCATGATGCCCAAAGGGGCCGCCGCACAGCGCGCCGAGGAATCAGCCGCTTTGGAAGAAGTTCTGCACGCGCGGCGGATTGATCCAAGAGTGGGCGAATGGCTTGAGGCCGCAAAGCCCTATGATGCGCAAAGCACCTCAATCCTGAGGCTAATTGCAAAAAGCTATCATCGAAATCTTCAGATCCCCACGGCGCTTGCAACTGAGCTTGCGCGTGTAAAATCTCTGGCACAAGGGGAGTGGGCGCAGGCGCGGGCCAATGAAGACGTGGCCGCTTTTCTACCGCGTTTGCGCGAAATTGTGACCCTCCGACGTGAAGAGGCACACGTGCTTGCAGGGGATGGCAATCTTTATGATGCGTTGCTTGAGGATTATGAGCCAGACGCCAAAAGTAGTGAGATCAAAACGATCTTCGATGACATGCGGCCAGAGTTGGTTGCGCTACGTGAAGCCTTGTTGGACGCATCCCCCGCGCCCAGACTGTCCGGGCATTTTCCAAAAGACAAACAACTTGCCCTGTCGGATGAGATCGCGCGGGCTTTTGGTTATGACTTTAACCATGGCCGTATCGATCAGGCGGTGCATCCGTTTAGTTCTGGGTCCGGGCATGATGTGCGCATCACCACCCGTGTCGATGAACAGGAGCCCTTGGGGTGCATTTACTCCACGGTGCACGAGGTTGGTCATGCCACCTATGAACAAAATATTGCAGCAGATTATCTGTTCACCCCTTTGGGTCGTGGCACCTCTATGGGCGTTCATGAAAGCCAAAGCCGTCTCTATGAAAATCAGCTGGGCCGGTCAGAAGCGTTTTGTGATTGGCTTTATGGGCGCATGCGCGATGTCTTTGGGGATATGGGTGTCTCGAAGGCCCGCGATTTCTATCGTGCTATAAATCGCGTCAGTTCAGACTACATTCGGACCGAGGCCGATGAAGTGCACTATAACCTACACGTGATGTTGCGGTTCGATCTGGAACGGCAGCTGATTGATGGTACGCTCGAGGTCACAGACCTGGAAGAAGCTTGGAATACGCGCTTTCTGAGCGATTTTGGACTTGTGGTGGATAAACCGTCAAACGGTGTATTGCAGGATGTGCACTGGGCCGTTGGCCTTTTCGGCTATTTCCCCACTTATTCCTTGGGCAACATCTATGCAGGATGTTTGTATGAGGCCATGACATCTGCAGTGCCCAACTTAGAAAACAGCCTAAGCCAAGGTGAGGCCAGGCCCGCGACAGAGTGGTTGCGTGACAACCTTCAAAAGTTCGGAAGTCTCCGTCCGCCACGCGAGACAATCCAAGAAGCCACAGGTCAAACCCCGTCTTCCAAGCCTCTGATGGCCTATTTGAAAATGAAATTTAGAGACCTCTATGATCTTTAATGTCCGCGTTTGCGCCGTTTCCGGCGTCTGTTTTCCTCAGAACTTGCGCCAAAACTGACATCCGGTAACAAGACAGCTTTCGTCAGTTCAGGAAACTGATCCTGTGCATGAGGGATCGCATTCGCCGCGACAAAATGATCCTGGAATTTCGGCGCTATGGCCGTCTCAATCTTCTCGATGTTTTTCACAAGCGTTTCGATGTGGCGGCGTGCGCCCTGGTTGCAAAGGGCGATGCGCGCGCCATGACCGGCAGCATTGCCAGCGCTGGTCACTTTATCGAGCGGGGCGTCGGGGATCATCCCAAGGATCATAGCATGTTTGGGGCTGATATGGGCACCAAAAGCCCCAGCCAACGTGATTTCATCAACGCGGTCTATCCCGAATTCATCCATCAACAACCTTGCCCCGGCATAAAGGGCAGACTTTGCCAGTTGAATGGCGCGAATGTCGCCTTGCGTGACATCGATGATCTGTCCGCCTGCGGCGCTCCCGTCCCACAGACGATAGGAAAACGTGCGCCCATCTGCAACAGAGCGCGCGCTGCCGGTTTGTGCCGCACTGCCAATAAGCCCTGTGGCATCCAGCACACCAGCAAGACGCATCTCGGCGATGACCTCGATGATGCCAGAGCCACAGATGCCGGTCACACCGGTGGGCCCCAAAGCCTCTGTAAACTCTGGGACATCTGACCAAAGATCGCACCCAATGACCCGGAACCGCGGTTCTTTGGTGATCGGATCGATCTCGACACGCTCAATAGCACCAGGTGCTGCGCGCTGGCCTGATGAGATTTGCGCGCCTTCAAAGGCTGGTCCTGTTGGCGAAGAACAGGCCAGCAATTTGCTCTCATTCCCCAAAAGAATTTCAGCATTTGTGCCGATATCAACAATCAGCCTGATGGGGGTTGATTTATCTGGTGCCTCTGCCAGTGCCACCGCGGCAGCATCCGCCCCGACATGCCCCGCAATACAAGGCAGGACATAGCTGCGCGCATTTGCATTCAGGGCTGACAGTCCTAGCTCTGTTGCATTAAGGTTGAGGCTGGATGAGGTTGCAAGCGCGAAGGGGGATTGTCCCAGCTCGACCGGATCAATGCCCAACAAAAGATGATGCATCACCGGATTGCAGACGAAAACGGTTTCCAGAATCTGCTCTGGTGCCACTTTGGCATCCTCCGCCATCTGACCAAACAGTTGGTTGATCCCTGCGCGCACAGTTTGCGTCATATCGGCGGCACCATCGATGTTCATCATGGCATAGGACACCCGGCTCATCAGGTCTTCGCCAAAGCGGATTTGCGGGTTCATCACCCCAGAGGACAGCGTCACTGATCCATCCGCAAGGTTCACAAGGTGCGCTGCAATCGTGGTCGAGCCCAAATCAACCGCAAACCCATAAAATGGCCCTTCGAAATACCCCGGCCACAGATCAAGCAGTCGCGGCGCTTGATCCATGACGTGATGTACCGCGACCGTCACGGTCCAATCCCCTTTGCGCAGGACCGTTTGCAGTCGCGCAAGACTTGCCAGCGGTGCGGTCAGTCCCGTGACCCCCCATTGTTCAGACAGTGCCAGACACAAGCGTTCAAAATCACCCAGAGGTGCATCCATATCTGGTTCCGCCACATCGACAAGATATGTCCGGGTGACAGGGTCCATGGTGATCGGCCGGTCAGAGGCCGCTTTGCGCACCACCTGTTTGTGCACCTGACTTTCAGGGGGCACATCAATGATCACATCACCTTGTATTTTGGCCTGACAGCCCAGCCGCCGCCCTTGGGCGAGCCCGCGCAGAGTGTGGTATCGGTCTTCAACCTCGTTCCAATCAGACAGCGCTGTCTTTTGGATTGTGAGGCCGTGCTTGGGGAAATCTCCAAAGGCCGGAACGATTTGACATTTTGAGCAAATCCCCCGCCCGCCACACACAGAGTCGAGGTCAACCCCAAGCGCACGTGCCGCATCCAAAACGGGTGTTCCCATTGGAAAATGCCCCCGCTTTCCCGAAGGCATGAAGATGACAAGCGGGTCCTGAGGTGTCTTTTCAGACAGGGTTTGAAACATATTTTATCCGTCTATGAAATCAAAAAAGGGTGTTTCACTTATGCAAAATAGGAAGCTCAAATTGTTTTTCATACTGTGAAAAATAAATACTTAAGGCCGTCGCCGCCGTCCTCGGCGCCCGCTCTGTGCTGAAACAGGTTTATTGAACCCAATCCAAGCCGCGCCCCCGTCATCTTTATTCATCAAAAAATTGGCGGCCCGGATCGCCTCCATCTCTTTGCCAGGGCGCGCTTGTGTGGACCCCAGGCCAAAGAGGCTCACAAATGTCTCATCATCCATGGTCTCGGGAAGACCCACGCCGGCGGCCAGAACCTCTGCCTTTTTTTCAGCGATCTTTTTCGGCCCGATGGGCAAAGCAATTGGGTTCATAATCGCACTGGTCATGCCCGCACCATAGGCCATCGGTAAAAAGGCGTTGTTGATCCCGTGGCGGTTGGGAAGCCCAAAGGAAATGTTGGACGCCCCACAGGTCGTGTTCACCCCCAACTCGTCGCGCAGACGGCGGACAAGCGTGAACACTTGCAGTCCCGCTGTGGCCATCGCACCGATGGGCATCACCAGAGGATCCACTACAATATCGTGGGCGGGAATGCCAAAATCCGCAGCCCGGTCCACGATCTTTTTGGCCACTGCAAAGCGCACATCAGGGTCTTCCGAGATGCCAGTGTCGTCATTGGAAATGGCCACCACGGGCACGTTGTATTTTTTGACCAAAGGCAACACCAATTCCAGGCGCTCCTCCTCCCCGGTGACGGAATTGAGCAAGGGTCGCCCTTTGGCCACGGCCAACCCATTTTCAAGCGCCCCAGGCACGGAACTGTCGATACATAGCGGGCAATCTGTTACCTCTTGCACCGCTTCAATCAGCTGCCGCATCAGGGTGGGTTCCACAAAATTGTTGTCTGCGTACCGAGGGTCTTGGGCCATTTTGTTCGAAAAGACAGCGCCCGAATTGATGTCGAGAACCGTGGCCCCTGCGGCCTCTTGCGCCCGGGCATCTGATTTCACGCGGGAGAAATCTCCGCGCTCCAGCTCTTGGTTAAGGATTTTGCGGCCCGTAGGATTGATCCGCTCTCCAATCACACAAAAAGGCTCGTCAAAGCCGATTACAGTTGTTTTGGTTTGACTCTCGATCACAGTGCGCGCCATGCAGGCTGTTCCTTTTTTAAGGCGCAAAAACTGGGCGGGCCGCTACCCCACCATGCTTTTGCATCCAGGTGGCCGCAGATTCTATGCCACCAAGCGGGAAGATATGCACATTTGTCACATTAAATCCAGGCGTCTTATGTTTATGAGATGCGAGCTGAGACAAAACATCTGTCGGCTCAAACGGAAAAAAGAGCTTTGACACATCGCGCGCGCGTCTTTGCAAAACCCGTAAAGAGGGCCCGACACCACAGGCGATGGCGAATTTTATCAAAGTTTGCAGTTTCGCAGGGCCGGCAATCCCGATGTGGATAGGCAGATCGATTTGCGCCGCCTTTAAGGCGTCCGCCCAGGCGATGATCGGTGTAGCCTCAAACGAAAATTGGGTCACAATGGCCATTTTTGCATCGGTGCGCTCTTGAAACTTTTGTTTCCAGTGAAGGGCTTGCAATGCAATCTTCATGTCGCCATCGGGGTCGATATCGCGGTTGCCTTCGGGATGACCGGCCACATGCAGCCGTGTGAAACCGGCTTGGTCAAACAAACCCGTCTCAATCAGCTGCATTGAGGACTGAAAGTCCCCATAGGGTGTTGCAACACCGCCCCCCAGCAAAAGGGCCTGGTCCACACCGGCTTCGCCCTGATAGCGCGCAATCCAATCTTTCAGCGTTGCTGCGTCAGGGATAAGCCGTGCTGGAAAATGCGGCATGACCGCGAAGCCTTCCTGCGTCAGGCGCCGTGCTGTGCGCACCATATCCGCAATCGGGGTGCCTTCAATATGTGCAATATAAACACGCGTCTGAGCGGGCAAAAGACGACGAAAATCGTCGATCTTATCGGCTGTGCGCGGCATCACCTCAATGGAATATCCTCTCAGAAACGTCTCCATGTCCGTCATCTCTGGCTGCTTGGTTTGTGCAAAACTCAGAACATTCGTGGTCATGGTGTCCGCCCTTCATGTGTGATCAGAACTTTCAACCGCTCGTTATCGTAGGCGGCTTCAAGACGCGCTGTTTCTGCCTTTGCAACAGCTTCTGGGCTGCCATCGACGACATAGGGGGCCGCTTTGCGCCATTCGGCCAGATATGCGTCACTGTCTTGCGCACCGCTTTTCATCGCCGCGCGATCAATCGCTTGCTCAAACCGCTCAGACAATTGCACTTTAACAGCCTTTCGTCCTTTGCCGACAATAAGCTGTGCAGGGATATCGCGCCAATAAACAAGTGTAACCTCTGGCATCTGCATCTTTCTTTTATCCGTTCCACAACCATAGAGGGTTCTTTGAAAATCCCGGCATCTTTTTCGACATTTAAAGGCAATGTTGCGACGGATTTATCTCTGTAGTTAACCCAATGCTATGTGTCTCTTGTGATAAGCCTAAAGTCAGCTTAAATCAGTACAAGAGACCTGGAGAATTATAATGCCCCCCACCCCCTCTCAACACGCATGGTCCAAAGACACAGTGGTTGGGAAAATATCACCCGTAGCGCCGGTCGCGCCATCAGAGGGGGCGGCAAAACCCGATCCAGCGGATCTTTATGCAGCCCTTGATCTTGGGACAAATTCTTGTCGCATGCTGATCGCGCAACCCAAAGGCAGCCAACTCCATGTCGTAGACAGCTTTGCCAAATCTGTGCAACTTGGACAAGGATTGGAAAACTCAGGCCGTCTGTCGCGGGCGTCTATGGCGCGGACTGTCGGAGCACTGAAAATCTGTCAACGGAAATTACACCATCACAGTGTGCGCCGGATGCGGCTGGTGGCGACAGAGGCCTGCCGGCGTGCCACGAACGCGGCGGAGTTTATCGCTGTGGTTGAGCGGGAAACCGGCCTGAGGCTTGAGATTATCGAACCCGAAGAAGAAGCGCGCCTGGCTGTGATCTCTTGCGCGCCTTTGGTCTCAACCAAGACCGAGCAACTTTTGGTGGTGGATATTGGTGGTGGCTCGACCGAGCTTGTTTGGATTGATCTGTGCCAGGTGCCCCGCCGCGACAGACCACGGTCCATCATGGCGCTTCATGCGGGCTTTGGGGTTGACCGTCATTTGACGCGGGCAGCGAAGGTCGTGGATTGGATCTCTATTCCTTTGGGCGTTGCGACTTTGAAAGATCAGTTTTCGGATGTGGAAGACGATGCCGCGCGGTTTGCCCTGATGTCGTGGTATTTCGAAGAAAAACTGGCTGAGTTTTCCCCCTATGAGGATGCGGCCGATCAGGCCAGAGAGGGGTTTCAGATCATCGGCACATCCGGCACCGTAACAACCGTGGCCGCCACCCATTTGGGATTGAAGCGCTATGATCGCAGCAAAGTCGATGGGCTGCGGATGACGTCACGCCAGATCGATCAGGTGATCCAAGGATATCTGTCGATGGGCCCCGAAGGCCGCCGCAAAGACCCGCGCATCGGTCTGGATCGCTACCGGCACATCATGTCCGGGGCGGCGATCCTACAGGCGTTGCTGCGGGCTTGGCCCACCGATCGACTGTCCGTGGCGGACCGCGGCTTGCGTGAAGGGCTGCTCTATGCACAGATGAG
>CAWUJT010000090.1:0-9221 GCA_963922715.1 uncultured Thalassobacter sp.
AGCCATAAGGCGCGTGATTAAAGTTGTGACTTCCGGCTTTTTGCCGATTTCCTGTTGGCAGACGGCGCGAACACGCCGCCTAATCAGGTTTTCGAGCTCCTCCTCATCGTCCAAGTCCCGTGCCTGGGCCCGCCCCATGGCTTCCCCCAGTGTTGTTTCGATCAGATCGGCCAAAGGTTCTCCACGCTCATCAAGCTCTGGCAAGCCTCTCAGATCGACCCAAGCCTCTTGCAAAATATCGTCGTCCTCATCAATCACCACAGCAACAACCACATGTCCATTCACCGCCAGCTTAATCCGATCTCGCAAAACGCCATCGAATTGACCCACATGGGCAGAGCCATCCAGATAAACCCGCCCCGTTTCAATGTGCGCTACAACGCTGGGGGCATTGCCGGCAAGATCGATCAACGTGCCATTTGGGGCCAAGATCCCGGTATGGCCCTGCATCTCGGCAAGTTGGACATGGGCGCGCAAATGGCGATGCTCTCCATGCATGGGCACAACACATTGCGGTTTGACCAGGCGCATAATCCGTTCCAGATCAGGACGATTGGCATGGCCCGACACATGATAAAACCCATCGGCCTCGGTCACGACCGTAACCCCCATTTCGCTAAGGTTGTTGAGAATCTGGGCAACGGCTTTTTCATTTCCTGGGATCGTCTTGGAGCTGAAAAGGAAGGTGTCGCCTTTTGACAGCTCAAGGCCAAGATATTTGCCACGGCTGAGTTGGGCAGAGGCCGCCTGACGCTCCCCTTGGGATCCCGTCACCAACAGCATGAGATTTTCACGCGGGATCAAATTGGCCTCTTCCGCGCTGACCGTTTTGGGAAACTCCGTCAGCACGCCTTCCTCAACCGCCGCTTCCACCATCCGGCGCATCGCGCGTCCCAAAAGACAAACGGATCGTCCCGCCGCCACCGCCGCATCAGCCAAGGTTTTCAATCGCGCGATGTTTGAGGCAAACGTCGTGGCCACAACCATACCTGTCTGTGCCGCGATGAGTTTGCGAATTTCTGGCCCGAGCTGCGCCTCGGACCGGCCTTCATGCAAAGAGAAAACATTTGTAGAATCGCACACCAGCGCCCGTACCCCTGGCTTGGCTGCTTCCGCCCAGAGGTCTTCGTCAAAGGGGTCCCCGATGACAGGCGAAGGGTCGAGCTTGAAATCCCCGGTGTGGATAACCCGCCCTTCCGGCGTGTCGATGACAAGTGCAGAGCTTTCGGGGATCGAATGGGATATAGGTAAGAAAGACACGGAAAAGGGCCCGGCCAAAACCGACTCTCGCGGTGCACAAATCTCAACAGCCGCCGCATCCTCGGATTGCTCGGCCAATTTGCGGCGCGCATGATTGGCTGTGAAAGGACGTGCATAGACAGGAACCCCTGGGAAGTGCCGATAGAGGTGCCCTAAACCACCCACATGATCTTCATGGGCATGGGTGATGAAAATCCCTTCGAGCCTATCAGCACGATCCGCGATCCAACTCACATCGGCGAAGATCACATCGACCCCAGGTGTGGTGTCCATATCTGGAAACGCAATGCCCACATCCACAAGGATAAAACGCTCTTCCCCCTCTGGGCCATAGCCATACAGGTAACAATTCATACCGATTTCCCCGGCACCACCAAGGGCAAGATACAAAAGACGGTTTGTCTGGGTCATAGTCTGCTCTGATTATAAGTATAGATAACGATTAGTCCGTGAATGGTAAGGCCATCTTCGTAGACGTCAAACAAATCTTCAGAAGCCTGGAAGAGCGGGGCCAATCCGCCTGTCGCGATCACCTTCATGGTCCGAGATCGTTCCGCCTTAATGCGCGAACAAATCTCTTTGATCAAACCAATGTAGCCCCAATAGATGCCGGACTGCATACAGGCCACGGTATTGGTGCCAACAACCGCTTGGGGTTTGGTGATATCAACATGGGGGAGTGCTGCTGCCGCGCGGTGCAGGGCTTCCAGGCTTAGGTTGACACCTGGCGCAATCACCCCGCCGACATAGGCCCCATCCTCTGCCACAACATCGAAGGTTGTCGCCGTGCCAAAATCCACGATGATCAGATCGGGACCATGCAGATCATATCCGGCCACCGTGTTAACAAGACGATCAGGCCCGACTTGCGTGCCTGCATCAACGCGCACATCCACAGGCAAAGCGCACTCAGGCTTGCCCACGACAAGTGGCCGACAGTTAAAATAGCGATCACATAAAACCCGCAGGTTATACACCACCCGTGGCACGGTGGAGGAGATAATCGCCGAAGTGACTGTGACCTCCAGGTTTTGCAAAGACATCAAGGTGCGCAACCAGGTATAGTATTCATCCGCCGTGCGCTGATGGTGGGTGGAGGTGCGCCATTCAGCCAGCACCGTTTGGCCATCCCAAATTGCGAAAATGGTATTGGTGTTTCCACAATCAATGGCGAGAAGCATCAGATTTCACCTCATTACGTGTCAAAAAAGACATCACCCGCCGTAATGCGCTTCAGACCGTCAGAAGTGCGTAACATGAGATACCCGTCTGTGTCGATGGTTTCAAAACGGCCCGCAAAGGTTTGATGCAGAGTGCGCACTTGGATCACATCCCCAAGGTGGCTTGCGTGTGCCAGCCAAGCCTTGCGGATGGGCGCGAACCCATGCGTTTCAAACTGGGCCTCCCGTATGGCATAGGCCTCTGCCAAGTGACAGAGCAGATTTTCTGCGGCAATCTTCTGCCCTGTCTCTTCAAGAAGAGAAACAGGTCTGATGGCCCCAGGCTCGACAGCGGTGGGGAGAGGGGCCGCACCCAGGTTCACCCCGATGCCAATAATCAATGTGTTGTTCAAGGCGGTTTCCAACAAAATACCTGCAAGCTTGCCACCATTCAGCAACAGATCATTGGGCCATTTCAACGCGAAAGGTGTCGTCAAACCTGTCAGCGCATGCAGGGCATCAAAGAGCGCCAGAGAGGCGATAAAGCTCCGCACGCCCCAGGTTTGAACACCGCCCATTGGCTGAAAGACGAAAGAGGCCGCAAAATTGCCCTTTGCAAATACCCAAGGACGCCCGCGACGCCCTTTTGCGGCGGTCTGCTCTGTGGCAAAAATCCACGTCGGAGTCGTCAAGTCACTGCTGCGACGCCGCGCCTCTGCCGATGTGCTGTCTATTTTTTCAAAGCACAGGCGCTCCACCCCATCTGGCCAGGGCATCTTGTTAATTGAGCAGAGCTTGCGCGGCGGCCAAAGCACCAGCTTCAACCGCAGTGGCAAATCCAAACAGGTTGAGCAGCCCCACCAACATCACGCCGGCTGCGACCAAGAATGTCCCCGATTGCAGGGCGGGCATCGCGGTGTCGAGCGCTTCGCCCTCTTGCCCGAAATACATGAAATAGATGATCCGCAGATAATAAAACGCCCCAATGACCGAGGCAATCACCCCCAACACAGCAAGCCAAATCAGCCCTGCATCAACAGCGGCCTGAAGCACGGCAAATTTGCCGATGAACCCCAGCATGGGTGGAATACCGGCAAGGGAGAACATCAAAATCGCAAGCGCGGCGGCATAAAGCGGTTTGTCTTTTGACAGCATGTTCAGCGCTGATATCTCGGTGATCTCTTCGCCGGATCTTTGCATGGACAGAATGAAGGCAAAAGTGCCCAAGTTCATCACCACATAAATCGCCATGTAAATGAGCATCGCTTGCACACCTGTGTCGGTGCCCGCGGCCAACCCCATCAAGGCAAAGCCCATATGCGCGATGGAGGAATAGGCCATCAAGCGTTTGATATCCGTTTGCCCGATGGCCGCCACGGCACCCAGAAACATGGACGCCACAGACAAAAGGACGATGATCTGTTGCCAGTCGCCCACAGAGCCCCCGAAAACATCATGGGCAAAGCGCGCGAACAACACCATCGCGGCCACTTTGGGCGCTGTTGCAAAGAGCGCGACTACAGGTGTGGGTGCGCCTTGGTACACATCCGGCGTCCACATATGAAACGGCACAGCGGAAACTTTGAAGGCCAGGCCGGAAAACACAAAAACCAGACCGAACAGAAGCCCAAGCGCCAGCTGATCGCTTTGCGTGGCCAGAATGATCTCTGCGAATATCGTTGTGCCTGCGTATCCGTAAATCAGCGATGACCCATAAAGAATAAGGCCAGAACTGAGCGCTCCAAGGACAAAGTACTTCAAGCCCGCCTCGGTCGAGCGGACATCATCACGTTTCAAAGACGCCACAACATAAAGCGCCAGGGATTGCAGCTCAAGCCCCATATAAAGCGTGATCAGATCCCCGGCTGACACCATCACCATCATACCGACAACGGCCAGCGTGATGAGAACAGGGTATTCAAACTTCATCAGCTTGCTGCGGTCCATATGATCCTGCCCCACCAACAACACCAGGGCGGCAGAAAGCAGAATTAACACCTTTGCAAACCGCGCGAAACTGTCATCAACAAACATGCCCTGAAACGCGACGTTTGTGCCAGAAACCCCTGTGGCGATCACAACGGCCACGACGAAAAACAAGACCGCAGTTGTCATCGTCAATAGGGGGCTCAATCGATCTTTGCCAGCGTAAACTCCGATCAGAAGCGCCCCCATGGCATAAAGGGACAGAATGATCTCTGGCGCGATAATTGTCAGGTCTGTGGCGTTCATGGTCTCTGCCCTTCATGGTGCGCCACCTCAAGACGGGATGGGGTGTCCAGCACAGCCTGTTGGTATTTTGTCACCAGGTTGGAGACAGCGGGGCCCGTTGTATCAAGGATCGGTGCAGGATAAATCCCAAAGAACAGCGTGGCGGCCACAAGGGGGGCAAAAATCCATCGCTCCCGTATCGTCATATCGCTGATCGACTTGAGGCTCTCTTTCATCAAATCCCCCCAGACCACACGCCGATAAAGCCAAAGCGCATAGCCAGCTGATAGGATCACCCCCGTTGTGGCAAAAACAGCCGCCCATGTGTTGACCTGAAAGACCCCCATGAGTGTCAGAAACTCTCCCACAAACCCGCTTGTGCCGGGCAGCCCAACATTGGCCATGGTAAACACCATGAACACCAGCGCATAAGCGGGCATGCGGTTCACAAGTCCACCGTAGGCATCGATCTGGCGGGTGTGCATCCGATCATAGATCACGCCGACGCAGAGAAACAGCGCGCCTGACACAAACCCATGGCTGATCATCTGGAAAATTGCCCCGTCTACTCCCTGCTGATTGGCGGCAAAAATCCCCATAGTGACATATCCCATATGCGCCACCGAGGAATAGGCAATCAGCTTTTTCATATCCTCCTGCGCCAGTGCCACTAGGGACGTGTAGATGATGGCAATGACACTTAGCCAAAGGACAAGGGGCGCCAGTAAATCTGAGGCCACGGGGAACATGGGCAAGCTAAAGCGTAAGAACCCATAGCCCCCCATCTTCAGCATAATCGACGCCAGAACCACAGACCCTGCTGTCGGGGCCTGGACGTGTGCATCCGGTAACCAGGTGTGAACAGGCCACATCGGCATCTTGACAGCGAAGGAGGCAAAAAACGCCAGCCAAAGCAATGTTTGCAAACCACCGATAATCTCAAAACCCAACACAAAGAGCGTATCGCTGGCAAAACTATGGTCAAGTAGGGAGGGGATATCGCTGGTGCCCGCCTCAAAGATCATCGCCACCATCGCCACAAGCATCAATACCGAGCCCAACAGCGTGTAGAGGAAAAACTTGAAGCTCGCATAAATACGATCTTTGCCGCCCCAAATCCCGATAATGAGAAACATAGGGATCAGGCTTGCCTCAAAGAACAGATAAAACAAAATAAGGTCGAGCGCACAAAACGTCCCGATCATCAGCGTCTCAAGGACCAAAAGGGCGATCATGTAATCTTTCATCCTATGGGTTACGTCCCAACAGGCGGCAATGACCAGCGGCATGAGGAAGGTTGTCAGGATCACGAACAGAACAGAAATGCCGTCGACCCCCATTTTGTAACTCATGCCTAAGACCCAAGTGCTTTCTTCGACAAATTGGAAGTCTGTGTTTGCCGGATCAAAGCCGTTGAGGATGAAAAGCGATATGATGAAGGTTAGACTTGTGGCTCCAAAGGCAAGCCATTTTGCGTTGCGCTGTGCCGCCGCGTCCTCGCCGCGTAGGAATATCGCCAGAATGGCTGCGGCCAGGGCAGGTGTGAATGTGACCATCGACAGAAGGTTGCTGTCCATCTCAATTGCCTCCCTGAGCGAGGATCACATAGGTGATAAGACCAACAACACCGATCACCATGGCAAAGGCATAGGTGAACACATAGCCCGACTGCGCGCGCCCTGCCAAACGGGTCAAGAACGGCACAATCCCAAGGGCAAGGCTATTGATGCCGCCGTCAATCACGCGCCCATCCCCGCGCCGCCAAAGGACCTGGCCCAGCGCCATCGCCGGGCGTGTGAAGAGTGCGGCGTAAATCTCATCAAAATACCACTTATTGAGCAGAAACAGGTAAAGCGGCTGGAGGTTCCGCGCCCAAATAGCTGGCAAATGTGGCGCACGAATATAGCCCACCCAGGCCGCAAAAAAGCCCACCAGCATGACCACAAAGGGGGACAGCTTGACCCAAGCCGGCACCAAATGCGCCTGGTGGATTATATCGTTGTCTTCTGCGATGAAAATTGCCCCCTCTCCTGGGGTTTGTGCGGGGCGCTTATGATGTTCTGCGCCTTTCTCAGCCGCGAACGCTGGTGCGATGAAACCGATCGGTGCCGCAGCATGATCGGTGGGCTTTTCAGAAATGCCAAAGAACGCATCGACCTTTTCTTGACTACCGAAAAACGGCCCATAAAACACCATGCCCGCAAAAACCGAGCCAATGGCCAAAACGCCCAAGGGCGCTGTCATCACCGTAGGGCTTTCATGGGCATGAGCATGGGTGCTTTTATCCCCGCGTGGTGCGCCATAAAAGGTGAGGAACATGAGCCGCCAAGAATAAAAACTTGTGAAAAGCGCCGCGATCACCAGCATCCAGAACGCATAGCCTCCGGCGGTTCCGGCATAGGCGCTTTCAATAATTGCATCTTTTGAGACAAATCCAGCAAAGCCCACCGGAAAGCCAATGTAAAGGAGCGGAATGCCTACACCCGTGATTGCCAAAGTCCCAATCATCATCGCCCAAAATGTGTAGGGAATTTTATTCTTCAACCCGCCATAATTGCGCATGTCTTGCTCATGGTGCATGGCATGTATTACAGACCCGGCACCTAGAAACAGCATCGCTTTGAAGAACGCATGTGTCAGCAAGTGAAACATCGCCACGGAGTACGCTCCAAGACCTGCGGCCACGAACATATAGCCCAGTTGCGAACAGGTGGAATAAGCGATCACACGTTTGATGTCATTCTGAACCAGGCCCACGGTGGCTGCAAAAAATGCGGTTGTGGCGCCGATAAAGACCACAAACGCCATCGCGGCATCCGCGTATTCCATCACAGGCGACATGCGGCAGACCAAAAACACGCCCGCCGTGACCATTGTTGCCGCGTGGATCAGGGCAGAGACAGGCGTTGGGCCTTCCATCGCATCGGGCAACCAGGTGTGCAGAAACAGCTGCGCAGACTTGCCCATCGCCCCGACAAAAAGCAAAAACGCCAACAGATTGGCCGCATTCCATGTGGTCCAAAGGAATGTGATCTCCATCTCCGCGATCTCGGGCGCCATGGTGAAAATCACATCGAAATTGACGGAATCCGTGACAAAAAAGAGCCCAAAGATCCCCAAGGCAAAACCAAAGTCGCCCACACGATTGACAATAAAGGCCTTCATCGCCGCCGCATTGGCAGAGCTCTTTTTCCAGTAAAACCCAATCAACAAATAAGAGGCCAGGCCAACGCCTTCCCAGCCGAAGAACATCTGGATCAGATTGTCTGCTGTGACCAGCATCAGCATGGTAAAGGTGAAAAAGCTCAAATAAGCGAAAAATCTGGGCTTGTAGACGTCGCCCTCTTGCCACTGCGGATCGTGTTCCATGTAGCCATAGGAATAAAGATGCACGAGTGCCGAGACTGTGGTGATCACAATCATCATCGTGGCCGTCAATCGATCCATCCGAATGGCCCAGTCTGTGGCCAGTGCCCCGCTTTCGATAAATCGAAAAATCACCAAGGATTGCTCTGGGAAATCGCCGCGCAGGAACACAATCCAACTTAGGATCGCCGCCAAGAACAAAAGCCCCGTGCTGACCGCCATAGCCCCCTGCTCACCCATCAAACGCCAGCCAAAACCTGCCAGGAGGGCACCAATCAAAGGGGCGAAGAGGATCACATATTCCATTGTCTTAGCCCTTCATGACATTGATATCTTCCACAGCAATGCTGCCGCGGTTGCGGAAAAATGTGACAAGAATGGCCAACCCGATGGCAGCCTCAGCCGCAGCAACCGTCAGCACAAAAAGCGTGAACACTTGCCCCGTCAGATCACCCAAAAACGCCGAGAACGCCACAAGGTTAATATTCACCGCCAGAAGCATCAACTCAATGGACATCAGAATGACAATCACGTTTTTGCGGTTGAGGAAAATTCCAAAGATGCCGATCACAAAGAGAGCAGCCGCAACGATGAGGTAATGTTCTAATCCAACCATGTCTTGTGCCTATCCTATAGCCCTTGCCCTGGTTTCACGTCTTTTACTTCCATCGCTTGTGCCGGATCACGCCACATCTGGGCCAGAACATCCTGACGTTTCACATCTTGGCGATGGCGCAAGGTCAGCACAATCGCGCCAATCATCGCCACAAGCAAAATCAGCCCAGCAAGCTGGAACAAGAGGAAATACTGATCATACAGGATCAGACCTAAGGCTGCCGTATTTTGCACCTCACCGGGCTGCAAAGCACCGATGTTCTCAGACGCGCCAACGCCTTCGGCGGTTTGCCAAACCCCAAAAGCCATGGCCAACTCCATCAGCAGGACCACCGCAATCAACCCTGCCAAGGGCACATATCGTGCCATCTCCGCCTTTAGGGCGGCAAAATCGACATCCAGCATCATCACCACGAACAGGAACAAAACGGCCACGGCCCCCACATAAACGATCACCAACAGCATCGCCACAAACTCTGCCCCCAGCAGAATGAACAGACCTGCCGTTGAGAGAAACGCCAGAATAAGCCACAACACCGAATGCACTGGGTTACGGGCCGTCACAACCATCAGGCCCGCAACAACCACGATAATCGAGAAAAAGTAGAA
>CAWUJT010000091.1:0-9121 GCA_963922715.1 uncultured Thalassobacter sp.
CCTCCAGCGCGAAACTGGACAATCTGAACGCCACTAAAAAAATCCCGCAACAGAGCTTTTGATCCATATCAATGTGCCGGCAGAGTGTGCACAGTATGTCGAGTTGAAACCCGAGAGAAACGATGTCTGAAACAACCCCGCCTTCGCTGTACGCTGCTCAGGAACCTGTTTTCCCGCGCCGCGTAACGGGAAAATTTCGTACCTTAAAATGGTGGATCATGGGGATTACCCTTGGGATCTACTACCTCACCCCCTGGATCCGTTGGGACCGGGGCCCTTCTCTCCCTGACCAAGCTGTCTTGGTCGACTTGGCTGGGCGCCGCTTTTACTTCTTCTGGATCGAAATCTGGCCCCATGAGTTTTACTTCGTGGCGGGGCTTTTGATCATGGCGGGGCTCGGCCTTTTTCTGTTTACCTCGGCTTTGGGCCGTGTGTGGTGTGGATACAGCTGCCCACAGACGGTTTGGACCGATCTGTTTATCCTTGTCGAGCGTTGGATAGAAGGCGATCGCAACGCCCGGGTGCGGCTTTGGAATGCAAAATGGTCGTTTCACAAAATTCGGCTGCGGCTGGTGAAGTGGACAGTGTGGCTATTGATCGCTGTCGCCACCGGCGGCGCTTGGGTGTTCTACTTTGCCGATGCCCCCACACTCGCGCGCGATCTGGTCACGTTCAATGCGCCTTATGTGGCCTATGCCACGATTTTTATCCTCACCATGACCACCTTCATCTTTGGTGGGTTTATGCGGGAACAGGTGTGTATTTACATGTGCCCCTGGCCGCGCATTCAAGGCGCAATGATGGACAAGGAGACATTGACGGTTGGTTATCGCGATTGGCGCGGGGAGCCACGGGGGAAGAAACAAAAGAATACCACGGGCGATTGCATCGATTGTATGGCTTGCGTGAACGTGTGCCCGATGGGGATCGACATTCGTGACGGTCAACAGTTGGAGTGCATCACCTGTGCGTTGTGCATCGATGCCTGTGACGACGTGATGGAAAAGATCGGCAAGCCCCGCGGTCTGATCGATTACCTCGCGTTGTCTGATGAACCCCGCGAACGTACCGGGGAGCCACCGCGCCCCATCTGGCAGCATGTGTTCCGCCCTCGGGTGATCCTTTACACAGTGCTGTGGAGCTTCATTGGCATCGGCCTTGTCTGGGCGCTTTTCGTACGGTCAGACATTGGCCTGAACGTCGAGCCAATCCGCAACCCGCAGTATGTGGTGTTGTCAGACGGCTCCGTTCGCAACACCTATGAGATGCGGATCCGCAATCTTACTGGAGACGCCCGTGAATTCCGGATCATGCTGAGTTCGGACGAGATCCTGCGCGTTGAAGTTGAAACAGAAGGCCCGATGCCGGGCCATGTGCTTGTCCCGGCAAATGAGACCTTTGCAGCGCGCGTTTATGTCATCGCCCGTCCGCAAGATCCGGCCGCGTCAGAGGATGTGACACACTTGCGTCTTTGGGTGGAGGATGTTGAGACCGATGCCAGAGCAGGCAAAGCCACTGTCTTTCATGGAAGGGAGCCATAATGTCAGATCAAAAAGAACTCAAAGGCGGTCATGTTGCCGCGATTTTCGGAGGTGCCTTTACAATCATCATCGCCGTGAACCTTGTCTTGGCCACTCAGGCGGTGCGCACCTTTCCGGGACTTGAGGTGAAAAATTCCTATGTCGCAAGTCAAAGTTTCGAGCGCAAGCGTGCTGCGCAAGTCGCCCTTGGATGGGAAACAGCTGCAACTATTTCCGAAGGTCGTTTATCCTTGACCATTGCCGATGCTGCGGGCCCTGTTTTGGCCGAGATCGTCTCTGCCCAGCTTGGGCGGGCGACCCACGTCGCAGATGATCGTCCGTTAGAGTTCACCTACCAAAACGGCAGTTTTGTCGCAGATGTCAAAGATCTTGCCCCAGGGATATGGGAGCTGCGCCTTGAAGCGAAATCCGCCGATGGCACAGCCTTCCGTCAACGGTTAGAGCTTTACGTGCGGCCATGAGTGTTGCGGCCTGTCCAGGATGTGTGACAGCCGGGCCTACGGCTGAGCGTCTGGCCCACGATATCGCCCTGCCCACCCATGAGCTGATCCTGCCCCGCATTCATTGTTTGGCCTGTATCAACGCTGTCGAACAGGCTTTGCATTCTGTGCCGGACATTGAAAGCGCCAGGGTTAATCTCAGCCGCAAGCGCGTTTCGATCTTGGCACGCAATCCAGCAGCGGATCCGACACCTTGGATCGAACATCTGTCTGCCCTTGGCTATGAGGCGCATGAGGCGCGGCAGACCCAGGGCAATACGAAAATGCAAGGCTTGGTCTTGCGTCTTGGTATCTCTGGTTTTGCGATGATGAATGTGATGTTGCTGTCGGTCGCGGTTTGGTCCGGCGCAACAGATGCAACACGTGATCTTTTTCACTGGATTTCAGCCGCCATCGCCTTACCTGCGACGTTGTTTTGTGCCGAACCCTTTTTCTCCAACGCTTGGTCTGCGATAAAGGCGCGCCGCCTCAACATGGATGTGCCGATTGCCCTGGCGATATTTCTGGCATGTATGGTCTCTGTATATGAAACGATGCACAGCGGGGCACATGCCTATTTCGATGCGGCGCTATCTTTGACCTTTTTCCTTCTAGCAGGCCGCACCTTGGATGCCTGGATGCGGAGCAATGCGCGCTCTGCGGCGGCCGATCTTGCGGCGTTGGAGCCGCGCCGTGTGATAACGCTTGTTGAGGGGCAGCAGCAAAGCCGCGCCATTGATGACATCGCCGTCGGGACCGAGATACACCTGACAGCGGGGATGCGTGTTCCCTTGGATGCACTTTTACTGTCAGAGCGCACCGAGATTGATCGTAGTGCCCTGACGGGGGAGAGTGAGACAAGTATCGTACTCCAAGGCGCACACCTTACTGCCGGTGAGATTGTGGTGTGCGGCCCAATTTCAGCCCGCACAACGGTTCCAAGTTCTCAATCCACGCTACGCCGCATGGTTGAGCTTGCTTCCATTGCAGAAGCAGCGCGCGGTCGATACAGCAGCCTTGCGGATCGGGCGGCACAGCTTTATGCGCCTGTGATCCATGGCTTGTCTTTGGTAGGGGGGATGGTCTGGTTCTTCCTTACGGGGGACGTGCATAAAGCGGTGATGGTGGCGATTGCAACATTGATCATCACCTGTCCGTGTGCTCTGGGTCTGGCGGTTCCTGCCGTGGCAACCGTGGCAACAAATCGGATCTTCCGGCTTGGGGCGCTGGTGAAGTCTGACACCGCACTAGAGCGGTTGGCAACCGTGACAACCATCGCTTTTGACAAAACAGGGACGCTGACACAATCTGCCCTAATCGTACCTGCAAACTTTTCCATCGAAGAGTGCCAAGTTCTTAAAGCACTCGCCATGGCATCACAGCATCCGTTAAGTCAAAGCCTGTTGCCTGCTCTGGCGGATGTAACGGCGGCAGCGGTCAGTGGGCTCAAAGAATATCGTGGTCAAGGTATTTGGGGGCGTTGGAACGGGCAGGACGTCCGTCTAGGGTCTGGGGCTTGGGTTGGAGCGGAGGCGTCTACTGTATTCCAGTTTGGTAAAACCATTCATCCGCTAAGCCGCACAGAGCATCTGATCCCTGGAGCAAAAGACACGATCCGACAGCTTCAAGACCAAGGATATGATGTGCATCTTGTTTCTGGCGATAAGCAGGCCAGTGCTGCGGCAATGGCGCGTGATCTAAACATCGCAAAAGTGCATGCCGAGATGACGCCAGAGGCCAAGCAAACCTTCGTTGCAGACATACAAGCAAAGGGGGAGCACCTGTTGATGGTCGGCGACGGGTTGAATGATACGTTGGCCTTAACCCAAGCCTGGGCGTCTATTGCGCCTGGGTCTGCGCTTGAGGCCAGTCAGAATGCCGCCGATATTGTCCTACTCGATGGTGATCTTGCAAAGATACCGGAAACGCTGCGTCTTGCAAAAAGTGCGCGTCGCCGCATCTTGGAAAACTTTGCGCTTGCCGCGAGCTATAACGCGGTGGCGATTCCAATCGCGCTTTCTGGTTTTGCGAGTCCGCTTTTTGCCGCCTTGGCGATGTCGCTCAGTTCGATTACAGTAACACTAAATGCGTTGCGTGTGAGGTGATTTATGAACGTGTTGGTAGTCCTTGTTCCAATTTCTCTGTTTCTTGGTCTTGGGGCCCTGGGTGCGTTTGTCTGGACGCTCAAAGCCGGGCAATACGATGACTTAGAAGGTGATGCGGCACGCGCGTTGTTTCGTGATGATGATAAATCAAACTAAGCCAAATTTTTGATCCCAGAATTTTATGAGTTTTTTTGGTGCGGCATTTTCTGGCTTTGCCTTGGGGCTATCGCTTATTTTGGCTATTGGCGCACAAAACGCTTTTGTTTTACGGCAGGGGCTTCACGGGCGTCACGTTTTCGCTGTTGCGCTGACTTGCGCCACATCTGATGCTTTGCTGATTGCAGCAGGGGTAGCCGGTTTCGGCAGCTTGGTAGCAGCCGCCCCTTGGATTGTGCCTGTCTTGACATGGGGTGGTGCTGCTTTCCTCTTTATTTATGGCGCGCGTGCATTTTGGGCCGCCTGGCAAGGCGGGACTGCATTAGACCCTGTACAAGATGAGACCTCTTTAAAAGCGACATTACTGACTTGTCTTGCGCTCACATGGCTGAATCCACATGTCTACCTGGATACCGTTGCGCTTTTGGGCAGCATTGCTGCAAGCTCAAGCAGGCCATGGGTTTTTGGTGGTGGTGCGATTGTTGCCTCTTTTAGCTTCTTTTTTAGCTTGGCTTATGGGGCAACTTTCCTGCGACCACTGTTTTCAAGGCCACGTACTTGGCAAATCCTTGAAATGGGTATTGGTCTTGTGATGTGGGCCATCGCTGTTAAATTGATTGTACTACTCTAATTGCAAAACCCACTTAATCGGTTGATTTATTTATCTAATATATACGATCTCAACCATGTAACTGGCGCACCTGTTGTTTATCTTGCTGTTTGGTCTTATAGGACTTGGCTGAATGTTCCTTAAAATCTTCCAAGGCGGCAATAAGCTTCCTTAAGATATCTTCATCGTTCACCTGCGACAAAGACGCCAAAACCTGCTGCCCGAGCTCGGTCTTCAGCAGTTTGTTTCGGTTGACCATTTCATTTGCCGCTGAAATCGTGTTTGACTCTTCTGAGTTGGTTATTTTGGACAGGAGCGTTTCTGGTGAAATATTGAGAATATCGCAAATATCAACCAGCCGAGACACAGAGATCCGATTGACCCCAATTTCATATTTTTGGAGCTGCTGGGATGAAATTCCCAAAATCTCAGCCAAAGCTTTTTTTGTATATCCTGCCGCGACTCTACGCTTCCTGATCTCTTCACCAAGCTCAAAGTCAAGCGGTTGAACCGAACGCTGTAAGGCATATTTGCGAGAGGTCTTTTGTTTGGCGATTTCTGCTTTGCGCGTGTTTTGTACCATAGTTTTCAACCAGAAAATGTTCACAATATTCTGAATACAGATGTGGCCGATACAAATCTGGAAAACAATTTGTTAAAAATGAAACACTTGCGCATGATAAAATAAGGGGCACTGTATGATAATTCATACAGTGCGTATGCTAAAAAAGGACGTACCAGACAGAAAAGTCAATGATGAGAAAATGTCAAATTCTGTCTTTACCGATATGCTGCGCATATTTGTGAGGTAATTTAAAATATTAAACCTTTCTGTGACGTCCAATGACCTTTATCTCGCACGGCAAATGATACAGCGCCATATCGATGATCCTGAGCGCCTGTGTAGAGGGCCGCTTTTTTCACTCAGCAATAGGTGCTAGGTGTGCGCAATAAAAGCAAAGAATAGCCTAGACGACGCAAAGGAGGGTATAATGTGTTGTGCTTCATCTTAGGATATGTGAACACATGCTACTTGGTCTATAGCTTGGTGATAGATACAGGAAGTTCTCTTAATTTAGAGGTATAATTATCTGATTGCTTGATATGTAACAAAAGGTTTTTCAGCTCATAAACAAAAATTGAAGGTGCGATTATGCTGCCAAGAAAAGATCTGTTCAATCTTCCAGACAGAATTATTTATCTTGATGGAAATTCGCTTGGCCCCAAACCGCGTGCCGTCGAAAGTCGGCTTAACCAGGTGCAAAAACAGTGGCAGACACAGCTGATTGGTGGCTGGAATACCTGTGATTGGATGGGGCAGCCAGTACGTGTCGCGGATAAAATAGGTCGTTTGATCGGTGCGCCGGAGGGAACGTTGGTGCTCGGTGATACGCTCTCAATCAAGGTGTTTCAGGCCCTTTCAGCCGCGCTTTCCCTGCGCCCAGAGCGTCGTGTGATTTTATCTGATAGCGGCAACTTCCCGTCTGATCTTTACATGGCAGAGGGTTTAATCGCCCACATCAATCCAGACAAAGACCTCCGTGTCGTTGCCCCTGAAGAGATTCTGGACGCGATTGATGACACAATCGCTGTCGTGATGCTCACCCATGTCGATTATCGTACAGGCCGGATGCACGATATGGCTGCGATCACAGAAAAAGCCCACCACTCTGGGGCTGTTGTCATTTGGGATCTCGCCCATAGCGCCGGGGCGGTTTGTGTGGATGTCATGGACTGCAACGCAGAATTTGCAGTGGGCTGTACCTATAAATATCTCAACGGTGGTCCAGGGGCGCCGGCTTTTATTTATGTGCGTCCTGATCTTCTGCCCACAATCTATCCTGTGCTGTCCGGTTGGCTAGGGCATGCCGCTCCTTTTGCCTTTGAGCGCACTTATCGTCCGGCCATGAGTATTGAGCGGATGCGCGTTGGCACGCCACCTGTGTTGCAAATCGCAGCCTTAGATGCAGCTTTGGACCTTTGGGAGGGCATCAATATGTCCGATATCCGCACGGCAAGCCTGGCGTTGTCGGAACGCTTTATTGCCGGTGTCGAAGCGACATGTCCTGCACTGAAACTGGCCAGTCCACGAAACGCAGCAGAACGGGGCAGTCATGTCTCTTTTGCCCATCCAGAGGGGTATGCGATCATGCAGGCGCTGATAGCGCATGGCGTGATCGGAGATTTTCGTGCCCCCGATATTTTGCGCTTTGGTATCACGCCGCTGACCTTAGATTTTGACGATATCGACCGCGCGGCTCAGGTATTGGCGGAAATACTATCTAAAAATCTTTGGGATAATCCCACCTATAAAAGAAAGTCCCGAGTGACCTGAAGGCCTTTACAGTGCCCTCATTCTTACCCAGCACGCGCCATCCGCTTGCGCTCATGCGGGTCGAGGTAGCGCTTGCGCAATCTGATAACGTTTGGCGTCACCTCCACAAGCTCATCATCATCGATATAGGCAATTGCTTCTTCCAAACTCATCCGCACCGGTGGGGTGAGCCGCACCGCTTCGTCAGCGCCGCTCGCCCGGACATTGGTCAGCTTTTTGCCCTTTAAAGGGTTCACTTCCAGATCGTTGTCGCGGGCATGCTCGCCGATGATCATACCCTGGTAGACCTGCTCTTGCGCTCCGATAAAAAACCGGCCGCGGTCTTCCAGGTTGAAAATCGCATAGGCCACAGAAACGCCATTTTCCATTGAGATCAGAACGCCTTGGCGACGCCCAGGGATAGCCCCCTTATAGGCTTGCCAAGAATGAAATACGCGGTTGAGCACACCCGTCCCGCGCGTATCGGTCAGAAATTCACCGTGATAGCCAATCAACCCGCGCGACGGCACAAGGGCGATAATTCGTGTTTTGCCTGTGCCGGATTGGCTCATTTCGGTCATGTCGCCCCGGCGTGCCCCGGTGATCTTTTCGATCACCGCGCCGGAAAATTCGTCATCCACATCGATCGTGACCTCTTCAACGGGCTCAAGGCGTTGCCCGTTTTCCTCCTGAAACAACACCTGCGGGCGTGAGATGGATAATTCAAACCCTTCCCGGCGCATGTTTTCGATCAGAACTCCCATTTGCAATTCCCCACGCCCGGCGACCTCAAACGCTTCGCCGCCGGGGGTTTCACTGACTTTGATCGCGACGTTCGTCTCTGCCTCACGCATCAATCGATCCCGGATGACACGGCTTTGGACCTTTTTACCATCACGCCCTGCCAAGGGGCTATCATTAATCCCAAAGGTCACGGTGATGGTGGGCGGATCAATTGGCTGTGCCGGAATGGGCGTTGTGATCTGCGGGTCGCACAAAGTGTCGGCCACAGTCGCCTTCGACATGCCTGCAAGTGTCACAATATCGCCCGCGACCGCCTCCTCAATCGGTTGTTGGGCGAGCCCGCGAAAGGCAAGAATTTTCGTCACCCTAAAGTTCTCAATGCGCGCCCCGTCGCGGCTCAGCGCTTGCAGTTGCGCGCCTGTTTTGATCCGACCGGCCTCGATCCGACCTGTCAGCGTGCGTCCAATGAAAGGATCTGCCCCTAGGATTGTGGCCAGCATCTGAACCGGTTCTTCCACACGCGCCAGTTGTTTTGGCGCCTCCACATGGGAGACGATCAGATCAAAAAGCGCATTGAGATTTTCCCGAGGGCCATCAAGGTCAGTATCTGCCCAGCCAGACCGCCCCGAGGCATAGAGATGCGGAAAATCAAGCTGCGCATCCGTTGCCCCCAACGCGGCGAAGAGGTCGAAACATTCGTCCAAGGCGCGATCGGGTTCGGCATCAGGTTTGTCCACCTTGTTGAGCACCACAATAGGCCGCAGGCCAAGGGACAGCGCTTTGGAGGTGACGAATTTCGTCTGTGGCATCGGCCCTTCGGCAGCGTCCACCAGCAAAACCACGCCATCGACCATGGACAAAATGCGTTCCACCTCACCGCCGAAATCCGCGTGGCCCGGGGTGTCGACAATATTGATGCGCGTGCTGTTCCATTCGACGCTGGTGGCTTTGGCCAGGATCGTGATCCCGCGCTCACGTTCCAGATCGTTGCTGTCGAGCGCGCGTTCTGCCACATCTTGATTGTCACGAAAGGCGCCCGATTGACGCAGAAGCGCATCAACCAGCGTTGTTTTCCCATGGTCCACATGGGCAATGATTGCAATGTTCCGGATGTCCATTCGCCTGCCTTTTGAAGTCTTGTGCCGCCCCTAACCCGCGCTGCCTCAAAAAGC
>CAWUJT010000092.1:0-9042 GCA_963922715.1 uncultured Thalassobacter sp.
TCATGAAAATCAGTTGGTTGCAGGACAACCTTTGTCCAACGTGATCAAGCGAATGTATTGGGGCAATTCGACCTATGTGCAGGCTGCGCCTGCACATACATGTCTGTTTTCAACGGCCCAAAATGCGAGAGATAAATCCCTTTCCGCGGGCACGGCGTTGTTGACCTGACATCATATTAAGATCGCCGGCCATGGCCGCTTCGATGTCAGCTTCGTCAGCACGTCGCATAAAAACAGGACCACGTTCTGCGGCGGTACGTCTATCGACACTCAACGCGATATAGCCTTCAGGAAGTTGCGGGATATCATGTTTATGTTCCACGCGAATTCGCGGCGCGTTCGGCGCATCTGATGAGAATGTTTCGTTTTCATCCAAAAGCCTGCCCATGCTACGGCAGCGCGTTATAAACATCAGTATTTGCTTGTAACTTTCTGCCGCGTCTTGTACGTCAGGTTCAAAAATTACCATTTTTTCAATCAAATCTTGTGACCCCAGAGCACGGACGCCTAATTTCACGTCTCCGTTTGCAAGCTGTTCATATCCAAAAAAATAGGGGCCGGTGTAAAGCATCAGATTGAAGTCACCTGTGGCAAGTTCTATAAATGTCTCTGATGAGAAAACCTGTTGCGATTGTCCCCAGTGGATCGCACTAGGATTGAGCGCCTGTGCCAGCGTGGAGGTTATAATTTGGGCAATAGCAAGGCGCGCCTCTAATACGTCTTGATTTGCAACACTCCTTACAAGCCCATTGAAACTATCAGCCATCTGAAGTTCGTTAATTTTTTGAACAATAATATCCATACCAGCAAAACTTCCAGCGGCAACTTCCACAAGGATCGCATGGCCATGCTCTTGCAGCGCTTTGCAGAGATCAGATTTGTGAGTAAGATTAAGTGGGTTGGAAAGGATACTTTCAAAGCCTTCTACACCCATGGGGCTTGTATATACTTGTAATGTGACGTGTGCTCTTTCAGCAGAAAAGCCTAAAGATGTCTCTGTTCGGTATCCATTCATGGGTTCGAAAGGTCCATGATCCACCAAAACAGACATAAGCAATTGCTCGAGATGCGGAAGGACGGACAAAAGTTTTTGAGGATCGCGTGTTTTATCGAATGTGAGAACGGTCTGAAATTTTTTGGCGAGATTGGCTGACATCGTGATTTCCTGCTCTTTCGGGTAAAATTAAAAAACTGTGATAAATTTTACAGGTGGATAGTGTTTAAAATGAGGCGCAGCTTGACTGACCCCCTCTGAGACGTGCCTTATCAAAGGGTCAAAAAGAACTCCTGAAAAACCGATTGCAGAGCCCCCCCTTCACAAGCTAAGGCTGTAACCGTTTATAGGGGAGAGAACATGGGAGAGCCCAAACTCAATCTCAGCCCGAAGGTCTCGGACGACGTACGTCAAACAACGTGTTACATGTGTGCCTGTCGGTGCGGGATCAATGTGCATCTCAAGGATGGCAAAGTGGCCTATATCGACGGCAACCGCGATCACCCGGTCAATCGTGGTGTGCTTTGTGCCAAGGGCTCGGCCGGGATCATGCAGCACAATTCCCCCGCGCGGCTGCGGGCCCCTTTGAAACGTGTGGGCGAACGCGGTGAAGGCAAATTCGAAGAGATCTCATGGCAGGAGGCGTATGACATTGCGGCGTCTTGGTTGGCCCCCTTGCGAGAGCAAGCCCCTGAAAAACTCGCGTTTTTCACCGGCCGCGATCAAAGCCAGAGTTTCACCAGCTATTGGGCGCAGATGTTCGGCACGCCCAATTATGCCGCCCATGGGGGTTTTTGTTCAGTCAATATGGCGGCGGCGGGGATCTATACGCTGGGCGGCGCGTTTTGGGAGTTTGGGCAACCAGACTGGGACCACACCAAGCTCTTTATGCTTTTTGGCGTGGCCGAGGATCACGACAGCAATCCGATCAAGATGGGGATTGGTCAACTCAAAGACCGTGGCGCCAAAGTCATCGGCGTCAACCCGATCCGCACAGGCTACAATGCCGTGGCCGATGAATGGGTGGGGATCACACCGGGCACCGATGGGCTGTTTATCCTGAGCTTGATCCACTGTCTGCTCAAAACCGGCCAGATTGATCTGGCTTACCTGCGTGATTTCACCGATGCGCCGGTGCTTTTGAACAATGATCCCGAAAGCCCGGAGTATGGTCTGTTTTTGCGCGATGAGCACGGCAAGATGTTGGTCTGGGATCGGGCGCAAAATGCACCACGGCCCTTCGATGCCCCAGATGTTTCACCAGACTTGACGGGCACGTGGGATGTTGACGAGGTGACCCACCACACCGTTTTTCATGCGCTGGTGCATAAGTATATGGACGCGGACTATGCGCCCGAGGCTGTGGCCGACCGTGTTGGTCTGTCGGCGGCGCGCATCCGGGCGCTGGCTGCCGAGATCGCGCGTGTGGCGTTTGAGGAAGCCTTTGAGCTGCCGATCACCTGGACTGACTTCCGGGGCCGCACACATGACAAAATGCAAGGTCGCCCGGTCAGCTTTCATGCCATGCGCGGCATCTCGGCCCATGCCAATGGGTTTCAAACCTGCCGCGCCTTGCATGTGCTGCAGATGCTTTTGGGCAGTGTTGAGGTGCCGGGCGGATTTCGGTTCAAACCGCCGTACCCCAAGCCCGCCACTGCCCATCCCAAACCCCACTGTAAGATCACACCAGGCGCACCGCTCGACGGGCCGCATCTGGGCTTTGTCCATGGGCCTGAAGACCTTTGCCTACGGGAGGATGGCAGCCCCGCCCGCATCGACAAAGCCTTCACCTGGGAAAACCCGATGAGCGCCCATGGCTTGATGCATATGGTGATCTCGAATGCTCATGCCGGCGATCCCTATAAGATCGATACGCTGTTTCTTTACATGGCCAATATGTCGTGGAATTCCTCCATGGATCCCGGCGGCGTGATGGACAAACTGACCGATCGTGACGACACGGGCGCTTATGTGATCCCGCATATCATCTATTCTGACGCCTACAGCTCTGAGATGGTGGCCTATGCGGATCTGGTGTTGCCCGATACCACCTATCTGGAACGCCACGATTGTATTTCGCTTTTGGACCGCCCAATCTGTGAGGCCGATGCGGCCGCTGATGCCATTCGCTGGCCTGTGGTCGCGCCGGACCGCAACGTCAAGGGCTTTCAGACCGCGCTCATCGAACTGGGCGCGAAGCTCAAGCTGCCCGGTTTTGTCGATGACGCGGGCGCGGCCCTTTATGAAGACTACGCTGACTATATGGTCCATCACCAGCGCCGTCCCGGTGTTGGCCCGCTGATGGGGTGGCGCGGGGAAAACGGGGACAGCCAGGGCCGCGGGGACGTCAATGAAAACCAACTTGCGCGCTATATTGAAAACGGCGGCTTTTCCATCGCACATATTCCGGAAGAGGCGCGGTATTACAAACCTTGGAATCGGGCCTATCAGGACTGGGCGGTTGAGATTGGTCTTTACGACGCGCCCACGCCTTATGTGTTTCATTTCTGGTGTGAGCCTTTGCGGAAATTCCAACGTGCAGCTGAAGGGCAGGAAGAGCGGCAGCCTCCGGCGCATTTACGCGACCAAATCAAAAACGTCATGGACCCCTTACCGATCTGGTATCCAACGTCAGAGGCCTCTGAGGCGTTCACCGTTCATGCGCTGACCCAACGGCCGATGGCGATGTATCACTCCTGGGGTTCCCAAAACGCTTGGTTGCGGCAAATTCACGGGATCAACCCGCTTTATGTGCCCACGAAACTCTGGCATGCGCACGGCTTTACCGAGGGCGACTGGGCGCGGGTGACATCGGCAAACGGCGACATTGTGGTGCCGGTGGCGCATATGGCCGCGCTCAATGAACACACCGTCTGGACCTGGAACGCAATTGGCAAACGCAAAGGCGCTTGGGCGTTGGATGAAACCGCCCCCGAGGCCACCAAAGGGTTCTTGCTCAACCACTTGATCCATGAGCTGCATCCGCCAAAAGACGATGGCCTGCGCTGGTCCAACTCTGACCCGATCACCGGCCAGGCCGCTTGGTTTGACCTCAAAGTCAAGATCGAACGCGTAGCGCCACAAGAGATCGCCCTGCCTGTATTCACCCCACAACAGGCCCCCGTTGACCCAGGGCCAGAGCGATTGGCCTGGACGGTAGGGGCATCAAAATGATTTACGACACGTTCAGAGGCCGCGCATGACTGATCTTCCAAAAATCTCTGACAAGAAACTGGGGCTTGTGATTGATCTGGACACCTGTGTGGGCTGTCATGCCTGTGTGATTTCCTGCAAAGGCTGGAACACTGAAAACTATGGCGCGCCGCTCTCTGATATGGACGCCTACGGTCTGGCAGAGGGTACGTTTCTCAACCGTGTTCACAGTTATGAGAGAGAGCCCGAGCATGGCGCGGCCCAGCTGATCCACTTTCCCAAATCCTGCTTGCATTGCGAGGATGCGCCCTGCGTCACCGTTTGCCCCACTGGGGCGAGCTATAAGCGGGCCGAAGATGGCATTGTCTTGGTCAATGAAGACGCCTGCATGGGCTGTGGTCTGTGCGCTTGGGCCTGTCCCTATGGCGCGCGAGAGTTGGACCCCGCCGCCGGTGTGATGAAAAAATGCACGCTGTGTGTGGACCGTATTTACAACGAAAACCTGCCTGAGGAGGATCGGGAGCCCGCTTGCGTGCGTACCTGTCCCGCAGGCGCGCGCCATTTCGGCGATTTGGGGGACGAGACCAGCGCGGTGTCACAGCTTGTGGCAGACCGCGGAGGTTTGGAATTGATGCCCGAACAAGGCACCAAACCGGTCAATCGCTATCTGCCGCCACGTCCCAAAACAGAAACGACAGCGGTTGATGTTCTGGCCCCTTTCCTGGAGGTCAAGCATGCAGAGCCTGAGGGGCTTTTGGGGTGGGTCGATCGTATGTTGGAGAAAATCTGATGCATCCAGCCCCCTCTGTCATTCTCTTCACAGTCTTTTCCGGTTTGGGCTTTGGCCTGCTGGCCTATCTTGGGGTTGGCTTGCCCGATGTATCGGGGTTTGTGGCTTTTGGCTATTTTGCTATTGCTTTTGCCCTTGCGGTGGGCGGTCTGCTGGCCGCGACCTTCCATTTGGCCAATCCCAAAAACGCGATCAAAGCCTTCAGCCAGTGGCGGTCGTCCTGGCTGTCACGGGAGGGCGTTGCGGCGATCCTCGCCCTGACAGCGATGGGGACCTATGCCGCTGGGATTATCTTCTTGGAGATTAGGATTGTCGCCTTGGGTTGGCTGGGCGCGGTGCTGTCCTTGATCACGGTTTTCACAACCGCGATGATCTATACCCAGCTGCGCAGCATTCCGCGCTGGAATCAAGTGGCGACACCGTTTCATTTTCTTTCGTTGTCGCTTGCGGGTGGGGCGCTGTTGGCTGGCCAGATGGAGATCGCCGGTCCGCTTTTGTTGCTGGCGGCGGCCGTGCAGCTTTGGGCCTGGAGCAAAGGCGATAAGCGGTTTGCCGAGGCAGGCTCAACACTCGAGACAGCTACGGGTTTGCCGGGGGCAACCCGTCAATTCGAACCGCCCCACACTGGGCAGAATTATCTTCTGAAAGAAATGGTGCATGTCGTGGGGCGCAAACATGCGCTCAAGTTGCGAATGATTGCGTTTTTCACAGCCTTTGCTGTGCCCTATGTGCTGACACTTCTCCCAACCAGTTATGTGACTGCCATTGCGGCGGTTTTGCTCCATACCGGGGGTGTCATTGTGTCGCGTTGGCTTTTCTTTGCCCAGGCCGAGCATGTGGTCGGCCTCTATTACGGCAAGCACCTTATCCCGTCGCAAGCTGCCTAAGGCCTTGGGTCAAAACAACCGCATCGCTGCCGACCCCCAAGAAGGTGACCCCTTTGCGCGCATAGTCTGAAATCGCTGCTGGATCGAAGGCAATGATGCCTGCGGCTTGTCCCGCCTCAAGGATGACAGAAATTGCACCGTCAATCGCGCGCTGTACCTCGGGGTGGCCCATCTGCGCGATATGGCCCATGTCGCAGGCCAAATCCGCAGGGCCGACAAAGACCGCATCTACACCCTCGACTGCGCAGATTTCGGGCAAAGCGGCCAGCGCGGTTTGGCTTTCCACTTGCACCATCAGACAAATCTGATCGTTCGCCGTTGGTCCATAATCGGGCGTAGCACCAAAGCCGCTGGCACGTGCCACCGCCGCGCCCATGCCTCGGATGCCGTGCGGGGGATAGCGCACGGCCTGCACCGCGGCGCGTGCTTGATCGGCGCTTTCCACCATCGGCACCAGAATCGACTGCACGCCCAGATCGAGAACTTGCTTCAAAACCCAGTCATGGTCACAGGGCACCCGTGCCACAGCTTCTGTCCCCGTCCCATTCAGCGCAATAAGCTGGGCCTGGATGGCCGCAATATCATAAAGGCCATGCTCTGCATCAATCAAACACCAATCGAAGCCTGCGTTTCCGGCAATTTCAGCAGTCAGCGCGCTTTGCAAATTGAGCCATAGGCCGCGTTGCAGGCGCTGTGCTTTCAGAGCGGATTTAAGCGGGTTTTTACGTGCTGGCATTGTCGAACTCCCTGTCTTTACTTCTATGGAAAAGAGGGTTTCATGAAAATTGCAATACACTTCTTATGATTTGTAATTATATATCTTATATTTCGATGGTTTTGATATATTAATGTGAAAATTTGTTATTGACGCTTCACATACCCTTGTCTACATTTTCGATATCTGAGATAGGAGTTTTCTGAGATGTTAGATATTCTCGTACTAGTGGGACACAGGCGCATGGGCTGAACGATCAGCAACCAGATTGGTTCCCATGTGCCCCCGAAGATACCTTCGGGGGTTTTTTGTTGCCGATGGTACGCGCTGCAATGGAGGTGAAGATGGCCCAGATGACGGGTGCGAAAATGGTGGTTCAGGCCTTAAAGGATCAAGAGGTCGAGGTGGTCTTTGGCTATCCCGGAGGGGCTGTGCTGCCGATCTATGATGAGATCTTTCAGCAAAACGCGATCCGTCATATCCTTGTGCGGCATGAGCAAGCCGCCGTTCACGCAGCCGAGGGCTATGCGCGCTCAACCGGCAAGCCCGGCGTTGCGCTGGTGACCTCGGGACCGGGGGCCACCAATGCCGTCACGGGGCTTACAGATGCGTTGATGGACTCGATCCCGATCATCGTTTTGTCGGGCCAAGTGCCCACCTTCATGATCGGCTCTGACGCATTTCAAGAGGCCGACACGGTGGGCATCACACGGCCCTGCACCAAGCACAACTGGCTGGTGAAAGAGACGGACAAACTGGCGCCGACGATCCATGAGGCTTTCCATGTCGCTGTGACAGGACGTCCGGGACCGTGCCTTGTGGATATTCCCAAGGATGTTCAATTCGCCACCGGTCATTATGTGACGCCGGCGCATATGCCGCAAAGCCATTATCATCCCGTTCTCAAAGGCGACCCAGAGGCGATTGAGCAAATGGTCGCGCTCATGGAAACCGCCGCGCGGCCTGTGTTCTACACCGGCGGCGGTGTGATCAACGCGGGCCCCGCCGCCAGCCGACTGTTGCGTGAGTTTGTGCAAGCCACAGGTTTCCCGATCACCTCGACGTTGATGGGCCTGGGGTGTTATCCCGCCAGCGGCCAGCACTGGCTGGGGATGTTGGGCATGCATGGGCTTTACGAGGCCAACATGGCGATGCACGGCTGTGATCTGATGATCAATGTCGGCGCCCGGTTTGATGATCGGATCACCGGCCGCATCGACGCTTTTTCTCCGGGCTCCAAGAAGGTCCATATTGATATCGACCCATCGTCCATCAACAAGGTGGTGAAAACCGATGTGCCGATCCTGGGCGATGTGGCCCATGTCCTAGAGGACGCGCTGGCGCTCTGGACGGCGCGCGGACGCAAGGTGAACCGCGCGGGCCTGGAGGCCTGGTGGGCGCAGATCGAGACGTGGAAAACCGTCAAATGCCTGCGCTATGCGCCGTCTCAGACAACAATCAAGCCGCAATATGCGCTTGAACGATTGGAGGCGCTGACCAAGGGGCGGGATCGCTACATCACCACCGAAGTGGGTCAACACCAAATGTGGGCCGCGCAATTTCTGGGCTTTGAAGCGCCGAACCGCTGGATGACATCGGGCGGCTTAGGCACGATGGGCTACGGTTTCCCGGCCTCCATCGGTGTGCAAATGGCCCACCCCGAGGCGCTGGTGATCAACGTCGCCGGAGAGGCCTCTTGGCTGATGAACATGCAAGAGATGGGCACAGCGGTGCAATACCGCCTGCCGGTGAAGCAATTTATCCTTAATAATGAGCGGCTGGGCATGGTGCGCCAATGGCAAGAGCTGCTGCACGGGGAGCGCTATTCACACAGCTGGTCGGACGCGCTGCCGGATTTCGTAAAACTGGCCGAGGCATTTGGCGCCAAGGGGATCATCTGCAAAGACCCCGCGGACCTGGATGACGCGATTATGGAGATGTTGGCCTACGACGGCCCGGTGATCTTTGATTGCCTGGTGGAGAAGCACGAAAATTGCTTCCCGATGATCCCCTCCGGCAAGGCCCATAACGAGATGCTCTTGGGTGAAGCGGAAACCCAAGGGGTGATCGATGCGAAGGGGAGTGTTTTGGTGTGAGTGAAAAACCCGGACGCAAAAAAGGATACGATCCTGTGAAGAAAAAGGCAAAGGACCTGGCACGCCAAAGAAAGATTTATGCGTTTTCATCAGATAAAGGTTCTCGGAAAAGTGTGCCAATTAGAAAGGCCATGGCAAATCGTGCGATCCGGCATTCTGATAAACAATTTTTAAATCAAAATGATCTCATTGAAGAAAATGCTGATCAATTGTCGCATGCTCATAAGATGAAGTGGCAAAAAGAACAGAGTGTAAATGCGGCCAAACGCCGTGAAAAACAAGCGTTACGGAAAAATAAGCCCCGTAAAAGACATGCCGTTATAAAGGCGTATCTCAGGGGAGATAAAAGCGAAGATGTGCTTTGGGGCATTGAAAAATATAATTTAATGAGTGTCTTAAAAGACGCT
>CAWUJT010000093.1:0-8990 GCA_963922715.1 uncultured Thalassobacter sp.
GGATTTATGGCATCAGCATAATCTTTGGTTCTATAATTTGACCCTGGCGTATCTGCGCAAAAACCTTCCCACCTTCCGATAAACGCACCTGATCATTCCAGTCCAAAGATCCGAGATCGCCCAAGAACAAAGCATTGGTTGTGTCTGCGAAATCTTCTGCTGTGTAGGTGTATGTGCCGATAAAGGTGATCTCTTGCAGGGTCATCCGGCGGACATCCAATCCACCCGTATCTTCCCCCAAGCCAATATGCACAATGACACCGCCCGGCCTGACCACTTGGGATGCCAAGGCGCGGGTCTGCGACAATCCAACCGCGTCAATCACCAAGCTGAACGGGGCGGTGACTTGTTCAACGGCATCTAATCCACAGGAGTCTGTCAAAAATGCGCGTCTTTTGGGATTGGGCTCAACCACAGTAACAGTGCCCTCCCCCTGGGCTTGCAGGGCCAAAGCGGCCGCAACCCCAATCGCGCCACCCCCAATGACCAACGCCTCTTGCACCATCGCGGCGTCAAGGATGGCAAGGCCAAGTTTCACGGCGTGCCAACTGACGGCGAGCGGTTCCGCAAGTGCTGCTTTGGCCAACGGGATATGATCGGGCACGGTGATTAGATTTCGCTCTGGCATCGTCACATACTCTGCAAATGCGCCTTGCCTGGGCGGCATAGAGATAATCTGACGCTGACTGCAAAGGTTCTCACGCCCCGCTGTGCAATAGTTACACACGCCACAGGTCACAAGCGGATTGATCGTGACGCGGCGCCCTTTCTGTGGGCCTTCGACGATCACGCCCGCGGCCTCGTGCCCAAGGATGAGTGGGGCGGGCCTGCGATCATCGTGGCCCAGATAGGCGTGCATGTCAGAGCCACAGATGCCAACGGCCTCAATGCGAATCAAATGCTCCCCCTCTTGCGGGATGGGATCGGGGACGTCTTTATAGCTGAGGTGCTGGGGACCTTCATAAACCAGAGCTTTCATTTCGCTGTAAATCCTCCATCAACCATCAGTATTTGTCCCGTGACATAGGCAGAGGCGTTTGAGCACAGAAACAGCAGTGGCCCGTCCAGGTCAGAGACCTCCCCATTGCGGCCAATCGCGGTTTGGGCGGCATTACGCGCCGCGCGCTCTGGGTCGGCGAAAACGGCTTCGGTCAACTCGGTTTTGAAAAATCCTGGCCCAATGGCGTTGGCCGTGATCCCATGCGGCGACCAGGCTTCTGCCATGGCGCGGGTCAACTGCGCCACGCCGCCTTTGCTGGCCCCATAGGCAATACCCGCCGGGAACGCCCGAAAGCTTTGCAGGGAGGCAAAGGTCACAATCCGGCCCCAGCCTTTTGCGCGCATGGCTGGAACGAACGCTTGGCTGAGGAAGAACGGGGCAGAGAGGTTGACCGCCAAAGTGGCCTCCCAACCCGCATCGCTGACCTCATCGGCTGGTTCGCGGGTGTTCAGGCCCGCTGCATGCACAAGGATATCCGGTGGGCCAAACGGCTCGGTAATCTTCTCGACTATATGGGGAAGATTGGCGCGGTCTGCCACATCGCCGTCCACAATCGCGCGTTCCCCGACACCGTCGTCTTGCCAAGACATTAACGGTTCTCGTCGTCTTGCCACGCCAATGACCTTTGCGCCTGCTTGCGCAAGCACAGAGGCAGCGTGCCGTCCCAGCCCAGAGCTTGCCCCTGTGACACAGGCCACCCGGCCTGTGACGTGAAATAGTGCGGGATCAGCCATCAATGCCTAGATTGAAGTTTTCCCCAGGGAAGAATTTGCGCAAGCGGATATCGGCGGTGCGCGCATGGGCTTCCATGCCCTCTAGCCGAGAAATACGCGCTGTGGCTTCCGCGACCGGCTTCATGCCTTCTTTGGTGGCGCGCTGCCAGGTGACGATCTTCATGTATTTGTGCACACTCAGTCCACCGGTGTAGCGGGCCGCGCCAGAGGTTGGGAGCACATGGTTGGTGCCAGAGGCCTTGTCGCCAAATGCTACAGTGGTTTCTTCCCCCAAAAACAGCGATCCGTAGCAACTGAGGCGGGACAGCCACCAGTCGAGATCCTCGGCCATCACTGTCAGGTGTTCCGGTGCATAGTCATCCGACGTCGCGGCCATTTCTTCCCTGTTCGCACACAGGATGACTTCCGCATAGTCGCGCCAGGCGGCTGTTGCATTCTCTCGGTTAACCTCAGGCAATTCATTGATGAGTTTGGGCACCAATGTCATCACCTCTTCCGCCAAGGCACGATCGTCTGTCACCAGCCAAACCGGGGAATTATAGCCATGCTCGGCTTGGCCCACCAGGTCTGTGGCGACAATCATCGCATCGGCTGTACCATCGGCCAGGATCAGGCTGTCCGTTGGGCCTGCAATCATATCGATCCCCACACGGCCAAACAGCATCCGCTTGGCCTCGGCCACAAATTGGTTGCCGGGGCCGACAAGGATATTGGCTTTGGGCAACCCAAACAGCCCGAATGTCATCGCGGCGACCCCTTGCACGCCCCCCATGGCCAAGATTTTATCCGCACCGCAGATGTGGGCGGCATAAACGATGGCCGGGTTTATGCCAACTTCAGGGCGGGGTGGGGAACAGGCGACAATGTGTTTACACCCCGCCACCTTGGCGGTTGTCACTGTCATAATGGCACTGGCCACATGGCTGTAGCGCCCACCGGGAACGTAACAGCCTGCGGCATTGACGGGGATGGCCTTTTGGCCAGCGATCAGCCCTGGGACGACTTCTGTCTCGAAATCAGCGACGGTTTTTAGCTGGTTTTCGGCAAACATCTTGACGTTTGCATGGGAAAAATTGATGTCGCGGCGCAACTGCTCTGGCACCATCGCGGTGGCAGCTTCAATTGTCTCCGGTGATAGGATCACTTCACCGTCGTATTTATCGAATTGCTTGGCGTATTCGAGGGCCTTTTCGTCGCCGCCCATTTCAATCGCATCGAGAATATCAGCAACGATCTTTTGGGTTTTGGACGCATCACTGCGCGAATGCAAAGGGGCTTTTTTCAAGTATTCAGACATGGACATCACCTATTTATAGATATCGGGAAGAAGAACGGTTGAGATCGCGGGTACATAGGCAATGAACAGCGTCACGATCAACATGAAGCCCACAAAGGGGATGGCGCGATAGGCAATTTTCAGGATCGACTCACCTGTAAGACCCGAAACCACAAAGAGGTTGAGCCCCAAGGGCGGAGTGATAAACCCAACGCCCAGGGCTGTGATCATCATGATACAGAATTGGATCTCATTCATACCGACCTCAAGTGCCAGCGGCATTAGGATCGGGGCGAGGATCACAATGTTGGGTGTGGTCTCCATCACACAGCCAGCGGCGATCAGGATCAGAACCATCATGGCAATCAGCACCCAAGGCTCTTCACTGACTGATGTGGCAGCAGCGACAAAACCTTGCGGCACACCGATGATCGCCAAAGCCTCGGCCAGGGGGACAGAGAAGGCAATGATAGGCAGAATGACCCCATTCACCTTGGCTGAGCTCACGAGCATAGCAGGGAAATCGCTGAGTTTCAATGTGCCTAGGATGAACCCCATGATGATTGTGACCACCACCGCTGTGGCACCAGCCTCAGTTGGGGTGAGCTTACCAGAGAAAATACCATAGAAGATAATCCCGGGCACGATGAAAGCATACCAGCCAGATTTGAGCGCGATCACAAGCTTTGAAAACCACTCCCCAAAGCTCATGTTGCCGCCACCTTCCCAGCCATAGAGGCGGTTCATGATGATGTTGGTGGCCAGGATCGACACCAAAATGGCCAAACCCGGGATAACAGCAGCGAGGAACAGGGTTGAGGCCGAAATGCCAAGCACCAGCCCGATGATGATATAGGCGATCGAGGGCGGGATCAGGATGCCTGTACAAGCGCCAGCGGCGACAAGTGCACAAGCGTAGGGGCGCGGATAGCCCGATTCCACCAGTCGGGCGATTGTCATGCGGCCAACAGCCGCCGCCCCCGCCGCGTCAGAGCCTGAAATGGCGGCAAACATGCCGCAGACCAGCACGGTGGCAGAGCCAAAGCCCCCTTTTGCGAATTGTGTCAGTGCCTCGGCCACATCAAGGAATTTTCGGCTTAGGCCCGTTCGCACCAGCACATCGCCGGTGAGAATAAAGAGCGGGACAGCAGTCAGAGCAAAAGCATCAATCCCTGTAAAGAGCTTTTCGCCCACAAGGCTTAAGGGCAGGGCACCAGACCAGACCAGCATGAGGATGGCCGCCGCCCCGATAGCCGCCCAAACCGGCACAGCCAAAGCAACAAGCACGACAAAAAGGATGACCGGGCCGTAGAAATCCCATCCAAGGACAACGGTTTGTTCAAATTGACTCCACAACATCGCGCTATCCCTCAGTCAAACAATTTATCGCCTTCATACACGGGACGCCCCGCGCGAAGGTCAGTGATGTCGCGGATCAGGGACTGCACAAGTCGCAGTACCACCAGAGAAAAGCCCACAGGAACAGCCATCAAAAACCACACTTGGCTGATCCGCAGCCCATGTGTGACGGAACCGAATTTCGCAGACACATGTACCGTCTCATAAGACCAATAAAGTGCAATCACTGAGACGACCAGCATTACAATATCGCCGAAAATATAAAGCACATGTTTGACCCATGTAGGCACATAATGCATCAAGACATCAATGCGGATATGTCCACGTTCTTTCACAGCAGACGCACATCCAATCCAGGCTAGGTAAATAAAGGAGTAGCGTACGATTTCTTCGCCCCAGATCGAAGAGTATGCGAAAATTTCACGCCGCAGAACCTCAATAAACATGGTAACGACAAGCATTGTGTAAAAAACCAAAAGCGCCCAGCGTTCGGCGTTTTGATCAAGTTGTTTTAGGATCGTTGGCATAGCACCCCCTTAGATTGCATAAGAACGACTCATGCAATTTGTGCTTGCTGTGTGTGAAAAAGACCCGCAGCGCCTGTGTAAAGCGCTACGGGAAACGGTTGTAATTTTAGGCGTCGTGGACGAAATACTTGCCGCGCGTGTCAGCAGCTTCAGCCAGTTTGTCGAATGTGGCCATGGAGCCCGCAAGATCGACTTTGAACTCATCCCACTCTGAGCGCTGATAGCCGCCTGCTTCCTGCCACTGGGCCAATTGATCGGCACTGAGCGAATGGAATTCTACGCCAGCTTTTGTGAGTTCGGACATCGCGTAGGCGCGCGCTGAGGGCACTTTGGCAAGGTTCTGATGGGTGTTTAATTCACCAGCAAATTCAATACCTTCTTTGATGTCCATGGGCATGGAGTTGAACCATTCCAGATTCATCGAATACACTTGGCTGTCAGGGACCGCTTGGGTGAAGGTCACATGGCTGAGGATATCCTTAAAGCCAAAGACATAAAGAGCACCGACAGATGGATCAAGCGCATCGGCAACACCTTGTTTGATCGCGGATGGTGTTTCCCCCCAGGCCACAGGTGTGGGGTTCGCGCCCACAAGACGGTAGTATTGCTGTAGCATGGCCGATCCCGGCACGCGGAACTTCACACCCGCCATGTCAGCCGGTGTGATGATGGCGTTTCCGCCCTGACGTACAGCGACAACGCGGGGATCAATGACAATATAGCTGAGTGCCTTAAAACCAGAAGCTTCTACCTTGGGGTGGACTTCGGATTTCCACGCTTCTGAATTAACCAGGTTGGTGAAGCGCTGATTAGAGCCACAGAAATACGGCATGTTGATCAGATCAACCGCACTTGCAAAAGGCGCGAAGTTTGCCAAAGAATGCTGCGCACATTGGATTGTGCCACCCTGAACCGCTTGTGCCAAAGCGCCACCAGCGCCGAGTTGACCGCCAGGCGCAAGCTTGACATACACTTTGCCATTTGTGGCGTTTTGAATGTTCTCCTTGAGGTCGAGCTGCATAATTGGATAGCTACGCGACGCACCGATGACATACGCTGTGGCCAGTGTCATCACATGCTCTGCCGCGGCCTCACGCTCGCGCTCTTCCCGGGCGGTTTGGGCAACAGCTGCATTTGACCACAGCATACCGCCCGCACCGGCCACAACGGCGGCTGTAAAAGCGCCTGCTGATGACAGTTTTAGAAAATTCCGGCGCTCTGCCGAGACACGATCTTGAGTGTCTTTAGTATCACGATCCATAATTACCTCCCTATGGTCTCTATGATGAACTCATTTTATTTCGTCTTTGCCTCAGCCTTTTCTTTGGCTTCGCGTTGCAAGACAACGATCACAAAGCAACAGCATGCTGCAAAGAGAACAAGCATTTCTTGGACATTGTTTAAAGGGCTAGCACTGCTCAACGCGCCCCATGCGACATTGCCAACGAAAGTGGCAAAAAGAACCGCAGCGATCCCTGCAAACATATTATCCTCCCGATTCGAAATGAGTGTAAGCGCTTACATTGCGTCTGCCAAGTATTTCTATTCCCAATTTACGATTGAAACTTTGCAAGGCTATGTCAAGGTTAAATTGGTTAACGACAAGGGGGCGGAGCGCAGGCGAATGTCAAAACCTGAACAGGATCGCTCACATTCAAAGGGCAGGGTGCCAAGATTGATAGATGTGGCACAGGCTGCGGGCGTGTCCACAGCAACTGTATCTCGCTGTTTGAATGCGCCCAACTGTGTTTCCAGCCACACGCGTGTGAAAGTGATGAAGGCGGTGAAAGACCTGGGCTATGCGCCAAATTTCAATGCAAAAGCGCTTGCATCTCGCCGAACGCATACCTTTGGGGCTATAATCCCTACAATGGAAAACGCAATTTTTGCCCGTGGTGTGCAGGCCTTTCAAGATACGTTACGCACGCAGGGCATAACTTTGCTTATTGCTTCTTCGGCCTATGATCCACATCTCGAAGAACGACAGATTTATGCACTGGCGGCACGCGGTGCCGATGCCATGCTTTTGATCGGTCGTGATCGTACGGAAAGCAGTTATATATTCTTGGAACGCAAACAGATCCCCTATGTGACAGTCTGGACAAGTCAAGTGGGTAGAGCACCAGGAACCGTCGGTTTCGATAACCGCAAAGCCATGGCGCAACTGGCCGCACATGTGTTCGAGTTTGGTCACAGGAACCTTGGATATATCAGCGCCCCGCGGGCGACCAATGATCGCGCACGTGAACGTGTTTTGGGGGTGTATGACGCTATGGAGGCGCACGGTCTCGATCCAAAGTCCCTTATGATTGTTGAGACCCCCTACAGTATCAAAAACGGTGCGGCGGCCTTCAAAAGCTTGATCACGTATAACCCGCGTCCCACAGCAGTTCTGTGTGGGAATGATGTCCTGGCTGCAGGCGCGGTGATGTGTGCGCGACAGATGGGCTTTGATATCCCCGGTGATCTATCGATCACTGGATTTGACGATATTGACTTGTCGGAAATTGTTTCACCCCCTCTGACCACGGTTCATGTGCCCCATCGTGCTATGGGACGTGCTGCTGCTGACATGCTTATGGCGATGTCAAAGGGAGAGAATGAGGGCGCGACCGTCGAGCTGGATGTGGAGATCATTTTGCGTGCGTCTCTTGGGCCTGTTCCAAGGTGAGGTGTCACCCATGTTCTTCTGCCGCTGTTGCGGCCAGAGCGCGATTGTATGCCAACAAGGCATCGACTTGGAATAATGTTCCGATCAAAACGGGCGACTTGTCTGGTCCGGAGAATCTGACAACAGGAATAAAATCCACGCCTGTTTTTTCGAAAATGGGCATGGCCACTTCAAGAGTTGACTGTGGCTCCAGCCAGACGGTTTTTTTGATCAAGGCATGTGCTGTGTCTTTATCGGGCGCTTCTGGGTGGCTTTCTCCGCGCATAACCGCAGACACCTGAAACATACCCAGCAAATAGGCTTGTGGGCCTGCGGCAAGGTGAATATTTCGTTGCTCTAGTTGGCTGAGAAAAAAACTGCGCTCCACCAGTTGTGCGGAAATGGCGCAGGAAATTGAGACACAAACGATGACGGCCAAACCTGTTTGCCAATCCCCTGTGAGTTCAAACACAATAAGCGTCGTGGAAATCGGTGCCCCCAGGACAGCCGCTGCGACGGCCCCCATACCGGCCAGTGCATAGAGCGCTTCTGATCCAGAGACATTTGGAAATACCGATGTTGCAATCAATCCAAAGGCCAGGCCAGTTAAAGCGCCGATCATCAGGGCAGGGGAGAAAACACCCCCCCCCATGCGCCCAGCCATGGTGATCGAAACGGCGCAAACTTTGACTACGGCAAACACCACAGCTTCATGCAGCAACAGATCCCCTGTCAGCGCGGCTGTTGTGGTCTCATAGCCCACACCTATAATGTGCGGATAGAAAACGGCACAGACACCTAAGCCCAATCCAGCGATTGTTGGACGTAAAAAGATGGGCAGAGAGAGCCGCCCCTGCACCTCGGTGGCAATTTCATCGGCCCAAAAAATGCTCCGCATGAGTACCACTGCCACCAGTCCACAGATCACGCCCAGGATGATGAATGCCGGCAGTTCGACATAAAAGCGCAAGATTGAGCCTTCCAGCAGCGTGAATTCCGTGATGTTGCCATAAAAACTACGCGAGACAATCGTGCCGGCCACCGAGGCAATGACGATTGGCGCGAACGCATGCAACGCAAAGTGGCGCAGAATCACCTCAAGCGCGAATAGGGCCCCGGCGATGGGCGCGTTGAAAGAGGCCGATACGGCGGCGGCCACGGCACAGCCCAAAAGATCGCGCCCGGTGATCCCATTGGCGTTGATTTTGTTCGACACCCAGGTTGCAATCAGGGCCGCAATATGCACAACGGGTCCCTCGCGCCCTGTGGAGCCCCCGGTTGAGAGTGTGATCATAGACGCACAGGCCGAGGCGACACCGGAACGTTGTTCAACGCGGCCATTGCGCAGCGCTGAACCTTCGATGACATCTGCCACACCACTGACACGTTGATTTGGTATGAAACGCTGCAAAATAAAGCCGACAAGAAGTCCTCCTAGGGTTGG
>CAWUJT010000094.1:0-8903 GCA_963922715.1 uncultured Thalassobacter sp.
ATTTAAACACCAAAACTTTGCGCAATTGCGTCCAGATCAATTTTGAACCTTTGTGTCAGGTCGCTACGAATATCTTCATCGGCCACAGGTAGCTCACGGGCTTGATCGGACAGTTTACTATCATTTTTGCCATCGATGCCGCGGAGCCACATGCGTGCATCCGCGAATGACAGTGTGGGCATCAGGTGGCCCACCCGATGATGGGGATAGTGAAAGGTTGTGCGCCGGTCGCTGGGGTCCAGCAGCAGCGCTTGGGCAACCCCAAGGTGATGGCGAAACATGGGCTGCGCGCGCAGCCCCGATGGGCTGAGCTCCAGATAATACCCTTTGGTAAAATCGATCGCCAAAGACCCATGCGCGGCCCACAAAGGCTGCACACGCTCATAAATCTTGCGGCAGCGTTCCACAAATTTCGACGCAACACCATCATCGTCATCCTGTCGAAACTGCAAAACCGGTGGACCCTGTGTGTCGATATAGCCGTTGATGATCTCTTCCATCGCTTCGCGCTGGTTCATAGCCGGGAATTGGATCAGCTCGGCCTGGGGCACCTCAGCAATCATCTTTTGCAAACGGGACAGATAGGGGTGCGGCAAGTTTTCCCCCGTGACGACCAAAAACCGGAACTCGGGATCGGTCTGGGCCGCCACAGTGCGCAGACAGATATGTTCGAAACTGCGCAACCGGCTTTCAAGCCGTTCCGGTTGAAACACATGCGCTTCACGGTCTGCGACGCTGTTGTGTTGTATGCGAAACGCCCCCAACCCTGGATACGCAAACCGACAGATCCCAATCACTTGCAACATGATGTGCCCTTTTTGCTAAGAGCACGATAGATGCAACGGTTACAGACGACAATCTTCTTAACATTACAAGCCGCTATGGTTTGCATAGTTTTGGCTTTGCAATGGCAGAAAAATACGTTGATGCATTTGATTATTCTATAAGATTACAAGCCAAAACCCTGATCGCTTATAAGGGGGCTTGAATGCTCTGGAAACAATTTGTCGCTTTTTTATCATCCGAAATTGATTGAATAACTTGGGTCAGGACCCTTCGATTTCCAAGAGGTTGCGGGCCTCATCATTCGAAAAACAAGGGTGATATGTGTGATCTTTACTGGCGAAGTGATGCGCTGATGAAGAAGCTTGAGACCTTTATCCCCCACATCCCACGGCACGCCTCGCGTCGATGACAGGCGTGTACTGAGCGGTATTATCTTTATCAATCGCGATAGCTTACGGTGGCGCAATGCGCCTTCGTCCTTGGCCAGAAACCGCAGAGGAAACCGATTAAGTGCGACAAACCCCGCTACTAACGGGGCAAACGGATCATGATCATGTTTGGCGGGCTCAAAGATTGGCAACGCAGTGCAACACGGATACGAAAGATGCCCAACGAAAGTCTTCCTCTCAATCCTCGCCTTGCCGTAAGCGTCATTATGCTCGTTGTGGACCCTGGCCCTAAATAGTGACTGTATCTGCCGGATCGATGCCCGCAACTTTAACGGGCTTTTTCATCGCATCACGGCGGAAGGGCTCCCCTAGTTCTTGGTTGATCATCGCCTCGATCACAGTGGTTTTACCCTCGGCCATTTGGTCATGGATGGCTTTGCCCAATGCCACGGTCAGTGCCTCCATCGTGCGGACCACGACGCCTTCTAGGCCACAGGCCTGGGCAATAGCGGCGTAGCTGACCTGCTCATCAAGTTCGGTGCCGACGAAATTATCCGCAAACCACAGCGTCGAGTTGCGCTTCTCCGCACCCCATTGATAATTGCGGAACACAATTTGTGTGATCGCGGGCCATTCGGAGCGGCCAATCGCTGTCAGCTCATTGACCGCAATGCCAAAGGCACCGTCGCCCGCAAAGCCCACAACAGGCGCATCAGGGCACCCGATCTTGGCCCCCACGATAGAAGGCAAGCCATAGCCACAAGGGCCAAACAATCCAGGCGCGAGGTATTTGCGTCCCGCATCGAAACTCGGATAGGCGTTGCCAATAGCGCAGTTGTTGCCGATATCTGATGAAATGATCGCATCGCGCGGCAAGGCGGCTTGGATCGCGCGCCAAGCCATGCGCGGGCTCATCCAAGCGGGTTTGGCGGCGCGGGCGCGGGCGTTCCAGGTGGTGCCGGGGTCGTCCTCTTCATGATCCATAGAAGACAGCTGCTGTGCCCAAGCCGATTTTCGCTGTGCGATCTCATGGCGGCGGGCCTCTCGGCCTGTATCGCCAGCATCTTCTGACAGCTGCGCCCAGAGACTGCGGGCCACCTTGGCCGCGTCGCCGACAATCCCCACCGTGACTTTTTTCGTCAGCCCAATACGGTTTGGATTGATGTCCACTTGGATCACTTTGGCCTCTGCAGGCCAATATTCCATCCCGTATCCCGGCAAGGTGGAAAACGGGTTAAGCCGGGTGCCCAGCGCCAACACCACATCGGCGCGCTTGATCAATTCCATCGCGGCTTTGGAACCGTTGTAGCCCAAGGGTCCGGCAAAAAGCGGGTGGGTGCCCGGAAAAGCATCGTTGTGTTGATAGCCCACACAGACCGGCGCATCAAGACGTTCAGCAAGGGACTGAGAGGCGGCAATCCCTCCATCTGAAAGCACAACCCCTGCCCCGTTCAGAATCACCGGGAACGCGGCTTCGGACAACAGGACGGCGGCTTTGGCGATTGATGTCTCACCCCCTGGAGAGTGTTCAAACTCAACCGGTTCGGGAATCTCTATGTCGACAACCTGTGTCCACATATCGCGCGGCAAGTTGATCTGCGCTGGCGCGGACAGGCGCTTGGCCTGAGCAATCACGCGGGTGAGCACCTCAGCCACGCGGGAAGGATCACGCACCTCCTCTTGGTAGGCCACCATATCGGTGAACAGGTTCATTTGCTCCACCTCCTGGAAGCCGCCTTGACCAATGGTCTTGTTGGCGGCTTGTGGCGTGACCAGCAAAAGCGGCGTGTGGTTCCAATAAGCGGTTTTGACTGGGGTGACGAAATTGGTGATGCCCGGGCCGTTTTGCGCGATCATCATGGACATCTTACCGGTGGCGCGGGTGTAGCCGTCGGCCATGAACCCGGCCGAACCTTCATGCGCGCAATCCCAAAAGGTGATGCCCGCCTGGGGAAAGAGGTCCGAGATCGGCATCATCGCCGAGCCGATAATGCCAAACGCCTGGTTGATCCCATGGCGTTGGAGAACTTTGACAAAGGCTTCCTCGGTGGTCATTTTCATGGCGGGTCTCCTTATTTCATTATTTTGTTGCACTTAGACGATGTGTACTTGATGGAAAACCACAGATCTTAACCAAAAGTCGCGGTTTTTGGCAAAACGTTATGGATTTTTACGCCTTTAACAAGCTCTTAACCTCAGATAGCAAAGTGTAAATATTTGACATCTCGTTGAAAAATAAATTATGCGTGTTTTGAGAAGCTAAATAATTTTTGGGGGAAAGAGATGAGAAATATTTTTGTCAGTATAATTTTATTGTCGGCACTTCTTTTGATATCAGGCTGTGGTGCACCCAGTACACAGCAAACAGCGGCTGAGCAGGCTGCTATTGCCAATGTTCGATCAAATCAAGCTGTGGTGACAAGACGCACAGGTTTTCAAGGTGGTGCGTTTCCCGTCATCATTACATTGAATGGTGTACAAGTCGCTTCCATTCCTATGAATCAAACAAAGACTTTTAATGTTCCAGCCGGACGAAACACCTTGCGCGCTACCTCTGGACTTATGGCTCCTGCCCAGCTGACGTTTACAAAGCAAGAAACAGACCCTGTTTTCTTTAATGTGTCTTTACGCGTAGGTATTATTGGTGGATCATTAGAGTTAACGCAAGTTATTAAAAACTAATTTTCATATGACGGCAAAAGGCAGTATTTGCAGCAATCCCTGTTCCTGAATAGAAACAGTATATTTGGCCTTAGACGACATTCATGTTCCCCACGGCCTCCAAGGTACGTGCCCAAGAGCGGATACCTTTATGGAAACACTCCACGTCGTATTTCTCGTTCGGCGAATGGATTGCATCGTTATCCCGCGCAAAGCCTGCCAGAACAGACTCTATACCTAAGATGGTTTGGAAATAGCCCGCAATCGGGATTGAGCCGCCTGAGCCGATGAAGGCGGCCTCTTTGCCCCATTCCTCAGACAGGGCTTGGCGTGTCGCCTCAAAGGCCGGGTGGCTGTGATCCATGGTAGAAGCCGGTCCGGCCCCATGGTCTATGAAGGTCACAGAGCAATCTTCGGGCACCTGCGCGCGCACCCAGTCCCGAAACAGGCGGCGCAAGCGCAGCGGTTCTTGGCCTGCGACAAGGCGGAAGGAGACTTTGGCAGTGGCTTGGGCGGGCAGCACCGTTTTGAACCCCTCGCCGGTGTAACCCGTACTGATCCCGTTAATCTCGGCTGTAGGGCGCGACCAGATCATCTCAAGCCCTGAACGGTCCGCTTCCCCGGCTGGTTTTGATAGCTTAACAGCCCCAAGATATTCCATGTCTGAAAACCCTAAATGGTCCCATTGCTGGGCGACATTATCTGGCACTTCAGGGATCGCGTCATAAAACCCAGGGATTTGTACGCGTCCCTCTGTATCGTGCAATTGACCGAGAATTTTTGTGAGCACCCGGGCGGGATTCATGGCGATCCCGCCATATGATCCAGAGTGAAGGTCAATACAGGGGCCCTGTATAACAATCTCCTCTGCCAACAAACCGCGCAGCATTGTTGTGATCGCCGGGCGATCTTGTCCAAACAGGCCGGTATCGCAGATCATTGCCACATCGCAACTGCCCAGTTCCGTTTTGTGCGCCTGAAGGAAAGGGACAAGAGACGGCGACCCCGATTCTTCTTCACCCTCTAGCAGAACCGTAACCTTGCATGGTAAGCTGCCTGAAACTGTTTTCCAGGCGCGCATCGCCTCGATAAATGTCATCAACTGACCTTTGTCGTCTGAGGCACCGCGTCCTCGAATACAGGGCGGGACAGCTGTCTCATCAACGAAGGGTTCAAAAGGCAGATGATCCCAAAGATCAATAGGATCAACAGGCTGCACATCGTAATGTCCATAAAACAACAAATGGGGACCTGGACCTTCATGGTGGGCCAACACGATGGGATGACCTTGTGTTGGATGGCTTTTGGCTGCCAATCCGATGCTTTGCAAATCCTCAACAAGCCAATCCGCCGTTTGTAGACAATCAGCGGCATAAGCAGGGTCTGTCGAAATAGAAGGAAAGCCTAACAATGCCTTTAACCGTGCCAGTGAATTGGATTGATCGGCATCGATGTGCGCAAGCGTCGCTGTCAGGGTCATCCGTGTACCTTTACCTTTTGTTTCTCTACTGCGTTTACATGTTTGCGCTTTATCGCATATGCCTTGCAACATAAACTATCATGTGTATGTCTGGCCATCTGGGGAGAGGCGATGAGAGTCTGCATATTTTGCGTCATGATTATCGTATTTGGCTTTGTTGGCATCAAGCCCGGCTTTACGCAAAACAACAGTCTCACTTGTTACGAAGGGAGAAAACTATTGTTTGCAACCCGTGGGGCGATTGGGCAAGCCACTCAGGATTCAAATCTTACTGAAAAAGACATCGAGATTTTGCAGCAAGTCGCCGAAACTCAGAAATACTACGGTGCTATTGCATTTTCACCCGATGAAGGCATTTTTTCCAATGCAACTGTTGCAGCTGCAAATTATCACGATATTGAAACAGCGCGCAAAGTCGCCCTTGTAGAATGTGATACCAAACGCACGACCAGCACTCAAATGTGCGAAATTATCATGGATATCTTACCAAGAAACTATCAACCTGGACGCGCCATTCAACTCAATATGGATGCGTCGCGCGCCGTCACAGAAGAATGCCGTCGAAAAACGAATATCATTTTTCTCGCCATTTCAAAAGAAACCGGTCATTGGGGGTTGAGTGACAATCAACAGGATTCTATTGTAATCTGTGAAAACAACAAAGCTCAAGATTGTGAGATATTGTTTCAAAATTGACTTAAAATGTGGCGTAAAGTCGCTCACGCCATAGTGAATGCGTCAATATTAGGGCTATGTGTTGCATGTGAAACTATAATTATATTAATAAGTATATAAATCATGTCAAAAATAAGGTTAGCAGCATGCTCGTAAAAGCAAACATAACCGAAGAGCCGGCGGACCCAGTTGTCATACGCGGATTTGATAGTTACGACTTTCGTCTGGGCGATGTTTTACGTGGTGAGCGCGCAACTCTTGGAAAATCTCTGCTCGACGTTCAACGAGAGTTGCGTATCAAGGCGAGTTATATTGCTGCAATCGAAGATAGCGACATTTCTGTATTTGAAAGCACTGGATTTATCGCAGGTTATGTAAGATCTTACGCACGATACCTTAATTTAGATCAAGAATGGGTTTACGAATGTTTTTGTGAAGAAAGTGGTTTTAAAGGTGTTACTAGAAGTTTTGAAACCGCAATGCCCAAAAAAAATAAACCCGTCGTAAAACCCTTACATACTCAATCGGAATTAGTGCAATTCGGATCAAACTCACATTATCAGGATATGGGGTCGGGTATTTTTGATCGATTTGAACCACGTGTGCTTGGATCTTTCGCTATACTGATGTCTCTTATTGTAGGCCTGAGTTATGGAGGTTGGACTCTCTTAAGGGAGTTCCAACGCGTCAATGTTACGCCGCTTCAAGTGAATCAGACTTTAGACAGTACTTTTACACATGCCAGCACAACACAGACACAATCCATAGAAAATACCGTCTATCAAGCTCCCCCATCTGATAACAATGAGTGGCTTTATAACGAAAAACCCACTTTTACGTTTACACAACTATCATCCCGTGATGCCCCTATATCGACAATTGAGCCTGGAACGGTTGGAGCACTGGCGACAGTAGATAAATCTGAATATGCCGTAATAAATCAACAAACAGATTTAACATCACCAAATATGATATCGGCGCCAAAATCTGAAATAACACTTCTTGCCGTTCGTCCTGCTTGGATACGCGTAAGTGCCGAAGATGGATCCGTTATACACGAACAAATTATGGATTCTGGCCAAACATATCCGATACCGGCCAATGAAAAGGAACAACATTGGCTTCATGCTGGCAATGCCGGATCAGTGTACTTCTTGATTGATGGCATACCCTATGGACCTGTTGGATCAGGTGCAACTGTTTCAAAAGACATACAGCTGTCACTTGATAAACTTAAAAGTGCGTTTGCACCCGCCGATCTTGAAACAAATGAAGACTTAGCGACAAGTGTTGCACTTTTATCGACCACAGAAGATATCAGTAGTATAAATACAAATTAACTGTATAGATTTTATCCAGCAATAACATTCATCAATTCTGGATATATGCATGTCTTCTCTGCATTCAATTCGTCCTTGGCGACACATAGATCGCCGAACGTCACGAAAAATATATGTGGGATCGGTACCTGTAGGCGGGGACTCTCCGATCTCTGTACAGACCATGACAAACACGCTGACGACAGATGTATCCGCAACTGTCGCGCAGGTGCAGGCTTGTGCAGAGGCGGGCGCAGATATCGTGCGTGTTTCCGTTCCTGACGAAGCCTCAGCAACAGCTTTGAAGGAAATTGTGCGCGAAAGCCCGGTTCCTATCGTTGCCGATATTCACTTTCATTACCGTCGCGGCATAGAAGCAGCCGAAGCCGGCGCGGCTTGTCTGCGCATAAACCCTGGCAATATCGGAGATCAGTCACGTGTACGTGAGGTCATCAAAGCTGCACGTGATCACAACTGTTCCATGCGCATTGGCGTGAATGCTGGCTCTCTTGAAAAACATCTGTTGGAAAAATATGCCGAGCCCTGCCCCGAGGCAATGATTGAAAGCGGGCTGGATCATATCAAAATCCTTGAAGACAATGACTTCCATAATTTCAAGATCAGTTGTAAAGCTTCTGATGTGTTTCTTGCCGCAGCTGCGTACCAGGGACTGGCCGAGGCCACGGATGCCCCAATACATCTTGGCATCACTGAGGCAGGTGGTCTTATGACGGGCACAATCAAATCTGCGATTGGATTGGGCAATCTACTCTGGATGGGTATTGGCGATACCATCCGCGTCTCCTTGTCTGCTGATCCCGTTCAAGAAGTCAAAGTCGGCTATGAAATTCTAAAAGCCTTGGGATTACGTCACCGGGGTGTAAATATCATTTCTTGCCCATCTTGTGCACGACAAGGCTTTGATGTGATTAAAACCGTTGAAATCCTAGAAGACCGCTTAGAGCATATCAAAACCCCTATGAGTCTCTCCATCATCGGCTGTGTGGTCAATGGACCAGGTGAAGCGCTGATGACAGACGTTGGCTGGACAGGTGGTGGCGGGGCACACGGTATGGTGTATCTTGGCGGAAAACAAAGTCATCGGATGTCAAACGATCAAATGGTGGAGCACATCGTGGAGCAGGTGGAGAAAAAAGCGGCGGAGATTGAAGCGAATTCTGTGTGAGGCGCCAACATTGAATGATTCTGTACTTTCAGATCTTTAATGCATCACAAAACAGAAGGCGGTGTTGAACAACTGTTTCCTTTGGAATTTTATCAACAAATAACGTCACACAACACCAAGAATGTTTCGATTTTGTTCTGCATGCTAACTTAAGAACTTCTTTGAACACGTTAATGCGGAAAGTTCTGAAAGCGATTAAAACCTCAAGGATAGTGAAAGCCCCTCCAAAAATAATATAATACACCCAATCATCTGGATGAAAATTTACAAAAGCGTGTCCTTTGACCTACCGATCTTAGCTGTAAGCTGCATTTGCACTGTCTTGCAAGACGGCCAAAACCGCATCGGGGGAAACGTCTGCTGTCACAAAAGCCTGACCAATGGCTCTCGCAAGGATAAAGCGCAAT
>CAWUJT010000095.1:0-8727 GCA_963922715.1 uncultured Thalassobacter sp.
CAACCAACCACTCACAAAATGCACAAATTAACTTGGCAATGCCCCATGTCTCAGTACAGGTGTATCTGGCTAAAGGATGCCGACGTCATAGAAAAGTTTGCAACAGTGCCTAAAATACCCTTAAAACTCTCTATGGGAAAAGTGCAGGAGACTGTTTGATAATGCGATTTTTCGATTATACGGTAAAGGTAATTTTGAGTTTCATACTCATATTCATGCCCTTGGCGGCTCAGGCACGCACCTTGATACGCGATGCCGATATCGAACAATCCCTGGCTCGCGTGGCCCAACCGATCCTGCAAGCGGCGGGTCTACCGGGCTCTACAAAGATTTATGTTATCGCTGACACTGAGCTGAACGCTTTTGTTGTTAATACCCAAGCGATCTTCATTCACTCCGGCCTGCTCACCCGTTTCTCAACGGCGGCCCCCATTCAAGCGGTGATTGCCCACGAAGCCGCCCACATCGCCAACGGACATATTTCAAGTCGTGCTGGCCATTTGGGTGCCGCCAACACAGCTGCACAGCTCGGTTTGGTGTTGGCGGCTATCGCAGGGGCCTCTGGCAATGCTTCTGCTGGGGTTGGTTTGGCTTTGGGAACATCGTCGGCGGCAACGCGGCAATTTTTTGCCCATACCCGTGCTGAGGAAGCCAGCGCAGATCAAAGCGCCCTGCGCTATATGGCGGCCGCCGGCGTGCCTCCATCCGCCGCCCTTGAGGTGTTCAACTTGTTCCGTGGCCAAGAAGCACTGTCCCCGACCCATCAAGATGTTTACGTGCGTACCCATCCCCTGACACGCGACCGTATGCGCGCCATTGAAGCCTATGCAGCGGCACTTTCTGTTAAGCCTGCCGATACAACCGTGGTGGACTATTGGTATGCACGGGCCATTGGCAAGCTGAGCGCCTTCACAAATGCGCCGTCTTGGACCCTGCGTCGTGTAGGCTCAGCCAAAGATGAAGTCTCTACCCTGCGCCGCGCGATTGCTTATCATCGGCAACCAGCGCCAGAGCGCGCTTTGGCAGAAATAGACCAGCTTATTACGATGCGTCCGAACGATGGCTACTATCAAGAGCTCAAAGGTCAAATCCTTCTTGAATCCCGCCAGTTCCCTCAGGCTGTCACCGCCTACCGCCGTGCTGTCGCCCTTGAACCGCGGGAGCCTTTGATCCAGGCGGGACTAGGCCGCGCATTGTTGGCGGTCGATAGCCAGGCCAGCAATCAAGAAGCCTTACGTGTTTTGGATCGCGCGCGGGCCAGAGATCCTATTAATCCCATCCTTCTGCGCGATCTGGCGCTGGCCCATGCGCGGGCCGGTCAGAACGGCCTGGCCTCTGTGACAACGGCGGAACGGTATGCTGTGATTGGGCGTGTCAATGACGCAAGGATCCATGCGGAACGGGCTGTCAACATCCTGCCGCGTGGCAGTTCTGGTTGGTTACGCGCCGAAGATGTCCTTGCTGCCGTGCGCAGTATCACACGATAAATCAAGCGTATCATGCCGGGTCAATTGCCTTGGCCATGGGTTGGATCGGCCGGATAGATGCCAAGAATTTTTACCAAAGACGTGAAGTATCCCAACTCATCAAGGGCGCGCCGCACATGCGGCTCATCCGGGTGGCCATCTATATCGGCGTAGAATTGCGTTGCGGTGAAGGATCCGTCCACCATATAGCTTTCAAGCTTTGTCATGTTCACACCTTCGGTCGCAAAGCCGCCCATAGCCTTGTAAAGTGCGGCAGGGATATTGCGCACCCGAAAGACAAAGGTGGTCTTGATCGGGCCAGATCCGGCTTCCGGGCGGGCAGGTGTTCGGGACATAATCAAAAAGCGTGTTGTGTTTTTGTTTTGGTCCTCTATGTGGCGCGCCAAAACCTCCAAGCCATAAATCTTTGCAGCCAGTTCAGAGGCGAGCGCGCCACAGCGCGGATCGCCCACCTCTGCGATATGTTTGGCAGCGCCGGCCGTATCGGTGCCAATGACACGAGAGATATTATGCGCCTTCAGAAAATCTCGGCATTGACCCAGCAGCACAACATGGCTTTGGGCCGTTTCGATCTGTTCAATGCGTGTCCCGGGAAGCCCCAGCAGGTTGATGTGCACGCGCACGAAAGCCTCTTCCACGATATGCAAACCAGAGTCTGGCAATAGCGAATGGATATCGGCCACGCGCCCATAGGTGGAATTTTCCACCGGCAGCATCGCCAACTCCGCCTGCCCCTCTCGGACCTTTTCAATGACGTCTTCAAAGGTGCGACAGGGCAGGGCTTCATACTCAGGTCGGGCGTCCTGGCAGGCTTGATGCGAATACGCTCCTGGGTCCCCTTGGTATGCGATGCGTTGAGACATGAAACCTCCTGATTTGGGCATTTCGTCGCGCCAACTACTTCTTGCCCTTGGGTATAAAAATCCAATATAGGCTAAGAAAAACAGACAAGGAAGAGATCAACCATGGACACGATGAAATTCACAATGGCGTCTGCAAGCGTTTTGGGTGCGGTCTTGTTTTTCATGCTTTCAGGATGGGCCGCAGAGAGCATCTATCGTGTTGGGGGTCACTATGGCGATGAAGATCATACAGTCGGCTACTACATAGAAGTCGAAGGGGAGACACGAGAGGTCGCCGAAGCTGTGCCCGAGGTGCCTTTCGCAGAGCTTTACGCCAGTGCCGATGCCACCGCCGGAGAGGGGCTGTGGCGGCAATGTCAAGCGTGCCATGTGCTTGAAGCAGGTGCCAATGGAACAGGGCCTTATCTACATGGTGTTGTTGGTCGGCCGAAAGCCTCCGCAAATGGCTTTAATTATTCCGATGCTTTGGCGAGTCTGGACGGGGATTGGACACCGGAAAACATTGCAACGTTCATCGACAACCCACGTTCCTATGCGCAAGGAACCAGCATGAGTTACTCATTCAGAGGCGACGCCGAAGACGCGGCAGACCTAATTGCCTATATTGCAACATTTAACTGATCCGTTGCGGTATCATCATCAGGAAACTCTGATCCTTTTATATGATGTCACAATCTAAAGTGGTGACTTTCTTCATCACAGTGGCGTCAATGGGGTTGAAGTTTTTGCTGCCACGGCTTTTTCTATAGCAATGGACAATCGGAGGGTGTGATGCACAAGTACGGGCTTATTCTCGGGGCGATAACAGTGATGGCCAGTGTGGCCACGGCGGACGAGATCACCATCAGCCATGGATACACCAATTTTGGCGCCTTGAAATACGGTCCGGGCGAGGCATTTGCCTATGTCAACCCAGACGCGCCTAAAGGGGGGGAAATCAGCCTGGCCACCTCTGCCACTTTCGACAGTTTCAATGTGTTTACGCGCAAAGGCGTGGCCGAGCGCACGGCGGCCAGCCTAATGTACGAAGATCTCATGGTGCAGGCCTATGACGATCCTTATGGCAGCTATTGCTATCTCTGCACCACAGTCGAATACCCCGAAAGCCTCGATTGGGTTGTGGTGAATTTGCGCGAGGATGTCACCTTTGCCGATGGCACACCGATGACAGCGGAGGATCTAAAATTCACCATTGATCTGTTTCTCGAACAGGGCATTGCGGAATTTCGAAGCATTATTGAAGGCTTTTTCAGAAGCATCGAAGTTACAGGGCCTTATCAGGTCCGTTTCGAATTCAACGATGTGGTTCCAAAGCGTGACCGAATGGGACTGGTGGGAATATGGAACCCTTTCTCTAAAGCTTGGTTTGAGGAGACCGGCACCCGGCTTGATGAGGCCGCAACGATGCCCTTCATGGGCACCGGCCCTTACATCGTGGGCGAAGTCGATCTGGGCCGCAGCGTCACCTACACCAAAAATCCCGATTGGTGGGGCACAGATCACCCCATGAACCAAGGCCGTTGGAATTTCGAAGATATCCGCGTGGAAGCGTTTCTGGATCAAACCGCCGCACTGGAGGCTTTCAAGGCCGGGCAATACACCTTCCGCACCCCAGGTTCGTCTAAAGAATGGGCGACCGCCTACACATTCCCAGCCGTGGAAGACGGCCATGTGGTGACAGCTGAATTGCCCGATGGCAATATCGGTGGCGGGTCGGGATTTGTCTTTAACCTGCGACGGGAGAAATGGCAAAACCCACAAGTGCGGGAGGCCGTGCGGCTTTTGTTCAACTTTGAGTGGTCTAATGAAGCCCTATTCTTTAGCCTCTTTGAGCGGGATCGATCTTTCTGGCAGGGCTCAGACCTTGAGGCCCAAGGCACACCTACCCCTGGTGAATTGGCCGTGCTGGAGCCTCTGGTGGCTGAAGGCCTCTTGCCCAAGGCGATCCTGACGGATGAGGCACGCCTGCCGCCCGTCAATCGGGCCGAAGGCAATACGCCGGACAGACGCACAAGGCGGACTGCGTTGCGACTGCTAGAGGACGCCGGATGGGTCCTCGATGATCAAGGGATGCTGCGCAATGCCGCCGGTGAAACGCTGGAACTTGTGATTATTCAGTTCGACGCGCAGATGGATCGGATCATCAACCCTTATGTTGAAAACCTGCGCGCTGTGGGGATCGACGCGCGCCTGCGGCGTGTGGACACCTCACAATATATTACCCTGCGCCGAGAAGGGGAGTGGGATCTCACCAACATCGGTGCCGGCCAAGGATTTGAACCAAGCCTAGGCCTTAAACAATGGTTCAGCTCTGAGACAGCCGCCGACTCCAGCCGCAACATCATGGCGCTGGCCGATCCTGGCATCGATCGGTTGATTGAAACCGTCATCGCCGCGGACACCTTGGATGACCTCCGCGACCGCACGCGCGCCCTTGACCGTGCGTTGCGGGCCCATGGCTTTTGGGTGCCGCGGTGGGGAAATTCAGAACATTGGGTTGCCTATTGGAACCAATATGGGCACCCCGATCCGCTGCCGCCCTTTAATCTTGGCTTGCTTGATCTGTGGTGGTTCGATGCCGCAGCCGCTGCCCGCTTGGAAGCTGCCGGGGCGCTCTGAGTGGGGGCCTATATTGTCCGACGCCTGCTGTTGATGATCCCCACCCTTTTGGGGATCATGATCATCAATTTTACCCTGGTGCAATTCGTCCCCGGTGGCCCGATTGAGCAAATCCTGGCACAGATGGAAGGCGGCGGCGATGTTTTCCAAAATATCTCGGGCGGTGGCAATGAGCTTGGGGGGGCCTCGGAAGGGGCCACGACTGGCTCTGAGTCCTCTTACATCGGTGCGCGGGGTCTGCCGCCCGAGTTCATTGCAGAGCTTGAGGCGCAATTCGGCTTTGACAAACCACCGCTTCAACGCTTCCTCGATATGCTCTGGAGCTATGTGCGGTTCGACTTCGGCGAAAGCTATTTTCGCTCCACGTCCGTTGTGGATCTGGTCATAGAAAAACTACCTGTCTCAATCACACTTGGGCTCTGGTCCACACTCATCGCCTATCTTGTCTCGATCCCGCTTGGCATCCGCAAGGCGGTGCGCGATGGATCAACCTTCGACACCTGGACATCGGGCCTGATCATCGTCGCCTATGCGATCCCGGGCTTTCTGTTTGCCATCCTGCTGTTGGTTCTGTTTGCAGGTGGCTCTTACCTGCAAATCTTCCCGCTGCGGGGCCTGAGTTCTGATAATTGGGATGAGCTTTCTGCGATTGGAAAAGTGCTCGATTACCTCTGGCACATCGTCTTGCCGGTCACAGCCTCGACAATTTCGGCCTTCGCTACCCTGACGTTGCTTACCAAAAACTCGTTTCTCGACGAGATCAAAAAGCAATATGTCATCACCGCCAAAGCCAAGGGCCTCAGCGAGAGCCGTGTGCTCTATGGCCATATCTTCCGCAATGCGATGCTCATCGTGATCTCTGGTTTTCCTGCGCTGTTTGTTGCCGTCTTCTTCGGCGGCTCATTGATCATCGAGACGATCTTCTCTCTCGACGGTCTGGGGCGGTTGGGCTTTGAAGCGGCTATCGCGCGGGATTATCCGGTGATCTTTGGCACGCTCTTTGTCTTTACCCTGATTGGCTTGGTCGTGGGGCTGATCTCTGATCTGACGTATGTCTGGATCGATCCCCGGATCGACTTTGAAAGCCGCGAGACATAGATGGCCCGGCTTTCGCCTCTCAATCAACGCCGCTGGCGCAATTTCAAGGCCAACCGCCGCGCGTTTTGGTCTTTGTGGATTTTTGCGGTGCTTTTTGGCCTGTCGCTCTTTGCAGAGCTTTTGGCCAATGACAAACCGATTTTGGTGAAATACCAAGATGGCTATTACACCCCTTTCCGCAGCTTTTACCCTGAGACGACCTTTGGCGGCGATTTCCGCACCGAGGCCGTCTACCGCGATCTTGAAGTCCAATGCCTGATTATCTCTGGTGGTCTTGAGACGTGTTTTGACGATCCTGAAGGCGTGATGGCAGCAGACCATGATACGCCTGGCTGGATCCTCTGGCCACCCATTCCTTACAGTTATGATACAGTGAATGAGATCAGGGGCGCTGCCCCTTCCGCACCGAATGCCAACCACATCTTGGGCACCGACGACACGGCCCGTGATGTTCTGGCCCGTGTGATTTATGGCTTTCGGCTTTCGGTGCTGTTTGCGTTGATCGTCACCGGGCTTTCATCGCTTATCGGCATCGCCGCCGGGGCGATCCAGGGTTTTTTCGGTGGTGCGGTGGATTTGCTATTCCAGCGTTTCATCGAGATTTGGAGTTCGACACCACTGCTTTATGTGATCATAATCGTTGCCGCGATTTTCCCGATGAGCTTTTGGATTCTCGTCGGCATCATGGTGATGTTCGGCTGGACCAGCCTTGTAGGCGTGGTGCGCGCCGAGTTCCTGCGCGCACGTAATTTCGAATATGTCCGCGCCGCCCGTGCACTGGGGGTGTCGAACCTCACGATCATGTTCCGCCATGTGCTGCCCAACGCGATGGTGGCCACGATCACGCTTCTGCCCTTCATCGTCACGGGTGCCATCGGCACACTCGCTGCGCTCGATTTCCTTGGCTTTGGGTTGCCGTCATCGGCCCCATCTTTGGGTGAACTTACCCGCCAAGCGAAAGAAAACCTGCAAGCGCCCTGGCTCGCCTTCACGGCGTTTTTCACCTTCGCACTGATGCTCTCGCTTCTGGTGTTTATCTTTGAGGGCATCCGCGATGCCTTCGATCCGCGAAAGACGTTTCAATGAGTGTCCTGCGCGTCGAAAACCTGAGTGTTGCCTTCACCCAAGATGGTGCCGTCACTCAGGCCGTGAGGGGCGTCAGCTTTGAGATCGCTGCGGGCGAAACACTGGCCATCGTGGGTGAGTCTGGTTCGGGCAAATCTGTCACGGCGCTGTCCACCGTCGGGCTGTTGCCCGAGGCCGCGCAGGTCAAAGGCTCTGTCACCTACCAGGGTCAAGAGATGATCGGTGCGGCCGAGGCGGATCTTAGGCGCGTGCGCGGCAATGACATCAGCTTCATCTTCCAAGAGCCGATGACATCGCTGAACCCACTCCACACCATTCAAAAGCAACTTGCTGAAAGCCTGCGCCTTCACCAAGGCCTAGAGGGTGCGGCCTTGCGCACGCGTATTCTGGATCTGCTCAACAAGGTCGGCATTCAAGACCCCGAAAGCCGCTTGGGCGCCTATCCCCATCAACTCTCGGGCGGGCAGCGCCAAAGGGTGATGATCGCTATGGCGCTCGCCAATGGCCCAGAGCTTTTGGTAGCTGACGAGCCCACCACCGCGCTCGATGTGACGATTCAGGCGCAAATTCTAGAGCTTCTGGCCGAGCTAAAACGGACAGAGGGCATGTCGATGCTGTTCATCACCCATGACCTGAGCATCGTGCGTAAATTCGCGGACCGGGTTTGCGTGATGCAAGGCGGCGAGATCGTCGAGACAGGCCCAACCGCGGCGCTTTTTGCCGCACCGCAACACCCCTACACGCAAAAACTGCTTGCTGCTGAGCCCACGGGCACGCCCCCACCCGCGCCCGAAGGCCCAGCCATGGTGGAAACCGAAAGTTTACGTGTCTGGTTTCCGATCCAGCGCGGACTTCTGCGCAAAACCGTGGGCTATGTGAAGGCCGTCAACGATGCCACGTTGTCAGTGCGCGCAGGCGAAACCTTGGGCATTGTGGGCGAGTCCGGCTCCGGCAAAACCACACTTGCGCTGGCGATCATGCGGCTGATCACCTCAACGGGGCGTATCACCTTTCAGGCGCAAGACATCCAAACCTGGCGCGTGCGCCAATTGCGCGATCTGCGCCGCCATATGCAGATCGTGTTTCAAGACCCATATGGTTCGCTCAGCCCGCGCATGACCCTGGCCGAGATTGTTGCCGAAGGCCTCGGCGTGCATCGTATTGCGGGCACAGCCACCAAGCGGGAACGTGTGGCGGAAATCCTCACCGAAGTGGGCCTTGATCCCAGTATGATGGACCGCTACCCGCATGAGTTCTCCGGCGGTCAGCGTCAGCGCATTGCGATTGCGCGCGCGATGATCCTACGTCCGCAACTGGTGGTGCTTGATGAACCGACCTCTGCACTTGATATGACCGTGCAGGTTCAAATCGTAGAGCTTCTTCGCGATCTTCAACAGAAATACGGCCTTGCTTACCTCTTTATCAGCCATGACCTCAAGGTGGTGCGTGCGCTCAGCCACAAAGTGATCGTCATGCGCCGGGGCGATGTGGTGGAGGCCGGCCCTGCAAATCAGATTTTTGAGGCTCCGCAAAACGCCTACACCAAGGCACTGATGGCCGCCGCGTTTGACAAA
>CAWUJT010000096.1:0-8623 GCA_963922715.1 uncultured Thalassobacter sp.
CCCTCACGTGGGTCGAGGAAGGTCAATTCACCGGAATAGGGGCGTAAGACAACTTCAGTCGAATATCTGTCTTGGCCGGATTGATCCTGCCATTTGCGGGTCTCCAGTTTACCCTCGATATAAACCTTAGAGCCTTTTTTGAGGTATTGCTCTGCCAGACGCGCCAAGTTTTCATTGAAAATCGCCACAGAGTGCCATTCGGTGCGTTCGCGTCGCTCACCAGTGTTGCGATCCTTCCAGCTTTCCGATGTCGCAATGCGCAGATTGCAGACTTTCCCGCCATTTTGAAAACTGCGCACCTCGGGATCGCGGCCCAGATTGCCAATCAACATCACTTTATTCACAGAGCCTGCCATACGCTCACCTCTTTTGTTCACTCATGTCACACAACCACCCATAGAGGGTAAAGAAAAGCCTAAAATCGTTCCCTTGGCCTTTGGGGCAAAGTGATTTATATTGCGAAAAAGTGCAAGAGGGCGGGCAACGGTGCGGTCATTCAGCATATCTCTGATGAGTGCGCTTATCCTAAGTGGCGCTGCTTGGGCGCAGAGCACGACAAAATCAACCTCCAATCGGGTGTTGCTTCTGGACAGTCACAACCGCCTGCTTGATGGGCGCTTGTCCCAGCAATATGAAGCCTCTGCGCGGTTTCAGGTTCGCGCGGATGAAGCTATCATCCCTCCTTATCGGGGCAAACGTTCCGAATATGAGCCGATCGCGCGGGAGGCGGCGCGGCGACATCGTGTGCCAGAGGATCTGTTCCTGCGATTGGTCCGTCAAGAAAGCGATTGGAATCCGGCTGCTGTATCGTCCAAAGGGGCGATCGGCCTGGCGCAATTGATGCCTCAGACGGCTGCGGACCTTGGGGTGAATGCGCAGGATCCTGTGCAAAATCTGGACGGGGGCGCGCGGTATTTGGCCGCGCAATACCAACGCTTTGGCACGTGGCGTTTGGCGCTTGCGGCCTACAATGCTGGCCCGGAGGCTGTGGCGCGCCACAGCGGCGTGCCCCCTTTCCGAGAGACACAAGAGTATGTACAGCGCATTCTCGAGATGCCATGAGATGGATGTGATTGAAAAAGTGAGGCCTTGATGCGCTGGATATTTCGTGGGATCGTGCTGCTTATGTTTTTGCTTGTGAGCGCGACGCTTCATTATACGTTGCCACAGCGCGACATTGTGATCATCACAGGTACGGAAATCGTCCGTCAGGATTTCTCTCGGATCAATCGGTTGTTTTTTGCCCAAGCCGACAGTGGCACGGCAGAGGCAGAAAATCGTGACCTGCGGTTGATCAATACCATCAATGAGAATGGTCGTGTGCGGGTCTATCGCAACGAGGATACGGGGCTTGGCTGGCCCTTTTACCTCAAATTCGGCAGTGCGGATTTGCAGGCCGAGGCACAATCCCTGATTTCATCGCAAGCTGATCCGAATTGGGTCGTGGTGCGTCATTATGGCTGGCGCAGCACATGGGTATCGATTTATCCAAATGCGGTCTCAGTACACTCGATTTCTGGACCAGATGTTCGGTTGATCCCCTGGTTTAACATCCTGGTTTTGACGGCTTTGTTTGCTGTTGTTTGGGGCGTTGGGGTCCGTATTTTGCGGTTTCGTCGTCGGCGGATTGATCCCCTGATTGAAGCGGCGGAGGACCGGCTTGAGGATGCTGCTGATGACGTGCGGGGCTTTTGGGGGCGTCTGTTCGGACGAAACTCTTAACCCTGTTTCGGATCGCTTGCGCGATCCAAGCGGCGCGCGCAGCGGATGCTGCGCGCATGACATGATGCCTGACCGCAAAGCGGTCAGGATTGGGGCCTATGATGTCGTTCAGTCTCCATAGGGCACCCAGATGGTTTTTGTCTCTGTCGCGGCTTGGCGAAAAAGCTCCGTTTGCGGCAGAGCCCAATCGTGGCTGTGCCCATAAGTCGCCCAAGTCCGTTTCAGGTTTCCTGCCGCTTCGCGTTCAACGACGTCTGAGATTGCGGCGGACGAGAAGCTCCAAACCGCCTCGATATCGCTGTGGCCTGCCAGCTGGGGCGCGAGGTTTTCATGGGACCCCGTGAGAATATTCACCACGCCCGCAGGGACATCTGAGGTCTCAAGAATTTGATAGAAATCCGTGGCAATCAAAGGGGCGCTTTCAGATGCCACAAGGACCATCCGATTGCCCATCGCAAGTCCTGCGCCAAGGATCGAGACCAACGCCAGAAGTGGGGCGTCTTCTGGTGCGAAAGCGCCGATCACCCCCACTGGCCCCGGCATGCTGAGGGCGATCCCGCGCAAGGGCACGCCGGCGGCGCGTCCCTCGTGCTTGTCCGCCCAAGCGGCCCACGTGAACAGCCGGTCAAGGCTTGCGGAAACCTCTTGCGTTGCATCCTTTTGCCCGGTGTGCGCTGCCAGACGTGTCGCAAATTCATCTGCGCGCGCAGACAGGTTTTCGGCCAGGAAATAAAGGATTTGCGCGCGCAGATGATCTGCACTTTGGCTCCAGGCTTTGGCTTTGTGGGCCGCTTCGATAGCATTCCGGATATCCTTGCGATTGGCCACGGACACATCGCCCAGATACACGCCCTTGTGTCCAAAGACCGCGCGAGTGTAGCCTCCATCGGGGCGGGTCTGCTTGCCGCCGATGTAGAGTTTTGCCGTGCGATCAATGGCATCGCGCGGTGCAGGCTGGCCATCTGGGATCGCAATGGGCTTTAGCTTTTTTGCGTCACGCTTGGGTTTTGTGTAGGCACTCAGGCCGTCCCAGCCACCTTCGCGTCCAAAGCCGCTTTCTTTCAGGCCGCCAAAGGGGGCCGCTGCATCAAACAGATTGGTGGCGTTGATCCAAATCACACCGGCTTGGAGTTTGGGGGCGAGATCGAGGGCACGGTTGATGTTCTCGCTCCAGATCGTTGCCGCCAACCCATAGCGGGTGTTGTTGGCGAGCGCGATGGCCTCCTCCGGGGTGCGGAAGGTGCCCGAGACCAAAACTGGGCCAAAGATTTCATCCTGCATCAGGGGATCGACCGGGGAGAGATTTTCAATCAATGTGGGCGGATAGAAACATCCCTCTGAGGGGAGGGGACAAGGCGCATGATAAACCTCAGCGGCGGTTTGGCTGACCATGTCGCGCACCCGGTTGTGCTGGTCCACATGCACAAGGGCACCGATATCAATGCATTTGTCCAAGGGGTCCCCAACGCGCAAACCCGCCATCCGTGTTTTCAAACGGTGATGAAACGCCTCCGCAATGCCCTCTTGCACCAAAAGACGCGCACCCGCGCAACAGACTTGGCCACCATTAAACCAGATCGCATCCACCAGGCCCTCAACCGCACTGTCAAGATCGGCATCCTCGAAAACGATATAGGGGGATTTGCCGCCCAACTCGAGGGTCAGCGCTTTGCCGCTGCCCGCCGTAGCGCGCCTGATCTCGCGCCCGACGGCGGTGGAGCCGGTAAAGGCAATTTTGTCGACATCTGGATGGGCCACCAGGGCGGCCCCTGTTGCGCCATCGCCGGTGACGATATTCAAAACGCCTGGGGGCACGCCTGCGGCTTCGGCCAGATCTGTGAACATCAACGCGGTCAAAGGCGTCCATTCCGCAGGTTTCAGGACAACCGTGTTGCCCATGGCCAAGGCTGGGGCGACTTTCCAAGCCAACATCAGCAGTGGGAAATTCCAGGGAATGATTTGACCGCACACGCCCAAGGGGGCGCGGTCGGGCAAAGCCTCTGCCATAAGCTGTGCCATGCCGGCGTGATAGTAGAAGTGGCGCGCGACAAGCGGGATGTCGATGTCACGGGCTTCTCGGATCGGTTTGCCAGTATCAAGCGTTTCCAGAACAGCCAGCGCGCGGGCATGTTTTTGCACCTGCCGGGCCAGGGCGTAAAGCACCCGCGCCCGCGCAGAACCATCCAACGCGGCCCATTTGGGCTGTGCCCCCCGTGCCGCAGCCACGGCGTTTGCGATATCCTCAGCCGTACCTTGTGATATCTGGGCAAGCAGGCTGTTTCGGGCCGGATTGTGGGTTGGAAAATCTGCTGTGGGGTTTGTTCTTTGTCCATTGATGTAGTGGCCGAAGGATCGGTTCTGCTTGTCCAGCCAGGCCTGAACCTCTGTGTCGCTTTCAGGAGCGGGGCCATAGTCCAGGGTCTCAAATATCTCGGAAATGCGGGTCATGGTTTATCCCATCGGGTGACGCCAGGCGGCGGAATAGCGGCCGGTGACGTGGTGTTCTAACTGGCGCTCAATATCGCCCAGCAGGGAGCTGGCGCCAAAGCGGAAAAGATCGGGGGCGAGCCAGCGGGGGCCAAGCTCATCCCGGAGCATGGTCATATAGATCAGCGCATCCTTGGCTTTGGAAATGCCGCCTGCGGGTTTATAGCCCACCTTAAAGCCAGTCTGCGCTTCATAGGCGCGGATCGCGCGCAGCATCACCAAAGTGACGGGCAGGGTGGCGTTGACAGGTTCCTTGCCGGTTGAGGTTTTGATGAAATCCGCCCCAGCCATCATCGCCACCAGAGAGGCACGCGCGACATTGACATAAGGGCCGAGCTCCCCGGTGGCCAGAATGGCTTTCATATGGGCGGGACCACAGGCGGCGCGCATCGCGCGGGTTTCCGCGTAAAGTGCTGGCCAGTTGCCTGTCAGAACATGACGGCGGGAAATGACGATGTCGATTTCCTGGGCACCTTCGGCAACGGAAAGCTCAATCTCTCGGAGCCGTGTTTCCAAGGGGGACAAGCCCGCCGGAAACCCGGTTGAAACGGCGGCGATGGGGATGTGTGTGCCGTCAAGGGCCGCGCGCGCCGGGGCGATCATCTCGTGATACACACAGACGGCCCCGACATGCAGCGCAGGCAAACCAAGCGCATCCAGAATGTCCTGACGCACAGGTTGGCGTGCCTTGGCACAGAGCCGCCGAACGCGGCCCGGAGTGTCATCGCCCGACAGTGTGGTCAGATCGGTCAACGTGATGGCTTTGGCCAGCCAAGCAGCTTGCCAATCGCCTTTGACAGAGCGCCGGCCAGGCAGGGTGGCGGCGCGGCGTTCAATCGCAGATCGGTTCGCTGTGGCTGCCGCGACCCAGTCGAGATCAAGGTCAACACCGGCGTTGCGTGCAAGCGGCGGGGCGCTGATTTGCGGAAGATGTCCGGTGTGTTGTGTGCTTTTGGTCTGCAGCATGCGCTTTCCTCCGAGATCTAGGGGTCGCATGGTCATCACAGCTTGTCTATAGGGGAATGTTTCTCACCAAAGTGAATTTTCAGGTAAGCTGCAAGGATCATACGCGCGCTGCATAAATTTGCGATTGAAATGTTCTCTTTTCGAGAAAACTTCCCTATGCTTTCCCTACAACACGGATCTGAGGTTGCCTAAACGCGCACCATCACAGATCGATATGTTTGGGAGGAGACCAACATGACATTCAAAATGATCGCTTTTGCGAGTGTTGCCGCACTTGCCACAAGCACCGTAAATGCCCAAGAAACCCTAGAGATGACATCTGCTTTTGGCAAAAATCTCCCTATTCTTGGAACCGCAGCGGTGGACTTTGTCGAGAAAATCAACGCGATTTCAGATGAGGTGGAATTTGAGCACTTCGATCCCGGTGAGCTTGTACCCACGCTTGAGGCGCTCGATGCTGTCTCGAACGGTTCAGTCGATGCGGCCTATACCACGTCCGGTTATTGGCAGGGCAAAATCACCGCGGCCTCGCTGTTTGCTGCTGTGCCATTTGGCCCCGAAGCCGGGGAGTTCTTGGGCTGGATGCTCTATGATGATGGCGCCGATCTGTTCCAACGGATGTATGATGAAAACGGCTACAACGTGCGCGTTCTGCCGTGCGGCGTGATTGCGCCGGAAACCTCGGGCTGGTTCAAGAACGAGATCACCACGCTGGAAGATCTTGAAGGCCTGAACATGCGTTTCTTTGGCTTGGGCGCAGAGGTGATGCAGCGGTTGGGTGTATCCACATCCTTGCTGGCGGGTGGTGACATTTTCCCAGCGCTGGAGCGTGGCGCGATTGACGCCACCGAGTTCTCGATGCCACGGATCGATGCGCGTTTGGGATTTTATAACATCGCCAAATTCAATTACTTCCCCGGCTGGCACCAGCCTGCAACACTGTTTGAGCTGTTAATCAACAAAGACCGCTGGGACGATCTGGACGAACGGGCGCAAAAGCAGATTGAAATCGCCTGCCTGGCCAATATCACCACGAACTTTGCCGAAGGGGAGGCCACAAACTTTGACGCCATGCGCAGCAATGTGGAAGACCATGGCGTGACCATCAAAACATGGCCGCCTGAGATCCTTGCAGCCTTTGAGGCCTCTTGGAATGAGGTTGTGGCTGAGTTGATCGCAGAAGATGATTTCTTTGCCGAGGTTTGGACCGATCTACAAGACTATCGGGACGGTTATAAGACCTGGGGGAACAGCATTTACCTGCCCCGGCCCCGTGACTGATTTTGTGCTTTGGGTTAGGCGGTTTTGCCGCCTAACCGTGTGTTGATGATCTGTGGCGGCTGCCACGTCGAGGACCTTTGATGAAAACCGAAACCTCAATTGTCGCTGTCACCGATCCAGGTGAGCGAGATCGCACGGCGCAGAATGCAGGCGACCGCCTGATTGTACGCCTGTCCAATCTGTTTGCCTGGATTTTTCCACTCTTGATGCTGGCAATCTGTGCCCAGGTGATTTTGCGACAAGCCGGCCACAACCAAGCCTGGCTTGATGATTTGCAATGGTGGCTTTATGGGGCGGCTGTTTTGATTGGTATTGGCTATGCGGTGACCACAAACAGCCATGTGCGTGTCGATATTTTCTATGAAACCTATAGCCCCGAAAAACGGGCAAAAATGGATGTCTTTGCCTTGGGCTGGTTGTTTTTGCCCTTTGCCTTGCTGTGTTGGGATGTGACATTTGACTATGCGTTGACGTCCATCAAAGCCAATGAGGGCTCAGACAGCCCCAATGGTCTGCACAATCTATGGATTTTGAAAAGTTTCCTCAATCTGTCGTTTGTCTTTATCGCGATTGCCTGCTGGGCGGCCTATGTCCGGCGTCTTGCGGTTTTCACAACGCCCGTGCTGTGGCGTAAATTGGCCTATGCCTTTCCAAGCGTTGTTTTCGTTTTGAACCTGGGTGTCTATTACACAGTTTTTTATGTGACCCTTTTGCTGTCGCCGGAGGGCACAACGGTACGCGATGTGCGCCGGATGCCGTTTTTCGATGCGTTCGAATATGGCCCTTTCGAGACGGCGAAGCCCGTGGTGATTGCCATTGTCTTGGCCTTGGTGTGGATCGGGGGGACGCGTCTTATGGTCTCCTCTGAGAAGCGGGGATAACCCATGGTTTTGCTGGAGCTGATCGGTCGCGTGATGACGCTCAATGAGGTCATGGTGTTGCTCATGTTTCTCAGCTTCATCTGGTTGCTGTTTCGTGGCGTGCCCGTTGCCATGGCGTTGGTGGGCGTTTCGCTTATCTTCATCTTGGTGGCCAATATCGCGCTGGATCCGTTCCGGCAGTCCTTTCGCGATGTCATCGAGTTTGACCGCATCGGGCTTGAATACCAAAGGCTGGGCGCTTTAGCAGGGCGGTTGTTTGGCAATATCGTCAAAAACCCGGTTCTGGTGGCCTTACCGATGTTCATCTTTATGGGGCTGATGCTGGATCAATCGGGTGTCGCGCAGCGTATGATGCAGGCAATGCAGAAACTGTTTGGCGGCCTCAGGGGTGGGCTTTCCCTAACCGTCTTACTGATTGGCATCATCCTTGCGGCCTCCACCGGGGTGATCGGGGCTTCTGTGACACTGCTGGGCGTCATGGCCTTGCCTGCAATGCTAGAGCAGAAGTATGCCAAGCCGATTGCCACCGGCACAATCGCCAGCGCGGGCACCTTGGGAATTTTGATCCCGCCGTCCATCATGCTGGTGATCATGTCGGATCAGTTGGCGATCTCCCTAGGGGATCTGTTTATGGGGGCGCTTTTTCCGGGGCTGATCTTAGGGGCCCTTTATATCGTCTTCATCGTCGTTTTGGGCCTGGTGTCTCCGTCCTCCATGCCTGTGCCGGACCGCACAGACCAGATCGGCTGGCCAGTGGTGCGGGACGTGCTGTTGGCTGTTGTGCCGCCGATGTTCTTGATCTTGCTTGTTCTGGGCTCTATTTTTGCCGGTATCGCCACCCCGACCGAGGCGAGTGGCCTGGGTGCAGCGGGCGCCACGCTGTTGGCGTTTTTCAATGGCAAACTCAGTCTGCGCGTTTTGCGCGATGTGAGCCGGTCAACCCTGAATACAAGCGGCTATATTGTTGGGATTTTCCTCGCCGCCAATTTTTTCGCCTATGTTTTGCGCCGCTATGGCGGCGATGAGATCGTCGAAAATCACATTCTGTCGGTGTTCGAGAATCCTTACATGATCGTTGGCTTTATCCTGTTTGTGGTGTTTCTTTTGGGGTTTTTGCTGGATTGGATTGAGATCACCATCATCGTGATGCCGCTGATGCTGCCGATTATCCAAGCGCTCGAGCTGGCGGTTCCTGGCTTTGGACAAGTCCAAGACCCGGCGGTGGTGTGGTTTGCAATCCTGGTGGCGGTGACGCTGCAAACCTCATTTCTCACACCCCCGGTGGG
>CAWUJT010000097.1:0-8396 GCA_963922715.1 uncultured Thalassobacter sp.
GTGATGTGGCTGGGCAAACCCGTCTTCATTCGCCGTCGAACACCTGCGGAAATCGCAGACGCCCGTGCTGTGCCACTCGAATCGCTGACCATCGACAGCGAATCACGTAACGATAACAAACCTGGAACCGATGCTGCCGATGAAAACCGCACTCTTGATGAAAATGGGGAGTGGCTGGTAATGATCGGTGTGTGCACGCATCTTGGCTGTGTGCCTTTGAATGATGCAGGTGAGTACGTCGGCAGCGAGGGTGTAGGGGGGTGGTTCTGTCCTTGTCACGGTTCCCACTATGACACCTCTGGCCGTATCCGCAAAGGTCCAGCCCCGCAAAACTTACCCATCCCCATGGCGCAATTTACTTCTGACACCGTAATAACACTTGGATAATTAGGAAGGCAGACAGATGTCCGGAATTCCCCACGATCATTATGAGCCCAAAACAGGCTTTGAGAAATGGCTCCATACCCGCCTGCCAATTGCAGGTTTGGCCTATGATACGCTGATGATCCCAACGCCCAAAAACCTCAACTGGATGTGGATTTGGGGGATCGTGCTGACCTTTGTTTTGGTGATGCAAATCATCACAGGCGTCATCCTTGTGATGCATTATACGCCACATGTGGATCACGCCTTTGCCTCTGTCGAGCATATCATGCGTAATGTAAACGGCGGCTGGGCCCTTCGTTATTTGCACCAAAATGGTGCCTCGCTATTCTTTCTGGCCGTTTACTTGCATATATTTCGCAGTCTCTATTACGGCTCCTACAAAGCGCCACGTGAGGTGACGTGGATTATAGGTATGTTGATTTACGTGTTGATGATGGGCACCGCCTTTATGGGATATGTGCTGCCCTGGGGTCAAATGTCCTTCTGGGGTGCCACTGTGATTACAGGTCTTTTTGGCGCAATCCCTTTCATTGGTCCTGCGATTGAAACCTGGCTTTTGGGTGGACCTGCCGTGGGCAATGCAACGTTAAACAGATTTTTGAGTTTGCATTATCTGTTACCGTTCATCATTCTTGGTCTTGTGATCGTGCACATTTGGGCTTTCCACACCACGGGCAATAACAACCCAACAGGTGTTGAGGTACGGCGCACATCAAAAGCAGAGGCTGAAAAAGACACATTGCCCTTCTGGCCGTATTTCGTGATCAAGGATTTGTTTGCACTCGCAGTGATTTTGACAGTCTTCTTTGCGATTGTTGGGTTTATGCCAAACTATCTTGGCCACCCGGACAATTACATCGAGGCAAATGCCTTAGCGACACCTGCGCATATCGTGCCGGAATGGTACTTCCTGCCCTTCTATGCAATCCTGCGCGCGTTCACATCCGACGTTTGGATTGTGATGTTCTTTGAATGGATCACGGGCGGGATCATTGATGCAAAGTTCTTTGGTGTTTTGGCCATGTTCGGCGCGATTGCGGTGATGGCTCTGGCCCCTTGGCTTGATACATCGACGGTACGTTCTGGACGCTATCGTCCGTCCTTCAAATGGTGGTTTTGGCTTTTGGCTATAGATTTCGTATTTCTAACGTGGCTTGGGGCAATGCCTGCGGAAGAACCTTATGCGACGTGGTCATTGATCGCTTCGACCTACTGGTTTGCCTATTTCCTCGTCATTCTACCGCTGTTGGGCGTGTACGAAAAACCGCTGCCACAGCCGGCCACGATTGAAGAGGATTTTAAAACAGATCTAAATTCCAAAACAAATGGCACACCCGTTGCCACCCCAGCGGAATGAGCAAAAGGAGAGATAGAATGTTGAAAACATTCACATATGCCGTTGTTGCCATGGCAGCGCTGGGGACAGCACCCGCAGACGCTGCTGGTAAGGCTGGAAAAGTCGAAAATTATGACTTTTCTTTTGAAGGGCCTTTTGGAACATACGATCAACTCCAGCTACAACGCGGCTTGAAAGTCTACACAGAAGTCTGCTCGGCTTGTCACGGCTTGAAATATGTGCCGTTTCGCACTTTGGCAGATGAAAGTGGCTTGGGTTTTTCAGAAGATGAAATGAAAGCTTATACAGCAGATTGGGAAGTGTTTGATCGAACACTAAACGATGGTGAGGGTGATTTTCGCACCGCTGTGCCAACCGATCACTTTCCTGCGGTTGTGTATGAAGGTTCGGGTCCAGATCTCAGCCTGATGGCCAAAGCCCGGGCGGGCTTCAGCGGCCCTTATGGGCTAGGCATCAACCAACTTTTGTTTGGGATGGGCGGGCCGGAATATATTGCTTCTCTGTTGACGGGCTATACGGGCGAAGAAAAGGAAGAAGCGGGTGTAATCCTTTATGAGAACACAGCATTTCCGGGCGGGTGGATTTCCATGGCCCCTGCACTTTATGGTCAAGATACCGATTTTGACGATGGTGCACCCAACGATTTGCAGAGTATTTCCAAAGATGTTGCCGCATTTTTGATGTGGACGGCGGAACCTAAGCTTGCCGCGCGCAAGCAGATGGGACTGACAGCTGTACTTCTGCTCGGATTGTTGTCTGTGTTGCTTTACCTGGTTAATAAAGATCTTTGGGCCCCAGTCAAACGGGCTGCGAAAGACACCCCAGCAGAGTAAAATACAGTATCAAGACAGCCATCTTTTGAAAGGGCCACCAACAATCAATCCTATACAGAAACAAATAATGTAAAGGATGTTTGGTGGCCCACCAAAAACGACAGAGGCGAGAGCCACATTCGGCAGAAGACCAGTCAGTCCCCAACCGATGCCAAAAAACACCGCCCCGATCAACAAAGGTTTGCTTGGTTGCGCACCAGGTTGAACAGAAAACGCGCCTCCAACAACAGGTCCTTCCCCTTTTATCGTCAAGCGATTTGATATGATCCGAGCGATTTGCATCGGTAAAAGCGTCCCTATCAAAACGAATACCAGCGTTGGATTCCATGATCTTTGCAGGTCAAGAAAGCCGCGCACGGTCTCAAAGTCGATAAGCCCCGAAATCACAAGCCCCAATCCTAAGAGAGCCCCTGCGGCAAACGAAAACGAAAGCCGTGAAATCATACTTTATACATCTCGTTTTGCACCATGTAAAAGGTAGCGAATGCAGTCACCAGAAACAAAATCACAGCAAGAATAATCTTGAACTGGAGTTGATCAAAACTTATTTGGCCCATTCCGATACGGGTGATCAGGCTCAGACGCGCCCCCAGGCCAACCATCCCTCCCGCCACCGCAACGAGCATTGGAGAGGCTTGCAGAAAAGGCTCTTGCGGCGTCACCACGGATGTAAAAACACCTGGCACAAGGATCAAGCCAGCTAAAAACGCAAGGCGTTCAAACAAGGTCGCGCGTCCAGAGCGGTCAAGCACTCCAGCGAGGATTGTGCTGACATCCATTATTTTGCCATTGGTCAACAGATAAAGTGCGCCGGACATTCCAATCAATCCACCACCCAACAGCCCATACATCCACTCAATCTGCATATTCATCCCCGAAAGTTTAGATCTCACCCTTGGTGTCTTAAACATCTGACATCTTAGATACCAGCCTCGAGGAGATTTCCAAAAATGATAGATGTTCACGAAAGCGCAACATTTTGTTTCCTAGGTATATAAGACATAAAATGCTAAACATTATTTAGACACAATTCACCATAAATTTGAAACAATATGGCTGCATGATGACTAACACTTTACTGAGTATAAAAAATGTCCGTGGCACTGCAGTAATTGTGTTGAGTGGTGAGGATGGAAATCCTCTGACGTTTGATCTGCGTAAGGCTCTTGTGGCCGCGTTTGACAAAATATTTGCCGATGGAAAAGCAAAAGCGGTGGTGCTTATGTCGGCTCAAAATACTCTGGCCAGAGCCCCCGATCTCAGTAATGACCGTCCTCTCCCTCTCGAACCAAGCCTGAGTACACTGACAAGACGGATGGAAAACGCTGAAATCCCGATTGTTGCGGTTATCACTGGTGAGGTTCTGGGAGCAGGGGCATCTATGGCCCTGGGGGCCCATTATCGCGTGATTGAGCAGCAGGCCTCTATCGGTTTTCCAGAAGTTGACCTGGCGCATATGCCCCAGGGGGGCGCCACACAACGCCTTCCACGTCTCGTTGGCATAAAATTGGCCACGCAAATGATGCTCAGCGGACGTATTCTGAACGCAAAACAAGCCCATCATATGAAGTTTGCCGATCTCCTGGTTGAAACAGGAAAAGGCGAAGAAGCAGCTCTTAAATTTCTGAAAGAGCACAAGAAACCACGCCCCACACGCCTTTTGCCAGCCCCATGCAAAGACGATGTCAACCATGTCCTCAGTACATGGCAAAGCAGCATTGATGTAAGTGATGGCCGAAAAATGGCTCGTGATGCAATTTGGCAAGCCCTGCAAGCCAATCTAAGGGGCTTTTCCCAAGGTGTTGCCTTGGAAGAACGACTTGCACGCGACTTAGAAACCTCAACAGAACACAATGGGTTGAAAAAAGTTGCCGCTGCAGAGAACACTCTTTTTGCCACTTCAGTTCCTAATCCACAAATCAAGAAAATTGCCTTGATCGGCCATCATCCTGCGGCCAATGAGATTGCCGCTGCTGCTGCGGGCGCAGGTGCTGCCGTGACCATTCTCCATCAAACCGAAGAAAAAGCAGGATATGTTGTCCAGCAAATTGGTGACAGCCTTCACCGCCACGAAACCGCAAAAAAACTGACACCTTCGCAAGTCACAGCGGGTAAATTACGTCTGAGTGCATCCGCAAAATTTTCTGATATTGAACATGCAGACGTTATTTTATTGTCGTCCGTATCGTCGCCGCGCATACTAAAGGCCATAGGTGCTTTAACACCGGATCACATCCCAATCGTTGTCCCCATGGATTATTATAGATTGAACGATCTTGATGTAACGCAGATGGAGACCTCAAGGCTTATATGGTGTGGGACAGGACACTTTGCGGACGAGACACATGATCTTATCGAAATTCGTCCCCTTTCTGATCATGTATCAGCTGACTCGCAGGCTCGGATGAAAGATTTCTGCCGCTTCATCCAAAAAATCCCAATCTGGGGCGGCCCGAAGACAGCACCAGTTTTGCCACGCCTGACGGCAGCGTTATGGCAAGCGGCTGAACACCTCATCCGACAAGGCGCAAGCCCTTACCAAGTCGATAAAGCGCTAGAGGCTTATGGGTTCACAGAAGGCCCATTTTCGGTGCAAGATCGATTGGGGTATAAGCGCGCACGCGCCTATTGGGCGGCGATTTCTCATAATGAAAGCAGGCCCACCAATTTATTTGCACGGCTGATGGCTGGGGGCCTAAATTTTCATTGCTATGATGATAAAGGAGCGCGTGTGCCACCTACGACGCTCCACAATGATGCTGTGGCGCATTGGCGGGTAGAGACAACAAGAACATCGGGTGAGCTGGATGAAACGGCCATTACAGATTACTGCATCACAGCCCTTCAAAATGTTGCCTGCCATCTTTTGTCCGATCCCGAGTTAACACCAGAAGCTGTTGATATTGCCGCAATCCATGCCACGGGATTCCCACGCTGGCGCGGCGGGCCATTGTTTGCCGCCGATACCAGCGGCGTCGGCAAAGTTTTGATGAAAGTATGGTCATATGCCGCGCATGACCGTCGTTTTTGGCGTGCCGCTCCAAAACTGGAATATTGCGTTTCACATATTTGCAACCTGACAGAGCAATCAGAACCACAATTCAAGCAAAGTGCCTAGAGGAAAATTCCAACGATAACGCACATCAGACCCAACGTCGAAACAAGAAGCGCACCAACATTCAAAGGCAGTAACTTTTTAAGCACGGCTTGCATCTCTACACCGTGAAGACCTTTCCTGCGCGCCTGAAAAGCCCGCAAAATAATGTATGCCAAGCCAGTAAGACCCAAGAGCGTTAGTATAATGCCTAAAAGAATAAACCAATTCATGATATTTCCTTCAGATATGTGCGACCATAACATCAGAACCCTTGCAGGCTGGGCAGAAGATATCTATGCCTTCCGACCAATGAAACAGGAAAGAATTTATGTGTGCGCAAGTTGTTGACACCTCTCGTCCCGCAGCTGATGAATTACGCCAATTCATTGAACGTTTTGAACGGCTCGAACAAGAGAAACGAGATATTGCCGAGCAACAAAAAGATGTGATGTCAGAGGCTAAAGCCCGCGGATATGATACGAAAGTGATGCGAAAAATCATTGCACTGAGAAAACGTGAACCCGATGATGTTGCGGAAGAAGAAGCGATATTGGATTTGTACAAACAAGCCCTGGGAATGGGATGACGTATTAAATGTGGACGTTGATCATATCGACACCCGGAATATCTGCCACATCTTCAATGTCTTGCTCATAACTCTTACTCAGATAATCGACAACCTTTTCCGTCCAACCTGGAAGCTCATATTCCTCTTCCATTTTACCTTCATCGAAATATTTCTCCAAAAAAACAGAGGCAACACGCGCATAAGTCGCTAAATTATCTGGTGGTCTTTCTGAAAGATATTTCGTCAACCGCTTAAAACCACCAGGTTTCATAACCTCTGCCAGCATCTCATCGCGCCCTTCTAGTGGCGTGTTTGGGGCAACACCGCTGACCGTCTCCAAGATCTCTGGCCAAATCAAGGGCGTATCCTCATTCGCCCAGATCACAAAGGGCTCATCCGGTACCGCTTGACGCAGACGCAACACCAACTCAGTCCAGGAGAACTTCCGCAAATCACAGCGCCCCATAAACGCTTCAAAAGACAAGCCACGCGTCAGTTTGAATACTTCCGGGAAGAACGTGGCTAAGTCACGCAGAGCAAAATGAAACTCGACGTGATGATCGGGGAATAAGTCACGCAGGCGCGCGAAGTGTTCATGGGCCTTTGGATAAAGTTTGTTATCGCCATGCGCATCTTGCGGTGCACCAAGGAATTGACGACTGCAGAGAATAAGACGTTCCGGTTCTTCGTGGCCTATGATCTCTTCTAGAAGTTCATCTTGCAGCCTGTTCATCCGGCGATTGTTGGCAAGACGGGCCATGCCATTACGGATCGGGCGACGATAGCGCACAGGCGGCGGAACCATTATATTTTGGTGCAGCAAAATTTGGTGATTGTTCGCAAGCGTTTTGCGCAAGCGATCTTCATCCGTGCAATGCAATCCAAGATGAAAGATGATATCCATGGCGTAATTCCTAAAACTTACACGATGCTAACGCGCGTCTAGGTGAGATTCAATCAATTAGGAATTGACACTTAGCGTCTAACTGCGCCTTGTCAGTGTATGATTGAAGCGGCCCTCCTAAGTCAAATACGCGCACGGTTTGCGCATATCGACACCTGCCATTTCTCCGGCAGCCGCGTCTTTTTTGAAAATGCCGGGGGGACTTTGACACTCAAATCCGTCGTGAAGACCTCTGCGCATTATGCGGCCATTCCCGACAACCCAGGACGCGACAATCCGGCGGGGCAAGGGCTGCTTGATGTCATTGCAAAAGGGCGGACCGATGCAGCGCGATTCCTTGGCGCACACGGTGGGCAAGTGATTGTTGGAGAGACGGGAACTGAATTGTTGTTTCGCCTCATCCGCACCTGTTTGGCGGCACTGCCCAAAGGGCATGTATGCGGGACAACCTTAGAGCATCCCGCGACCCGATCCGCGGCCTCTCATTGGGCCAACGTTTTTGGCCATGATCACGTCTTGGTGGCCCACGATGACGTCAGCGGAACGGTCGTGCCTGAAAAATTCCAGACCTATGTCACAGAAAAAACACGCGTTTTGACGCTTGTCCACACCTCTCCCGTCACCGGCATGGGGGTACAAGCAAAGCAGATCATCGCCCAGGCAAGGGCCATCGCACCTGAGGTTTTTGTGATTATCGACGGCATTCAACACGCTTGTCATGGCGGCATCGATGTGATGGATTTAGACGCCGATGCCTATGTCATCTCTCCCTATAAGGTGTTTTCGCGCCATGGATACGGGCTTGCTTGGTTATCTGATAGAATTTTATCTCTGCCCCATGAGATGCTTTTGGATGGTCCGCCGCTGAATTGGGAGCTTGGGACCAGAGACACCGGCGCCTATGCCACTTTTTCGGATGTTGTAGATTATTTTGAATGGCTTGGCGCTCACTGTTCATCTGAAACATTACCTGCGCGCGCCTGCATCGTGGCCGCAAGCCAAGCAATCCAACAGCATGAGGCTCTGTTGTGTGAAAAGCTGCTTCATGGTGTTGGCAATCTGCGCGGGATTGCGGATACGCCTGGCATCACAGTCATAGGCGGGGTGAACAATCCCGCGCGTGAAGGGCTCGTGGCCTTTGCCCATGAAACCTTGCCAGCCACAAAGATCGTGGCGGGGCTCAATGCCCGTGGCATTCGCACCCACATACGGAAAGCCGATCATTACTCCGGCAATGTTCTCAACCCCTT
>CAWUJT010000098.1:0-8252 GCA_963922715.1 uncultured Thalassobacter sp.
GGGTATTTGCATATTGGAGGGGCGCGCACAGCGTTGTTCAACTGGCTTTATGCGCGGGGGCGCGGTGGGCAGTTCTTGTTGCGGGTCGAGGACACGGATCGCGCCCGCTCCACACCTGAGGCGACACAAGCCATCTTGGATGGGCTGACCTGGTTGGGGTTGGATTGGGATGGCGATGCAATCTCGCAGCACGCACGCCGTGCACGGCATGCAGAGGTTGCGATGACGATGCTCAACACAGGGGCAGCCTACAAATGCTATGCCACCCAAGACGAGATCGCGGCGTTCCGTGAAACGGCCAAAGCCGAGGGGCGCAGCACCTTGTTCCTGAGCCCCTGGCGCGATGCACCTGACGCGCAAAACCCCGAAGCGCCGTATGTGGTCCGGCTCAAAGCGCCGCGGGAAGGGGAGACGGTGATCGACGATCAGGTTCAGGGTAAGATCACCATAAGCAATGCAGAGCTTGATGACATGGTGTTGCTGCGGTCTGATGGAAGCCCCACCTACATGCTGGCGGTGGTTGTGGACGACCATGACATGGGGGTGACCCATATCATCCGCGGCGATGATCACCTCAACAACGCGGCCCGACAGATCCAGATTTACACACTGATGGGTTGGGAGGTGCCTGTTTGGGCGCATATCCCCCTTATTCATGGTCTTGACGGGAAAAAACTGTCCAAACGCCATGGCTCTTTAGGGCTGACGGACTATGCCGCGATGGGATATCCAGCCCGTGCGGTGCGCAACTATCTTGCCAGATTGGGTTGGAGCCACGGTGATGCGGAAGTCTTTACCGACATGCAAGCCCGAGAATGGTTTGATTTTACAGGCATTGGCCGCGCACCCGCGCGCCTTGATTTAAAAAAGCTCGAAAACATTTCTGGCAAACATATTGCGATGATGGCGCCAAAGGAATTTATCACAACGCTTTCAGAGTTCTTGGCCTTATCAGAGCAGCCCCCGCTTTCTGCAGCGCAGAGAACACAGCTGGAGGCGGCTGCCCCGATTCTACAATCGGGCGCGCGCACATTCTTCCAGATTATAGAAAAAGCCCAGTTTCTTTTGGCAGAACGTCCCATTGCGCTAGATGAGAAAGCACAGAAAACTTTAACCACCGAGGCTATGCAACACCTCTGTGATTTGACGCCGCACCTGCAAAATGCTAAGTGGACCAAAGAAGGTTTAGAAGCGGCAACCGCCACTGTGACAGATGCGCTTGAAATTGGATTTGGAAAGCTTGCCAGTCCACTCAGGGCGGTTTTGGCCGGGCGGACAGTAACGCCCAGTGTTTTTGACATGATGTTGCTGTTGGGCCGCGATGAAACCATAGCCAGAATTTCTGATGTGACAGAGGTTTGACGGGGCAGGGGATATGTACCACCCTTTCATGTTCAGACCGTAGGGAGAGATAGACAATGACGGAAACAGCCAAAACCGCCAGGCTTTCAATTGAGGGCAAAGAGTATGAATTGCCCATTTATGCACCTTCACTAGGGCCAGAGGTGATCGACATTCGCAAACTTTATGGTCAAGCGGGTGTGTTTACCTACGATCCGGGCTTTACCTCGACAGCCGCCTGTGACAGCTCAATCACCTATATTGACGGTGATAAGGGCGCATTGCTGCATCGGGGCTATCCGATTGAACAACTGGCGTCAAAATCTTACTATCTTGAGGTGTGCTTTTTGCTGATGCACGGCTACCTGCCTACGGCGCAAGAGCTTGAAAAGTTCGAAAGCACCATCACACGTCATACCATGCTGCACGAGCAAATGGTGAACTTTTTCAAAGGGTTCCGGCGTGATGCGCCACCGATGGCCACAATGGTTGGTGTGGTGGGCGCGATGTCGGCGTTCTATCACGATAGCACGGACATTTCTGACCCGCGGCAAAGAGAAATCGCCAGTCACAGATTGATTGCAAAAATGCCAACGATTGCGGCTTGGGCCTACAAATATTCGATCGGTCAGCCGTTCGTATATCCCCGCAATGATCTCGATTATGCCTCGAATTTCCTGCATATGTGTTTTGCCGTGCCGGCAGAAGACTATGTGGTCGATCCGATCCTGGCCCGCGCCATGGATCGCATTTTCATCCTACATGCGGATCACGAACAAAACGCCTCCACCTCTACTGTGCGCTTGGCTTCATCCTCTGGGGCGAATCCCTTTGCCTGTATTGCGGCAGGCATTGCCTGTTTGTGGGGCCCGGCCCATGGGGGCGCGAACCAGGCTTGCCTGGAAATGCTGAAAGAGATTGGTACACCGGACCGCATCCCCGAATATATCGCGCGGGCCAAGGACAAAAACGATCCGTTCCGTTTGATGGGCTTCGGGCACAGAGTCTACAAGAATTTCGACCCCCGGGCGACGGTGATGAAACAAAGCGCCGATGAAGTTCTGGAGTTGTTAGGGGTTGAAAACAACCCTGTGTTGCAAGTGGCGAAAGAGCTTGAACGCGAAGCCCTGGCCGATGCGTATTTCGTCGAGAAAAAGCTGTTCCCGAATGTCGATTTTTATTCTGGTGTGATCCTAGAGGCAATGGGCTTTCCAATGTCCATGTTCACCCCGGTGTTTGCGCTGTCTCGAACCGTCGGTTGGATCAGCCAATGGGCCGAACAGCTCTCTGATCCAAATCACAAAATCGGCCGTCCCCGTCAGCTCTATACCGGCGAGACCATGCGCGATTACATTGACGTTGAGAACCGCTGACAGCCGACGAAGAAAGCTAGTTCACGCCCTGATAATAGGCATGAAGCCGTTGTAGAGCGATGCGCAAGACGATTTTGCCAGATCGGGCAGACCATCCCATGCGTTTCTCAGCGGTCTCAAGCCCCTCAAGGTAGCAGCACACCCGCAGCGCGATGTCCCCCAATCCAGGGCCCAAGGCTTTGAGCGCGCGCGCCACACGATTGCGGGCGCGCGTCGGGCCTTCAGCTGGGCCTGCGTTATCAGAGAAGCTACAACTGTTGCCGCCGGTCAGAAAGTTTTCCCAATTTTGCGCAACGCGCTGGCCCATTTGCGCCATTTCAAAGTCTTCTCGTAACCGCTCTCCCGCCAAAACCAGATCAAGGGGCAAAAAAGCCTGGCCGGATTTGTCTTTCTTGCGCGCCAGGACACCCAAGGGTGATTCCGCAAGATTGACCCGCAGTTTTTCCGCCATATCCGGTTCCAGGCGTGTGCCCCACTCAATATGTTGAGTTAAAAATGGGTTTTCGGCATTTGTACCGCCTACGCTCGGTGATTTTCGACGGTAGTCTTCCGCCAGAAACCGTTTCAGGGCCGCTTTGCCAACTTCTGTGATGCGATACTTTGTGATTTTACCCGCTGCAAAGCATGACAGCCAATCTTTTACAACGAAGGCTTGTGCAACTGCTCTGGACAGGGTTGCGGTGCGTGTCGGTGTCCCCTGATCGGGATGTTTTACAACGATGGCCTTGTCCATATCTTGTGACACGATCAAGATCGCATCGGTCTCACACAATCGGCGCAACACGCGCCGCGCCTCCCGTTTGAGACACTTTTCATCAAGAGCAATTGCGGTCTGTGCTTGTATTGTCATGTGCAGTTCATCCTTTTCATCGAAAGAAAGATTGAGAGAAGAGCATTGATCTTGCGCGCGTTTTTCACAGGTTTTTGTCAAGGTTGCGAAAAAATCGTCAATCAACGGGTCGTCGCGCGCTTGTTCTAAACGTCTGATTTGGCGCAGAATTGTCGATGCATGCAGATGATCGCGGCGCGCCAGTTCACGTATCGACACACCGTGCGTTGTGTGCGCCACATAGCGCTGTGCGGGATGTGGCAACCAATCTGGAAGCCTTTGGTTGTTCGCTTCAATCATTGTACCGCCAATCTGATGTCTTCTGTGGATAAGACGTGGATAACTTTTATTAACTCATCGTTTATTGGTTACCGATCCGTTAAGAACCGTGGTTAATTTACTGAATTGTTTCCAAAACCTTAATATTTACCTCCAGCGTGCGCTTCCAAAGCAAATCGGCAACACCCCGCTCGTATGGAGAAAAATCGCTCTGCAATGTTATCGAAAAGGATAAGATATGAGTGAGCTTCGACGCTACCTTCGGACGATGAAACGGCCCTCTTTGTTAATTCGTGCGGCCCGTCACGGCATCCGGGATTATAACCGACAACGCGACCTGCGGCGCCTGACACGCGTTGCGGTTCCCAAAACGCCAGAGGGGGCGCTGCCGCTTTTGATGGAGCTCGAGCAGAAGGTTGAACACCGCCGCGTGACTGGGGATGCAAATTATTCTCTGCCGCGCCATGTTGATTTGCTCATCGCGCTGATGGGTGAAGGACAAGCCTTGAAATCTTAGACAAAACTGTCTGGCATGGTTTCTTTTCGCTTCGCGACGTAGGCCAATAAGGCCTCGTAGAGCCCTGGGTCCAGAGTGGGTTGTTGGTAGTTGTGTAATAAGGTCTCTGCCCGGGTGCTCGCCAGGGTTTCGGTATCGCGCGCGCCGTCTTCTTGCCAGGTTTCAAACGGCTTGTAGTCAAGCAATTCAGATCGCCAGAAGGCTGTTTTGAAATTGGCTTGTGTGTGGGCGCAGCCTAAAAAATGTCCGCCCGGGCCCACTTCGCACAAAGCATCCAGGGCTTGGGCATTTTCGTCTACTGCGATCCCGGCGGCCATATGATGCAGTGCGCCCAGTTGATCGGCATCCATAACGAATTTCTCAATACTGGCCACCAATCCGCCCTCCAGCCAGCCACAGGCGTGCAACATGAAATTCACCCCGGACAGCAAACCGACGTTCAACGACTGAGCGGTTTCATAGGCCGCTTGCGCGTCAGGAAGTTTAGAACCTGTGAAGGCTCCTCCAGACCGATAAGGCAGCCCAAGGCGACGGGCCAGTTGTCCCGCGCCATAGGTGATCTTGGCGGCTTCTGGGGTGCCGAATGTGGGCGCGCCCGAGTTCATATCAATCGACGTGACAAAAGCGCCAAAGATGACAGGGGCGCCGGGGCGGATCAATTGGCTATAGGCGACCCCGGCCAGCACTTCGGCCAACACCTGGGTTAATGTGCCGGCCACAGAGACCGGAGCCATCGCGCCACCCACAATGAATGGGGAGATGATAGAGGCTTGATTGGCTGCGGCATAGGCCTCTAGGGCGCCAATCATAATACTGTCAAAGGTCAGTGGAGAATTGACGTTGATCAGCGATGTCATCACGGTTCGACCGTCCAGCCCCCCGAACAGGATATCTGACATCTCGATGCTATCATGCGCGCGCGAGGGTTCGGTGACAGACCCCATGTAGGGTTTGTCGGACAAGGTCATATGTGCCAGCAGCATATCAAAATGGCGTTTGTTCACGGCGATATCTGTGGGCTCACACACCGTGCCGCCGGAATGGTGGAGCCATTTCGACATTTGTCCCAATTTTACAAACTTTTGAAAGTCTTCGAGTTTCGCGTATCGACGCCCGCCCTGGACATCCCGGACAAACGGTGGGCCATAGACTGGGGCAAGCACAAGGCTCTTGCCGCCTATCTCTACAGAGTGCTCAGGGTTGCGTGCATGTTGGGTAAAGCGGCTAGGGGCTGAAGCGCAAAGTTGCCGCGCCAAACCCCGTGGCAGACGCACCCGGTCCCCTTCAACCTCTGCCCCTGCGGCGCGCCAACGCGCCAACGCTTTGGGGTTATCGACAAAGTTCACACCGATTTCTGCCAAGACCGTTTCGGCATTTGCCTCAATCATCTCCAGCGCTTCTTCGTTTAGTATCTCGAAATCGGGGATATTCCGCTCAATATAGCGCGCCGTTTCAACCGACAAAGCACTGCGCGCGGCCCGCCGGGCTGCACCACCACCGCTGCGTATGCGTCGCCGTGGTACCGTTTCTGCCATCCCTGTCCCCCCTTGTGCCTTGTGCAATTTTCTCAAAACTATAGGGACCGCTCTGCACGGTGGCCCTATGGTAAACGTCGTCCATGGGTGGAAAACGACAAGATCAATGCCGATTTATCGTCATTCGTCGTTTTCGTCGGTTACAGAAAGGCCCATATTTAATCGTGTTTGATCAGACGGCCTGGTTTTGGCAGCAAGGCCGTCCAATAACTTCATCAACAGATAAGAGAATTGCGCGCGTTCCCGGGCCGTCAAGGGCTGTGCGAATGTCTCGTTTACATCCTGTGCGATTGCGAAAAGCGCCGGGCCCATGGACCGTCCTTGCTGCGTTGCATGGATCGTATGTGCGCGTCGCGATGTGGGGTGGGGACATCGTTCAAGGTATCCAGCCGCCTCGAGATGATCTATCGCGCGGCTGATTGCATAGGCCGGCATTCCGAAACGTTTGCCAATCTCAGACTGTGACACCCCCTCTGTCTCCAGAACGGTCATCATCACAGCAAACTGCTGAGTCGTCATGTCATACGGGGTGAGACGGGTTTCTATTTCTTCCCCCAAGTGGCGGGTAATGCGTTGGATCATCCCGCCGAGACTGGTGGGATGCAGAGGATGCATTGGTAAGGACATAAAAATACTTTTAATCGCAACTATTGCTTATGCAAGCGTTGTTTTGACAAGAGTTGCATTTGCGAATATATGATCTCAGAACGTTGTTGTGATCCGTCGCGCCCACGCGGGTGTCCTCACATCGCACCACAGGCGCGCTCTGGAGATCATTGGCGGTTTTGGTCAGCGGGGATGAAACACATAGGCCCTTGCGGGAGAGATCAGGGCCGCGTATGCGCTTTTCCATGCCACATCAACTGCTCCTGATCATCGACTTTGGCAGCCAAGTGACGCAGCTTATAGCGCGCAGGCTCCGAGAATTGAACATCTATTGTGAAATTCACCCCTATCAGACGCTCTCACTTCAGCGTCTCCAAGAGCTCAATCCTAAGGCTGTGATCTTCTCAGGCGGGCCGGACAGTGTGGTCCGAGAGGGCTCCCCCCGACCGCCGGAAGGGATATATGATCTGGGCCTGCCTATTCTGGGCATCTGCTATGGCCAACAGGTGATGATGCATGATCTTGGCGGCAAAGTGGACGGCGGTAAAATCGCTGGCGGTGGCGGAACCGCCGAGTTTGGACGGGCTTTTGTCACCCCTCAGGCGGCATTGCCGCTTCTGAAGGGGTGGTTTACAGAGGGACCAGAACAAGTTTGGATGAGCCACGGCGATCATGTCTCAGCACTCGCCCCGGGGTTTGAGGTGTTTGGAACATCTCCTAACGCGCCCTTTGCGATAACGGCGGACAGCACGCGCCAATTTTACGCGGTCCAGTTTCACCCTGAAGTGCATCATACAGCGCGGGGACGAACACTTCTGGAGAACTTTACCAAGGCGGCGGGTTTCACGGGCGATTGGTCTATGGGAGCTTACCGAGAAGAGGCGATTGCCAAGATCCGGGCGCAAGTGGGCGAGGCCCGGGTGATTTGCGGCTTGTCGGGGGGCGTTGACAGCTCTGTAGCAGCCGTACTCCTTCATGAGGCGATTGGCGATCAGCTTACCTGTGTGTTTGTCGATAACGGCCTGCTGCGACACAACGAGGCCGAAGACGTGGTGATTATGTTCCGCGACAGCTTTAACATCCCTTTAATCCACGCCAAGGAGCAAGCGCTTTTTCTCGACGCCCTCAAAGGTGTCAGTGACCCAGAAGAAAAACGCAAAACGATTGGACGGGTCTTTATCGATGTCTTTCAAAAGCACGCCGAAGGTCTTGATGGTGTTGCGTATCTTGCCCAGGGGACGCTTTACCCGGATGTGATTGAAAGCGTCAGTTTCAGCGGTGGCCCGTCTGTGACCATCAAAAGCCATCACAATGTCGGGGGGCTGCCCGAGAAGATGGGCCTAAAACTGGTCGAGCCGCTGCGGGAGCTGTTCAAAGATGAGGTGCGCGCTTTGGGCCGCACACTTGGGCTGCCAGAACAGTTTATTGGGCGCCACCCGTTTCCTGGGCCGGGCCTGGCCATTCGCTGTCCGGGGGAAATCACGGAAGCCAAACTTGATATTTTGCGCAGGGCGGATGCCATATACATTGATCAAATCCGAAAACATGGCCTGTATGATGAGATATGGCAGGCGTTTGTGGTGATTTTGCCCGTGCAAACCGTAGGCGTGATGGGGGATGGCCGCACCTACGATTATGCCTGTGCCCTGCGTGCAGTGACCTCCGTCGATGGAATGACCGCGGATTATTACCCTTTCTCACATCAGTTTCTGAGTGAAACCGCAACCCGGATCATTAACGAGGTGGGGGGCATTAACCGGGTCACCTATGAC
>CAWUJT010000099.1:0-8172 GCA_963922715.1 uncultured Thalassobacter sp.
CGCACAATCCGATCAATATCCCATTGCAGCCGTGTTAAGAAAACAGGATCGCCATCGTTATCATAGGCAATATGCTGTTTGTTGGCATTGATCAGCTTATCAACATGCTCTTTCGGCCCAGAAATCCATCTTGCCGACGTAAATTGGGAGGGTTCAAAGCGCACAGGCAGCCCGTATTCTAACTCAATACGGCTAGCCAGCACTTCAAACTGCAAAGCGCCCACAACACCCACGATAAAGCCGCTGGCAATAAGCGGTTTGAACACTTTGGCCGCACCTTCTTCCGCAAATTGCATCAAGGCTTTTTCGAGGTGTTTGGCTTTCATCGGATCCCCTGCGCGCACCCCTTGCAAAAGCTCCGGCGCAAAGGACGGAATGCCCGTGACTTTCAGCACCTCGCCTTCGGTCAAAGTATCGCCAATGCGCAATTGGCCATGGTTTGGAATGCCGATGATGTCACCGGCCCAAGCCTCTTCCGCCAATTCCCGATCAGACGCCAGGAAGAGAACCGGGTTTGAAATCGCCATGGGTTTTTTCGTGCGCACATGGGTCAGCTTCATGCCTCGATGAAAATGGCCCGACGCCATGCGCAGGAACGCCACGCGGTCCCGGTGCTTCGGGTCCATGTTGGCTTGCACCTTGAACACGAAACCGCTGACTTTGCGCTCTTCAGGAGCAATTTGACGGGGAGAGGCCGCTTGCGGCTGCGGCATGGGACCAAAATCGGCGATACCTTGCATGAGCTCGCGCACACCAAAGGAATTGATCGCAGAGCCAAACCAGATCGGGGTAAGGTTCCCTTCTTGAAAGGCCTCTGGCGCGAAGGTTGGCAAAAGCTCCCGCGCCATTTCAATTTCTTCCAAAAACACCGCAAGAAGAGTGTCCGGCACATGCTGCGCGAGTTTAGGATCGTCCAGCCCGTTGATCTCGACACTCTCAGCAACTTTATTGCGGTCCGCCCGGTCCATCAATTCCAACCGATCCCGCAGCAGATCATAACAGCCGATAAACTCCCGCCCGCGCCCTATTGGCCAAGAGGCAGGGGTCACGTCAATCGCCAGCATTTCTTGGATTTCATCGATGATCTCAAACGTATCGCGGCTTTCACGGTCCATTTTGTTGCAAAACGTCAAAATGGGCAGATCGCGCAGGCGACAGACCTCAAACAGTTTCTGGGTCTGGCTTTCCACCCCTTTTGCCCCGTCAATCACCATCACGGCGGCATCCACGGCTGTCAGCGTGCGATAGGTGTCTTCCGAAAAATCTGAGTGACCCGGCGTGTCCACAAGATTGAAACGGTGATCGCCAAAATCAAACGACATCGCTGACGCCGAGACGGAAATCCCGCGGTCTTGCTCCATCTTCATAAAGTCTGAGCGCGTGCGCCGTGCCTCCCCCTTTGCGCGCACCTGACCGGCCATTTGGATCGCGCCACCATAAAGCAGGAACTTTTCCGTCAGAGTGGTCTTGCCCGCATCGGGGTGGGAGATGATGGCAAAGGTCCGGCGGCGGGCAATTTCAGGCGGCAGAGTTGGGCGATTGTCAAGCATAGACAGCCCTATAGGGCGACATGCACCCAGGGGCAATGCTTTGCTTACGTCAACAAACCGGCGATCGTGGGCCGTGTCTGCACATAATCCACCGCCGGTTTCTTTTCTGGCCGTGTGGCGCGTTTGAACTCATAGCGCATACCTTGGGGCGTCTCTTCTGAGGCGACAATCAACGCCTGGTAAAGGTGCTTGGGACCTTCGTAGATATCGACCAACCCTCGCAAAGGGATATGCACATCAGAGGCCGTGATAAATCCATGCTCTTCGAATGTCAGGATCGGGTATGCGTCATCGCCAATCCGAATGCGAAGCCGCGTGCTCTTTTTGCGCGCCGCTTTTTGCGCCTTTTCTAAACCGTCCTGAACCTCTTTTGACAAAAACGTTGACATGGCATCCTCCACTGCAGGTGCTAGTTTCGGTGAAAAAGTGTTAACGTCAAGATAAAGATGGCAGAGTATGTTCAATTCTCCGTATAGGGGCGCAGGACATGGGGCTTGGTGGCATCATAGAGTGCAGAGGCGCGAAACTCTCTAACCTCTCCCAAGGCAGGACCAACGAAAATCAATGCTGTGCGGGTGATTTTATGAGCGCGCACCTTCTCGCGGATATCTGAAAGCGTTCCCCTTAAAAGCAACTCATCCGTCCAGCCGACACGATAGGCCACAACAACCGGACACTCCGCGCCATAGTAAGGTGTGAGCACCCGCTCAATCTCTCGTAGGGCACGAATGCCCAAATGGATGGCCAGCGTGGTGCCAGTGCGCGCGAAGTTTTCCAAACACTCCCCGGGCGGCATGGAGGTGGACTTCATGCTCACCCGTGTCAGAACAAGGGATTGCGCGACTTCCGGGATCGTGAGCTCTTGGCCAAGGCGCGCGGCGGCTGCGGCATAAGCTGGCACACCCGGCACGATTTCGTAGGCAATCCCTTCCGCAGTCAACAGCCGGATTTGTTCCGCTATCGCCCCATAAAGCGATGGATCGCCAGAATGCACACGCGCCACATCTTGGCCTTTTGCTTGGGCCGCCATGATCTCGGCATGGGTCTGCTCTAGCGTCATAGAGGCGGTATCAAGCACACGGGCATGTTCAGGCGCTTGCGCGACGACGTCAGGCGGCACCAAAGACCCCGCATAAAGACAGACGGGGCACGCGCGGATCAACCGTTGGGCTTTTAACGTCAAAAGTTCGGGGTCGCCCGGGCCAGCCCCGATGAAATACACCGTCATGCCAAATCTCCACCGGCCATTTTGCGCGCGTAGCCCCTTGGCGTATACATCCGTGGCCCCTCTCCCAGCGATACCAGTTTCGATTGGCTGGAGCCGACAAGGACAAGCGTCAGCATATCCACCTCATCCACCTCTAACGCTGCCAAAGATCGGTAGCACAGCTTTTCCTCAGGCCGCCCGACAGAGCTTGCCAAGATAACCGGTGTCGACGCGGGGCGATACGTCAGAAGTATATCCCGCGCCTCGGCCAAAAGCGTGCGCCGGCGCTTTGAAACCGGATTGTAAAAGGCGATGACGAAATCGCCTTCGGCGGCGGCGCGGGTCCGGCGTAGGATATCGTCACGGGGGGTCAGCAAATCACTCAGACTAATCGCACAAAAATCATGGCCCAAGGGCGCACCAGCGCGCGCAGCGGCGGCTTGCAGCGCTGAGATGCCAGGGGCGCTGATCACTTCCACCCGCCGCGCGGCATCCGAAAGCCCCTCGCGTTGATCTAAGAGCTCAAACAGGAGGGCTCCCATAGCATAAATGCCCGCATCACCGGAACAAATCAGCGCAATCTTACGCCCTTTTCCAGCCTCTTCCAAAGCATAGCGACAGCGGGCTTCTTCCCCACCCAAGGGAAAATCCTGGCGTGGTTTTCCAGCAGCTAGAGGCCCCAGAAGATCGATATAAAGCCCATAGCCCACAAGCTCATCGGCCTCAGCGACCAGTCTGGAAGCCTCTGGCGTACGCCAGGCCGCTTGGCCGGGGCCAATGCCAATAAGCGCAACTTGGCCCCGCGCCCGCCCCAACAGCACCCCCCCCGGAGCTTTTCGGGCTAAGGCACAGGTTGTTTGGGCCGTTTTGCGTTTTACCGCCACCAGCGGACCACCGCCCGCCGCTGCAAGGGCGGCCCCTTCCGCCACACCATGGCATCCGACCTCTCGAAACACGACATCGGACGGGGTGGCCAGGTGTGCTGCTTGGGCCTCTAACGCGGCAGCCGAATAAAGCCGCAACGGCACCCCAAGCCTCCGCGCCAAGGCGTTCACCGCCGGTTCATCCGCTTTCAGATCAAGCGTATGGACAGAGGCAATGGCGTGATGCGCGATCCCAACGTCTTCCAGCATCGCCGAAATATTCTCCCACAACTCCTCTGGCCGGGCATTGCGGGCGCATCCCACACCAAGCGCATAGGTCTGAGGAGCGTACACAAGATGATGCGGGCTGGCCGGAACGGGTGACTCTGACACTGTGATCGTGACGTCCTCGCCCTCTGGCAGATCGAACAGCCGCGCCCCGATTTGGCGCGCCCCGCCGCCCGCAAGCAAAGCCGCCATCACAGATTTGGCATCTTCTGGATTGACCAACCGATAGCCAACAGGCGGCTCATCAAGGGCCACCCCCAACGTAATGTCCCCCGCCGTGGTCACGGCCGCTTGGCCACCCAAAAGCTCTGCAAGCTGACGCGCCAAGCGGTTGGCCCCATAATGACCGCCCAACAAGGGCACAACTACGGCACCATCGTCCGAGACCGACACAACAGGCGGCTCGGCCCGCTTGTTCGCAAGCAAGGGCGCAACCGCGCGGATCAAAATCCCAGAGGCGCAAACACCGATGATCGGAATACCAGCAGCGAAAAGGTCACGCGCATGATCCAGCGCATTGGAAAAGATGACATCCACCCCCTCTACGCGATCCTTGCGCCCATGAAGCGCGGCATGAAGGCTATCGGCGATCCGACGCGCTGTGGCATATCCGGCCTGATTAAGGCAGAGGACGACGGGGGTTACAGCCATGGATCTGCCCCTTTTGAGATCAAGATCATGGAGAAATACGGCGCATCATCCGGTGCCTGGTCAAGTGGCAAGATGCGTTCTTGCGCCAGTGTGGCGCGCTCGACATAGGTTGCATGGTCCGCCAATTTTTCTGTATGCAACAGCACTTTCAAGCGTGGCAAATGTCGTCCAACTTTCATGATAGCCAGTGTTTCAGACCGATGAAGGTGTTCCCGCAAGGCATCATCGGGCAAAGGTCCGGGCAGAACAGAGATCACCTCATTGCGGGCGGCAAGCGGCAAACCTGCACGTGCTGCACAGGCTGTCAGTGACGTGACACCCGGCACAATCTCCACCCGAAAGCGGGGCGCAAGCCGCGCAAACAGATACATAAACGAGCCATAAAAGAACGGGTCGCCTTCACAGAGCACAACGCAATCTTGCCCCTGAGACAAACGCGCCGACAAGGTCTGTGCCGCCCGATCATAGGCCGCTTGCGCTGGGGCGCGGGCTTGTGTCATGGGAATATCGATCCGAATGTGTTCACTGGTGTCAGAAATGAGATCCTTGGCAATGGCTTTGGCAAAGCTCTCTGCGCCCGCCAAAGTGGGATAGGCAATCACAGGGGTGTTGCGGATCAGCCGGGCCGCTTTGAGTGTAATCAGCTCTGGATCACCGGGGCCAAGGCCCACACCGTACAAAGTACCGCTCATCGTTTGACCAAGCTCCATTGCGTCACAGGCATCAGGGGTCGCCACCCTTCATAAGGGCCAACAGGTTCCGCGCGGGTGATCTGAAGTTTCACAAGATCGCCCCCGTAGGCCGCGTGAAGTGACATGAGTTGCGCTTCGCTTTCGAGCGTCACGGCATTGGCCACCAGACGGCCCAAGGGCCGCAAAGCAGCCCAAGCGGGCGCAAACACATCCGCGCTGAGCCCGCCACCGATGAAGACGGCATCTGGCCGTTCAAGAGTGTCCAAGCCGTGCGGGGCCGTGTCCTCGATCAGTTGCAATCCAGGTGTGCCCAGGTTGAGCGCATTGGCCGCCGCCATCGCACGACGATCGGCGCGCGGCTCAATCCCAATCGCGCGGGCGTAATGCGCCGCCCGCATCCATTCAATCGCAACAGAGCCACAGCCGGTTCCGATATCCCACAGCAACGCGCCGCGCATCGGCATCAGCTTGGCCAAGGTCGCGGCGCGCACCTCTTGCTTGGTCATTGTGCCATCGTGTTGGAACAGCGCATCAGGCAGTCCAGGCACGCGGGGCAACAGGGCCGCGTCAGGTGCCGCAACAAGATCAACGCACAATGTGTTAAAGGCTGGGACGATGTGGTCCCATTGCTCTGCGGTTGCATCAAAACGCGCCTCATCCGGTCCGCCCATGTTCGCCAGAACCGTTAGGGTCGACGCACCAAACCCACGATCCGTTAAAAAGCCCGCAATTTGCGCAGGTGTCTCTGCACCAGTGGTGAGGATGATGAGCTTTTGGTTGGGCTGAATAAATGCGATCATCTGTTCCACAGGACGTCCATGGACGGTGAGCGTTTCGACATCTGCCAAGCTCCATCCCATACGAACCGCGGCAAGCTGGAAAGCCGACAGCTGCGGGTGGTAAACGATTTCATGGGGTGGCATGGCGCGCCCAATTCTGGCGCCAACGGAAAACCACAGCGGATCACCAGTGGCCAAAACGACAACCCGTTGACCCCGTAAGCTCTTTAAGGTCTCAATCAACGCATCAAAGGGATGGGGCCAGGCGATGCGGCGTGCTGTCACGGTACCCGAAAGCGCGTGATGCCGATCCCCGCCGACAATCACCTCTGCGGCCTCCACCACAGCGCGCGTTGCGGGACTGAGACCAACCAAGCCCTCTTCGCCAATGCCGACAACATGAAGCCAGGGTGGGGTCGTCATGCCTTTGTATTCTCCAAGGGCATGTCGATGTGTGAAACTGGCATAAAATATGTCATAGCGTTACCTGTGTAAGCTGCAGCGCCAAGGCATTCACAGCGGCCGATGCCATGGCAGAACCGCCGCGCCGTCCGCGCAACGCCACGAACTGCGCCCCGCGCGGATTGGCGGCAAGCTCTGCCTTGCTTTCGGCAGCACCCACAAAGCCAACGGGAAATCCTAAGATCACAGAAGGGCACGGGGCACCTTGGTCCAGCATCCCGAGAAGATGAAACAACGCTGTTGGCGCATTGCCAATGGCCACAATCGCGCCGTTCAAGTGGGGCCGCCAAAGCTCAACCGCTGCAGCGGAGCGGGTGGTGTTGAGGCGTGTTGCCAAGTCGCTGGTGCGCGGATCGTTGAGGGTCACAATCACCTGCGTGTCCGGGGGTAAACTGTTTCGCGTTATGCCGGCTGCGACCATCTCACAGTCACACAGGATCGGGGCACCTTCTGCAAGCGCCGCAAGCCCGGCCTCTGCCGCACCGTCGGAGTAGGTCAAACGGTCTGCAACCTCCACCATACCACAGGCATGAACCACACGGATGGCCAGTTTGCGCATCGCGGGTGGAAACCGAGACAAATTGGCTTCCGCCTCCACCGTGGCAAAGCTTTGGGCATAAATCGCCGCTGGATCGCGTTCATAGCGCCTCATACCAGGCAATCTGCCCTTTTTGCCTGTGCAGTTTGTGACGCGCGGCACAGATGGCCTTCAAACCCTAAGCCAAGAATCCAGGCCTCTTCAGTTTCAATACGATGCTGCGCGTTCGGCGGAACATCCGGCACAAACACAGGGGCAAGCGCGTCTTCTTGATCAAGCTGTGCCAAAGCCTGGGCCATCACACGGACCTGAGCCGCATCAAGCGGTTCTTCGGCGCGTTGCGCGGCATGCACCTCTTTTTGCAAAAGAGACGGATAAACCTCGGCCAGAACACATGGCGCATTTGGAACGGCAAGACCTGTATCAAACGGCCAAACCTGCGCCCCTGTTGTCTGACGCAGGTGCTGCAACAGGGGGAGCCCCATCAACACTTGGCTGCCCACACTGCCGGCATAGGCCAGTTGCCAAACGGTTTTGGCACCTTTGGCGCAGATATCGGCCAGCCGACGCTCGGGCGGATGGTCTCCAAACCGTTCCCGTGCGGTAGCCGGCAGATCAGGATGATCCCAGGTGACGGGGCGGCCCCACATTGGGCCACATCCGTCGTAATGGCGGTTGACGGCCTCGGCCACATCGTAGCGGTTGTTTTGATTGTCAGGGCCATCTTCGATCCGGCTGGCCAGCCACGCCCACAGCGCGAGGGCCGAGGCATGGCCGGTCAGCCTTTGCGCCACGCCTTTGGGATAGCCAAATGGGAAATCGAAGCCCATAAGAACCCGCCGCCCTAGTGTCCGTTCTTCTTGCAGCAGGTGTGCAAGACGTGCGCGGGCCTGGGCGCGTGTGCGGCAGTAGGCTTCTGCGACAGTTTGGCCGTCTCGTACCACCGCCCAGAAGATGGCGTCTTTGGTGGGTCTGACCGGCGAGGGTTTGGACCGGGCCGACCAATCCACCACAATGTGGGTTTCAAACAGCGGCATCAGCCTTGTTTCACCGTTTTCCGTGCGGACTGAGGTCCATGGGGATGATTGGCATGGGGATACATCGGATGGTGATGATGGTGGTCGTGTCCATCATGGTGGTGA
>CAWUJT010000100.1:0-8130 GCA_963922715.1 uncultured Thalassobacter sp.
CAAGCATTGCGTAGGAAAATCGGTGACGTTTGCTGTCTTTCATCTGATTAGACATTATTTTTATCTAAATGTCTTTACCACAGGCCACGAATCTTCAAGTAAATTATTGTCATTAATCTAGGTCTTTACGCAGAGCCGGAATAAAACATAAGCCAGAGCCGGATCAAGCTGGTCTGCCTGCTTAACGACGCATCTCTTGTTGGCGTAGCGGCATTTTGTCAATCACGCGGCTGAGTTCTCGCACATCCCAAGGGAACGGCTTGCGCAGTTTGACTTCGCCGTCCTTGCCGATCAAAACCAACATAAAGCCTCGTGGACGCAGACGTTCGCGCAAGGCAGATTGTGCCGTGGGATCCGTATCTGTGACAATCACCACGTCGCGCGCGATCAATTCATCAATTTCAGCTTCGAGTAAGGCGATTTGTTCGGTGTAGGCGGGATCAAACGGAGTGTTGGCAAAAACAACAATTGGTCTGGCCCGCCACATGAAGCTGTCGAGTTCCAACTCCTGTGCAGATAGTATCGCCTCAGGTGCGGCTTCCCATATCTCAAGACTGTTTGAGCCGTTCGCAAAAGCCTTCTGTGTGATGAGGAAAGCGGTAAATACAAACAAACCGGGCAGCAAAATATTATGACTATAGCGCATATTGTCTCCATGTTTTATGTACATATAGGAAGACTATGAGTCGGGGCGAAGAGTATTGTGTTGACGGCGTGGTTTTTACTTTCAAGTAAGAAACGTGCGGCATGAAATATATATGAACGCATTGGAACGCGAGCCATGGAACTAAACCTTCACTTAGGGGCACATTGTAGCGGCCAAACGGCTGTGATCGATCAATTTACAAAAGCTACTCATCAATTGCGCAAGGCACAAATTAAGCATTTCGGCGCGCAATATCTGCGTGAAGGGTTGCTTGCTGGGGTGTACAATCAATTTGGACGTGTCCCGCCTTTAGGTAGAAAAAGTGCGCTCTTTTCTGCCGGACGCATTGCATTGCAGCGTCATAAAGCCGCACAAGATGGGATGCGTGCCGTGCACCTTACGCTGTTAGATGGTCTTGGGCCACTCAGAGATAATGTTATTTTGGCGCGTCTCTATCCCTCCAGCCAACCCCGGCTAAAGCAATTTGCGTCAGTTCTGGGCGCTGTTGATCGGATTTTTATTGGGATACAATCATATAGCACATATTGGTCAGAAACGATGATGGTCTTAGCGCGTCAAGGACATGCGCTACCGACACGGCCTTTATGCCGAAGTTTGGCGCGACAAACCCGCCGCTGGCGGGATGTCATCCAAGACGTTGCCGAGGTTTTCCCGGCATCGGAAATAAATGTCTGGTCCTATGAGGCGCATGCAAACGATCTGACGGATTTATTTGCAAAAATCACCGGACTGGAGCGCTCTGCGCTTGCGCCTTTACCAACAATAGGACACGATGTTCATCGTGTGACTGTGATTAAACACAAGTTGCGCGACCAAGCACAGCCCCATGATACTGCAATGATAAAGGGGCACTATTGTCTCTTTTCACCTCTGGAGCGTGCCCATATGACTGCGGTCTACAAAGATGATTTGACCTGGCTTATGGATGGGGCAGGGGGGATAGCAAAATGGCTCAACAGTTCTGGAATGTCGCCTGCAAGGGCTAAAGCCGCGGGAACTCAAACGGCTTCTCATACAGCAAAACAGCAAGGACCACAGCCTGAAATCGAAGCGTTTGGGGCAATCGGACAGTAGACTTTTTATCTATTATATAAATTTGTCTTATGACGTTGTGTTGAGGCCTATAGTTGTGACTGTGCGATAAACTTTGAATTGTTTGATCTCGGCGTATGCGATAGCCAGTATTCAATAACATTCTAAAAAAAGACAGTTACATATCGGCTTGGACATATAAACGGCGGAGAGCATATGAAGCTGACATTGCATGTGGGGGCCCACCGTACGGCAACAACAACACTGCAATATCTCTTTCACCTAAGGCGCGCGCGACTAAAACAGTCAGGCGTGGTGGTTTGGGGGCCTCAACACACCCGCGATGAGCGTTTGCGTGGACTGACTGGCGGACACAGTCAAACCTCTTTGTGGGATGATATCAGCACGGCGGCATCTTCTGTCGCACTCCGGGAAGCGCAAGATGACCTTGCGCAAGAAGATGTCTCCCATCTGATTATCTCCGAAGAAAACCTTCTGGGGAAGATGGCTCAGAATTTATCTCAATTGGCACTTTACCCCGATGTCGCCGACCGCTTTCAACGACTGGCCTGGCACATGCCATCTGTGGATTGTGTGGCGCTTTGTATCCGACGTTATGATCATTACTGGAGTTCTGTGATCCGGTTTCGCCTCAGGAAAGAGCCTGTTAGGCTGTCGCATGAAGACATGAAGGTGCTGGTGGATGATCACAGAAATTGGCGTGGTTTGATTTGCGCACTTGCAGATGCCTTTCCCAAAGCAGACGTTCTTGTCTGGAATTATGAACGTCTTGGATCTTTGCCGCATTTGGCCGCACGTGCTTTGACCGATTTGCGCATTGTGCCGTTACCAGAGGGTCGTCGTCTAAATGGGCTTCGACGTATGCGGGGGGCAGACGCCTTCAAACCGTTTGAATTCAATGCAAAAGATATGCCTCATATGTTTGAAGATGGGATTTTTACACCTTTCGACCCTGCGCAAACGCAGACACTGATTGCAAAATATGCAGAAGATATTGCCTGGCTGAGATCTGGTGCTCAAGACAACATTGTGTACGTTGACCACAGGGACCGCCGCCGTATTGTGAAAGTGTCAAACAAAGAAGGAGTGCCAAGAGATGCAGGATGATACTGTACCAGACCCTAGAAAGCTTTGGGAAGATCTCGCAACTCAGGAACTCCGCGGCAAACCGCTGGGGAGTTTGCAATGGCCGACCCTAGAGGGCATTGACGTCAAACCGCTTTACACAGCGCAAGACCTAGAGGGGCTTTCTCATCTGGGCAGCATACCGGGGCAGGCCCCTTTCACCCGCGGGGTCAAGGCGACGATGTACGCGGGCAGGCCCTGGACAATCCGGCAATATGCGGGCTTTTCGACGGCGGAGGAATCAAATGCTTTTTATCGCAAAGCTTTAGCGGCGGGACAGCAAGGGGTGTCTGTCGCGTTTGATCTGGCCACGCATAGGGGCTATGATAGCGATCATCCGCGGGTGGTTGGCGATGTCGGTAAGGCCGGTGTTGCCATTGACAGTGTTGAGGACATGAAGATCCTCTTCGATGGCATTCCGCTTGATAAAATCTCTGTATCGATGACGATGAATGGGGCTGTGATCCCGACGCTGGCGAATTTCATTGTTGCCGGGGAAGAACAAGGCGTGGACCGCGCAGCCCTGTCCGGCACCATCCAAAACGATATTCTCAAAGAGTTTATGGTGCGTAACACCTATATCTATCCTCCCGATCCCTCGATGCGCATTATCGCGGATATTATTGAATACACCTCGCAAGAGATGCCGAAGTTCAATTCGATTTCGATCTCTGGCTATCACATGCAGGAGGCGGGCGCGAACCTTGTGCAAGAGCTTGCCTTTACACTGGCTGATGGGCGGGAATATGTGCGGGCTGCCTTGGCGCGCGGTATGGATGTGGACCAGTTCGCTGGGCGCCTCAGTTTCTTTTTTGCCATCGGGATGAACTTCTTTATGGAAGCGGCCAAACTACGTGCCGCACGGTTTCTGTGGCATCGGGTGATGAGTGAGTTTTCCCCGAAAAATCCAAAATCCTTAATGTTGCGTACCCATTGTCAGACTTCGGGTGTTAGCTTGCAGGAACAAGACCCGTATAACAACATCATACGCACCGCCTTTGAGGCAATGAGCGCGGTTCTAGGCGGCACGCAATCGCTGCATACCAATTCGTTTGATGAGGCAATTGCCCTGCCCACCGAATTTTCGGCCCGGATTGCCCGCAACACACAGTTGATTTTGCAAGAAGAAACCGGAGTCACGAACGTTGTCGACCCTTTGGCAGGAAGCTACTATGTGGAAAACCTGACCGCTGAATTGGTCGAGAAAGCCTGGGCGCTTATGGAAGAAGTCGAAGCCATGGGCGGGATGACCGCAGCAGTGAACTCTGGCATGCCAAAGTTGCGGATTGAACAAAGCGCGGCACAACGGCAGGCCATGATTGATCGCGGCGAAGAGGTGGTTGTTGGGGTCAACAAATACCGATTGGAGCACGAAGATCAGATCGATATTCTTAACATCGATAATGACGCTGTGCGCGCGGCGCAGATGGCACGCCTTGCCCGTGTTCGGGCGGCGCGCGATGCAGTGGCTTGTGACAAAGCTTTGGCGGAGCTGACGCGGCGTGCTGCAGAGGGTGGTAATCTTCTGGAGGCGGCGGTTGAAGCCGCCCGCGCCCGCGCCACTGTTGGCGAAATTTCCCTGGCGATGGAGCAGGTTTTCGGGCGGCACCGGGCCGAGGTGAAAACCCTCGCCGGTGTTTATGGGGCGGCTTACGAAGGCGATGCGGATTTTGCGCAAATCCAAGCGGATGTTGAAGAGTTTGCCAAAGAAGAAGGGCGCAGGCCCCGTATGCTTGTTGTCAAAATGGGGCAAGACGGGCATGACCGGGGGGCCAAGGTGATTGCCACGGCCTTTGCTGATATTGGCTTTGATGTGGATGTCGGCCCACTGTTTCAAACGCCTCAGGAGGCGGCGCAAGACGCCATTGACAATGACGTGCATGTGGTGGGGATTTCGTCGCAGGCGGCAGGACATAAGACGCTTGCGCCAAAACTGGTCGAGGCGCTGAGGGCGGCAGGCGCAGAAGACATTATCGTGATTTGTGGCGGGGTAATCCCCAAGCAGGATTATGTGTATTTAGCTGAGGCAGGCGTGCAGGCCATTTTTGGGCCAGGTACGAATATCCCCAAAGCGGCTTCTGACATCCTGCGGCTTATTCGCACGGCCCGTGTCTCGGCTTGATTAAGGATATGTGGCTTTTCCCTGCTTGGAATCCTGCTTTTCTCTAAAGATTTCTGGGTATATGAGCGACCAACCAAAAGGAGTTATCTCATGCCAGCCGCACCACAGCCCCAACCCGGCGTGCTTGATATTGCGCTTTATCAAGGCGGGGCGAGCCATGTAGACGGCGTTGAAAATATCCTCAAACTCAGCGCAAATGAGAATCCTTTTGGTCCGTCCCCCAAAGCATTAAAGGCTGCTCAAACGGCTGCGGGGACATTGCATCTTTATCCCAAATCTGATCACACCACCTTGCGAGAGGCCATTGGCGACGTTGAAGGGCTTGATCCCGCGCGGATCATTTGCGGCGCTGGATCGGATGAGATCATCGCCTTTCTGTGTCAGGCCTATGCCGGGCCGGGGGATGAGGTGATCCATACCGAACATGGCTTTGCGATGTATCGGATAAGCGCTCTAGCGGCAGGGGCTACACCGGTGGAGGTGAAAGAACGCCAGCGCATAACAGATGTCGATGCGATCCTGACCGCGGTAAGCCCGTGCACGCGTCTGGTGTTTCTGGCCAATCCCAACAATCCGACGGGAACAATGATCGGGGGCAATGAGATGCGCCGCTTGGCAGAGGGGCTGCCGGATGGCTGTCTGCTGGTCCTGGATGGTGCTTATGCGGAATTTATTCCAGATTATGATGGCGGCGCTGCGCTGGCCACGGAATTACCGAACGTGTTTATGACACGCACATTTTCCAAGATACACGGTTTAGGGGGGGTGCGTCTGGGATGGGGCTATGGCGCGCAGTCCGTCATTGATACGTTGAACCGCATACGGGGCCCGTTCAACGTCAATCATATCGCACTGGCTGCTGGTGAAGCCGCCATGCGCGATGTTGCCTATCGCACCTGGTGTCAGTCAGAGAACATACGTCTGCGCGCAAAACTGGCCGCAGGGCTTGCCAAACTTGGGTTTCCCTCAGACCCCAGCCAAGCCAATTTTGTGCTGGCGCGGACGAAAAGCCCCGAGGAAGCAACGGCGGTGGACAGCTTTCTCAAAAGCCAGGGCATTCTTGTGCGCCGTGTGACAAATTATAAGTTGCCAGCTGCTTTGCGGATCACCGTGGGAACAGACCAGCAAATCAGCCGTGCTCTTACGGCCCTGCGCGCGTTTCGGGAGTTGGATACATGAGTGTGCTCTACAATCGTGTGGCCCTTGTTGGGCTTGGTCATATTGCAAGTTCTATGGCCCATGCGATGCGGCGCAGCGGGCGTGTTGGGCGAATTGTTGGCACATCGCGTTCTGCTGAAACCCGTGCTACAGCAGCGGAGATCGGGTTTTGTGATAATATTACTGAAACGGCCACAGAGGCTGTGCAAGAGGCCGATTTGATTGTACTTGCAGTACCTGTTGGGGCCATGTCGGCTGCGGCGTCTGAGATTGGGCCATTCATCAAACAAGGCGCGACGCTGACGGATGTCGGCTCTGTCAAACAAGCTGTGATTGCGGCAGTTGCCCCACATATCTCAACAGAGGTTCATTTCATTCCTGGGCATCCGCTGGCCGGCACCGAACATTCTGGACCACACTCTGGATTTGCGGAATTGTTTGACAACCGATGGTGTTTGCTGACGCCGACGGATGGGACAGACCTGAACGCCTTAGACAGATTAAGCCAGCTTTGGCAGGCGATGGGGGCGAATGTGGAGACGATGGATGCGGCCCACCATGATTTGGTCCTGGCTGTCACATCCCACACGCCGCACCTTATTGCCTATACGATGGTTGGGGTGGCGGATGATCTGCAACGCGTGACCGATAGCGAGGTGATCCGTTATTCTGCAGCAGGGTTTCGGGATTTCACCCGGATTGCCGCCTCTGATCCAACGATGTGGCGTGATGTTTTCCTCACAAACAAGGACGCGACCCTGGAAATTCTTGGCCGATTCACAGAAGAGCTTTTTGCTTTACAACGCGCCATCAGAACAGGCGATGGCAGCCTTCTGCATGGGTATTTTACGCGAACACGGCACATACGACGGGGAATCATCGAAGCGGGGCAAGATACCGATACGCCTGACTTTGGACGTCATGCGAAAGCTGCGGACAAAACAAACAAGTCTTGAAGATTTTCAGCGCATGATCTGGCGTTCAACCTATCTTGGTTGTTTTTACAGGATTTATCTTATCCTATGACAGCGTGTTGCGAAATTATGGATATGACATTGACACCTTAAAGCAAAAACGACCTATGATCGGTTATGACGAAATACGCGCAGGCGAACAGGGTGTCCTCTCAGCGGGATCAATTTGTGTATCTCATAACGTTATGAAAAATATACGTATTCCCTATTTTGTTAAAAAAATTTGGGAATTGACGAAAAAAGTCCTTGCGCAGCTTGGCGCAGAAACGTAAATACACCTTCACGAGTTGAGCAAATGCGCTTCTCAAAATAAATTGTCTGATCTCGTTCGGGCAAAAAACAAAAACTCTGAGGTAAGAACGCAGGTCGCGCAAAAAGGCGCTAACCGGTGGTTTTGTCTCTTGCTATTTGAAAATTTGTTTTTGAAGAGATATGCGGGCAGCTTGACCTTATTCGACGGAAAAGCTTCTCATATCGGCTCTGTAGTCTTCGGGCGATGATCAGAGTGTCAGCTTCACTGTTTGTCGGCTACGTTTCTTTCAGAAACAGCTGCAAACAGAAGATGGCCCCGAGTGACATCGGGGCGATGTGCAGAGGTTCGAACGTCAAGAATGCAGATTGCATTTCAACTTGAGAGTTTGATCCTGGCTCAGAACGAACGCTGGCGGCAGGCCTAATACATGCAAGTCGAGCGCACCTTCGGGTGAGCGGCGGACGGGTGAGTAACGCGTGGGAACGTGCCCAGATCTACGGAATAGCCTCGGGAAACTGAGAGTAATACCGTATACGCCCTTCGGGGGAAAGATTTATCGGAGAAGGATCGGCCCGCGTTAGATTAGGTAGTTGGTGGGGTAATGGCCTACCAAGCCTACGATCTATAGCTGGTTTGAGAGGATGATCAGCCACACTGGGACTGAGACACGGCCCAGACTCCTACGGGAGGCAGCAGTAGGGAATCTTAGACAATGGGCGAAAGCCTGATCTAGCCATGCCGCGTGAGTGATGAAGGCCCTAGGGTCGTAAAGCTCTTT